>NZ_JAFMTR010000043.1 GCF_018682675.1 Sphingopyxis soli
GGGGTCCATGACTTCAGCGCTGCGGTGGATCCCGGATCAAGTCCGGGATGACGAATGACAGCAAACGACCGGAAGCTGACCCATCCTGCATCGTCACCCTGAACTTGTTTCAGGGTCCATGGTCTGCCGTTTCCTTCGGCGCCGCGCCGGATGCAAGGCCCGGCCATGGATGCTGAAACAAGTTCAGGGTGACGAGAATTGAAGGTCTGGAATCCACCCCGAAGCCGCCATCCTGCCGCCCGATTTTTCGCTGTCCTACATCGTTCGGGCGCGATAGCTTCGCGCCATACCGCCTGCCGCATCCTTTGTTTCGCATAGGGTGCGGACGGCAAAAGTTGGTCGCACAAGGCTGAACTTTGCTGAACTTTGGGACGGACAGGCCAATGTCCTGCCACCGCATGGAGACGATCGATGAGGGGTGACAACGACCAGCTGGCGTCTTTCTGGATGCCGTTCACCGCCAACCGCGCGTACAAGGCGAACCCGCGCCAGCTCGTGTCCGCGAGCGGCATGTATTACCGGTCGAGCGACGGGCGCGAAATCCTCGACGGCACTGCCGGCCTCTGGTGCAGCAACGCAGGTCATTGCCGACCCGAGATTGCCGAGGCGATCGCAAAGGCCGCATCGACGCTCGATTTCGCGCCGACCTTCCAGCTCGGCCACCCGTTGCCGTTCGAACTCGCCCAGCGCGTCGCGGCGCTGATGCCCGACGGTCTCGACCGCATCTTCTTCACCAACAGCGGGTCGGAGTCAGTCGACTCCGCGCTCAAGATCGCGCTCGCGATCCAGCGCGCGAAGGGACAGGGAACGCGCACCCGCCTGATCGGCCGTGAGCGCGGCTATCACGGCACCGGCTTTGGCGGGATCACGGTTGGCGGGCTCGTCAACAACCGGCGGGTCTTTTCGACGCTGCCCGGCGCCGATCATCTGCGCCATACGCACGATATCGGCCGCAACGCCTTCGCGCGCGGCTTCCCCCGACATGGCGCCGAACTGGCCGACGATCTGCAGCGCCTCGTCGACCTGCACGGCGCAGAGACGATCGCGGCGGTGATCGTCGAGCCGATGGCGGGCTCGACCGGGGTGCTCGTCCCGCCGGTGGGCTATCTCCAGCGGCTGCGCGAGATTTGCGACCGCAACGGCATCCTCCTGATCTTCGACGAGGTCATCACCGCGTTCGGCCGCGTCGGCGCGCCGACGGCGTCGGAGGCATGGGGCGTCACCCCCGATATCATCACGATGGCGAAGGGGCTGACCAACGCGGCGGTTCCGATGGGCGCGGTGGCGGTAAAGCGCGAATTGCACGATGCGGTGATCGACAGCGTGCCGGGCGGCATCGAGCTGTTCCACGGCTACACCTATTCGGGCCATCCGCTCGCCAGCGCCGCGGGTCTTGCGACGCTCGACCTCTATGCGCGCGACGGCCTGTTCGACCGCGCAAACGACCTCGCGGCCTATTGGGAGGACGCGGCGCACGGCCTGAAGGGACGCCGCCATGTCATCGACATCCGCACCATCGGTCTTGTCGCGGGGATCGAACTCGAACCGCGCCCCGGCGCCCCCACCGCGCGCGCGATGGAGCTGTTCCACGCCGCCTTCGACAACGGCCTGCTTGTCCGCGCGACGGGCGATATCATCGCGCTCTCGCCCCCGCTGATCGTCGAGAAGGCGCAGATCGACGAGATGTTCGGAAAGCTGGCCGAGCTTCTCGAAACGATCGATTAGCCGTCGGCGGCGAGCGGGAAGGTCACCGAAACCTTCGTGCCCTTGCCAAGCTCGCTTTCGATATCGAGCTGCCCCTGGTGGCGCTCGCTGATATGTTTGACGATCGCAAGGCCGAGCCCGGTGCCGCCGACCGAGCGGCTGCGTGCTTCGTCGACGCGGTAGAAGCGTTCGGTCAGGCGCGGCAGATGGTCGGGGGCGATGCCTTCGCCCTCGTCGCTGACCGAGAGCCGGACGCGTTGTCCCTCGCGCGCCAGTTCGACCGTGACCGGCGTTCCGGGACGGCCATATTTCATCGCATTGGAAATGATATTGTGGGCCAGTTGTCCGAGCTGCGCCTCGTCGCCGAGAATAGGCTGCGCGCTGCGGCCGAGCCTCGCGACGATATCCTTCGGACGCGCGGCCTCGCTGTCCTGCAATTGGGCGATCGTCGTCTTGACGATGGCGGCCAGATTGACCGGTCGGGTGGGGCGGCGGAAACGGTCCGCCTCGACGCGCGAGATCGAGAGGAGGTCGATCACCAGCTGCTGCATCCGCCGCGCCTCGCGCTCGATAATCGACAGGAAACGGTGGCGCATCGGGGCGTCGGCTTCGCCGTTCATGTCCTGCAGCGTTTCGACATAGCCGAGGATCGCCGCAAGCGGCGTGCGCAGCTCGTGACTGGCGTTGGCGACGAAATCGGATCGCATCCGGTCCGCGGCGTCGATCGCCGAGCGGTCGGAGAGGAAGATGATCCGCTCGCTGCCCGACAGCGTGGCGATGCGCATCGTCCAGCGCTGGCCGGGGCGGGGGAAGTCGACGAGATTGAGCGTTTCCAGCGGTGCGTCGCCCCCGATGCGCGCCAGCCATTCGGTCGCGGCGGGATGGCGAATCGCGGTGCGGATGTCGGCGCCGACGATGTGGCGGCCGAGCAGGCGCACCGCGGCGTCGTTGACGATCGTGACGACATTGTCGGCAACGCCGATCAGCGGTTCATCCTCCTGGTCGACCCACAGCGCAAAATCGGGATGGCGGAGCAGCGAAACCGGCGGCGCTTCGATCTTGGGGGGGGCTTGCGGGTCGGGAAGCGGCGAGGGCAGGGCGCCGTAAACGATTGCGACGCCGGCGACTCCCGCCACGGCGATAATCGCGATCGAAAGCGCATCGCCGCCCGCCAACGCCGCAAAGATGGCCGCGATGGCGACCAGGGTGAGGGCGGCAACAAGGCTCGAGAGACGATCGAACATCGCTCGCGCGCCCTCGCACGAAGCAGGGCGTGCCGCAAGGATGTTCGCAGTCGTTAACCCCTGTCGCGCGAATGTCCCAAAGAGGGAAGCGGACGGAGCAAGGCGGTCTTTTGCTTTTCCGCGACGCTTCATTGGTTTATGCGCAGCGCGATGGAAGACAGCCCGATCCCCGCCGAAAATTCTGCCGATCCAGCCGATGCCGCACCGTCGCGGCGCCGGATGCTGGCGCTCGGCGCGGTTGGCGTGTCGGCGGCGCTGACGATCCGCCCGGCCTTTGCCCAGACCGCGGTGTCGGTGATGAACTGCCAGATTCCCGTTCCCGGTCCGACCGCGGCGGGCAAATATATCGACGCGCAGGGCAAGCTGGTGCCGCCGGGCACGAAGGGCGCCTTCCCGGGATCGCCGCGCCCGTTCACCGGTGAGGAAGTGAAGCGCGCCTTTCGCGGCCAGACGCTGCCGGGCACCAGCTACAACCAGTCGCAGGCCTATCTGCAATATATCCGGCGCTTGCAGGCAGGGCAGAGCGGCTTTACCTGTTTCGCATCGATCCAGATGCCGCGCTGATCATCGCTCCCCCGATCATGCGATGCGCGGCGTCGCAGACAAAGGGACAGATGTGAAACTCGCTTCGCTCAAGCACGGCCGCGACGGCCGGCTCGTTGTCGTCTCCGACGACCTCGCCTGGTACGCCGACGCCGGCGCGATCGCCCCGACGCTGCAGGCGGCGCTCGACGATTGGGAAGATGCGGCACCGCGGCTCGCGGCGCTGGCGGAGGACGTCAACCACGAAGCCATCCCGCGCGAACGCTTCCACGAACGCGACGCCGCTTCGCCGCTGCCACGCGCATATCAGTGGGCCGACGGCAGTGCCTATGTGAACCATGTCGCGCTCGTCCGGCAGGCGCGCAATGCGGAGATGCCCGAAAGCTTCTGGCACGATCCCCTGATGTACCAGGGCGGCAGCGATGCCTTCCTCGGCCCGCGCGATCCCATTCCGCTCGGCGATCCGGCGTGGGGATGCGATATGGAGGCGGAGGTCGTGGTGGTGACGGGCGATGTTCCGGCCGGGATCGACCCGGTCGCGGCGCGCGGCAAGATACTGCTCGTCGGCCTCACCAACGATGTGTCGCTGCGCGGCCTGATACCGGCCGAACTCGCCAAGGGCTTCGGGTTTTTCCAGTCAAAGCCGTCCAGCGCGATGTCACCGGTATTCGTCACCCCCGACGCGCTTGGCGCGCGCTGGAAGGACGGCAAGCTGCACGGCGTGCTGTCAGTCGATCTCAACGGCAAACCGCTCGGCCGCGCCGACGCGGGCGTCGACATGACATTCGATTTCGGCGCGCTGATTGCCCATGCGGCCAAGACGCGCAACCTCGGCGCCGGCACGATCATCGGGTCGGGCACCGTCTCCAACCGCGACGTCGACGGCGGTCCGGGCAGGCCGATCGCCGAGGGTGGGCTCGGCTATAGCTGCCTTGCCGAAGTCCGCACGGTCGAGACGATCCGGCAGGGCGAGCCGAAGACGCCGTTCATGCAAAAGGGCGACACGGTGCGCATCTGGATGGACGACGACCATCATCACAGCATTTTCGGCGCGATCGAGCAGACCGTCGCCTGATGCGAAAAGGGGCGGGATTTCTCCCGCCCCTCGATCGTCCGTCCCTGTGCGTGGGCTTCAGCCGCCCCCGCGACCGAAACCGCCGCCCGACATCGCGTCGCTGAGTGCGCAGGCCGCGGGCCCCAGGATGACGATGAACAGCACCGGCAGGATGAACAGGATCAGCGGCACCGTCATGATCGCCGGCAGGCGCGCCGCCTTTTCCTCGGCGCGCATCATGCGTTCGTTGCGGAATTCGGCCGACAGGACGCGCAGCGCGCTGGCCAGCGGCGTACCATATTTCTCGGTCTGGATCATGGTCGTCACGACGCCCTTCACCGACTCGAGATTGACGCGATAGGCGAGGTTCTCGAATGCCTGGCGGCGCTCGGTCAGGAAGCCGAGCTCGATCGAAGTCAGCGCGAACTCCTCGCCCAGCTCGGGATAGGCGCGGCCGAGTTCCTTCGACACGCGCGAGAAGGCGGCGTCGACGGTAAGACCCGCTTCGGCGCAGATGACGAGCAGGTCGAGCGCGTCGGGAAGCCCCTTGCGGATCGCATCGGTACGCTTCTGGCGCTTGTTGTCGACGAACAGATCGGGCGCCTTGTAGCCGAGAATCAGCGCCGCCATCGTAAAGCCCGCGCGCTTGACCGTCGTAAGGTCGGGCCACATGTCCATGCCATAGATCAGCGTCGCGGCGATGCCGCCGAACAGGATCGGCAGCACGAGGCGGCCGAAGATCACGGCAACGGCCAGATCCTTCGACCGGATGCCCGCCTGCGCCAGCTTCTGCTGGACGTCCTTGATCTGCTCTTCCTGCAGCACCTGCAGCTTGCCGAGGAAGGTGCGCATCCGGTCGGCGGTCTGGTTCTTGCGGACCAGCTTGGCCCGGCGCTTGGTGGTCGAGGCCGTAATGCCGGCCTTGAGCTGTTCGCGGCGCTCGTTGAGCGCCTTGACGCGCTTCGTCATCGGATTGCGTACGGTCAGCGCGCCATAGATGGCGAAGAGCACCGCGCCGACACCGACGGCGGCCAGCATCGTCGCCGCCCAGACGACATCGATCCCCATCAGCTTGGGGCCGCTCTGGACTCCCGAGAAGGCGGCGGTGAGAAGGAAATGGCTGTTCATCGGTCCGCGCCCCTCAGATCTCGAAGCTGATCATTTTTTTCATGATGAGGGCACCGATGCTCATCCAGATGAGCCCGCCGACCCCCGCGATGATCAGCCGTTGCTCGGTAAAGAAGCCGGCCAGATACTGGGGGTTCATCGACCAGACGATGCCGAAGACGAAGAAGGGCAGCGCGCCGACAATATAGGCAGACGCCTTGGCTTCCGACGACATCGCGCGGATCTTCAGCTTCATCTGCGCGCGCTTGCGCAGAACGTCCGACAGATTCGCGAGCGTTTCGGCAAGGTTGCCGCCCGTCTCGCGCTGGATCTGGATGGTGATGCAGAAAAACTGGAACTCGGGCGTGCCGAGCATCTCGGCCGATTCCTGCAGTGCCGCTTCCATCGTGTTGCCGATGCGGATGCGTTCGACGACGCCTTTGAATTCTTCGCCGACCGGGCCGGGCAGTTCCTGGCTCACCACCTGGAAGGTTTCGGTCACGGGAAGACCCGATTTCAGGCCGCGGACGAGCAGGTCGATCGCGTCGGGAAAGCGGGTATTGAAAGCGTTGACGCGCTTCTTGATCAGGTGCCCCACGACCATGTGCGGAAAGCCGACAGCGACCATCAGCCCGACAAGCGCGGCGAGCAGCAACGGCGTCCGCAACACGAGCAGCGCGCCCGTCACGACCACGAACAGCCCCATGCACCAGAGCATATACTGGCTGAGATTCCACCCCTTGCCGGTGCGCCGCAGACGCTTTTCCATCAGCTCACGCCGCGGCATCAGGTTGGAGAGGCTCGCGGCGCCGCCGCCCCGGGCCTGGATCGTCTTGCGCATCTGCGCGGCGACGACGGCTTCGGTCGATGCGGCGTGACGGTCGCGGACCGACGACAGCCGGCGCTTCTTCACCCCGCTGACCGATGGACCGGCAAGCGCCATGACCAGCATGCCGACCGCGACGAAGGCGGCAACAACGACGAGGATCAATTGCAGGTTCATGTTCGCCCTTTGCCCGCCCTATCCTTGGGTGGCCGGAGCGGCCTGCCAGCCGGCAAGCCGCTTTGGCCGGTTCACTTGGCCTTTTTCGTCACCAGCGTGCCGAGGCCGCCGATCTTGTCGAGCAGCGAGCCACCCGACTTCGCCTTTGCCTTTGCCGGCGCGACCGGCGCCTCTTCGGCGCTTTCGTCGGCGCCGTCGATGACGAGGCGCATCAGGCTGGTCCAGACCTGACCGGCCTTCGTGCCCTTGCAGATCTCGGCGTAGGATTTGCCGAGTTTCGCCGACTGGCTGACCAGCTTGGGATCGAACGGAATGGTGAAGTCGATCGGTCGTTCGATCGACGATTCGAATTCCTTGCGCGACAGCTCGCCAATGGCACTCTGGAATTTGTTGGCGACCAGAATCACCCGCGCACCCGGAACATTCTGCTTGAACCACGACAGCAGACGGATCGTGTCACGCGCCGATGCGAGCGTCACATCGCTGACCAGCAGGATCGTTCCGACTTCCTGCACCAGGTGGGGGAAGGGGATCAGAACGTGCCGGGGGATGTCGACGATCGTCATCTCGAACGCGTTGCGCAGCTCTTCCTCCAGCTGGAAAAAGGCCGAGCCGTCGGTCATCACCGGCTGGTGGATCGGCGCTTCGGCCGACAGCAGGCTGAGCTTGTCCGACGCGCGAACCATGGCGCGCTCGATGAACAGGCCGTCGATCCGGCTGGGATTGTCGATCGCGTCGATCAGGCCGCGGCCGGGCTCGAGGTCGAGCGTCAGCGCGCCGGTGCCGAAATGCACGTCGAGATCGAGGAGCGCGGTCTGACGGTCGGCCTGTTCGCTGATCGCCCAGGCGAGCGACGTCGAAACGAGCGACGCGCCGACGCCGCCGCGCACCCCGACCACCGCCATCATGTGATGCGGCTTGTCGTCGTGCATGTCGGCATGTTTCGGCGCCGACAGCATCGCCTGCGCCATCGTCAGCGATTCACGGACCTGATCGAGCGACAGCGGCTTCAGCAGATAGTCCTGGATGCCGCTCGACAGAAGGTCGCGGTACAGGCGGACGTCGTTCACCTGACCCGCCGCGATCACGACGGTGCCGGGTTCGCAAACCTCGGCCAGCGCGTTGATGTCGTTGATCGGGTCACCCGATTCGGACATGTCGACGAACAGGATGTTTGGGCTCGCCGAGACAGACAGCGACTGGACGGCGTTGCGCAGTCCGCCCTTGTTGCACTTCTCGGTCGGCCAGCCCATGTCGGCCGCGGCGACGCGGATCAGCTCCAGCGTATCGTCGTCGCAGACGAACGCATTGAAGGGGTCACGCAGCCCTGCTGCTTTGAAAGGAGCGTTCACTGGCTGCCTCCGCTTGAGTTGGTGGTCTGTTGGGCCTTGAGTTCGCCGGCGCCCGTCTGCGGCCGTTCGCGATAGGTCTTGATCGCGCGCGTTGCGGCATTCGGATCATTTCCGGTCGAGGTCGAACCCTTGATCAGATCGTTGGGGTCGGCGACCATCGACGCGAGGTTGCTGTTCGTCGCGCAGCCATAGTTCGACGACGTGGCGTTGGTGAAGTTGATCGCCGACTTGCTCGACCAGTCGGGACAACCCGGAACATGGGCGGTCGCGCGCGTCACGATGACGCGGATCGAGCCGGGCGGAACGGCGCCGGTGGTGACCGGCACGTCGTTGCTGAGGAGCAGGCCGCGGCGTTCGACCATCGCGCGGACGGTCGCCTGCGCCTCGCTGGCGCCATAGACCGACGGGTCTTCGATGGCGATGCGGTCGCCGTAGCGCACACCCAACGCGTCGAGCCAGCCTTGAAGCCGACCCTGTTCGCTCGGCGCGATGTCGCCCGAACCGGCGGCCACGTCGAACTGATAGATGGTGTTCCGGACCACGGGCTGGTGGACCGATTCAAGGCCGCGATTGCCATTTGCCGCGCCCGTACATCCGGCGAGCGTGGTTGCCAGTGCCAGGGCGGTCCAAGTTGCGATCTTCTTCATCACTTTGCTCCTGAAAACCGGCGTGTCACTTGCCGACGCTGAAACCCGGCGCCGCCGTGCCGGCCGCGCGCGGACGGTCGGCATCGCCCACCGTGGTATCGAGCTTCGGTTTCGGCCGGTCGCCGCCCGTCACGCCGTCGCTCGTCTGGTTGAGGAGCAGGCGCTGCAGGTCGTTCGAGTCCTGATAGGCATCGGTCGGCAGCTTGATCTCGTTCGCCGTGACCGGCTGGACGAGATAGGGCGTCACCACGATCACCAGTTCGGTCTCGCCGCGGCGGAAGCTGTCGGATTTGAACAGCGTGCCGAGAAGCGGAACGTCGCCGAGGCCGGGCACCTTGTCGATCGCGCCGATCGAACGGTTGTTCATCAGGCCCGCGATCATGAAGCTTTCGCCCGAACCCAGCTCGACCGTCGTCTCGGCGCGGCGGATCGTCAGCGCCGGGACCTGGAAGCCATCCATTTCGATGGCGCCTTCGGTCGACAGTTCCGACACTTCCGGGCGCACGCGCAGGCTGATGCGGCCGTTCGAAAGAACGGTCGGCGTATAGGCCAGGCTGACGCCATATTTGCGATATTCGATCGTGGTGCTTGCGAAATTGCCCGGGATCGGAACCGGGAATTCACCGCCCGCCAGGAAGTCGGCGGTTTCGCCCGAAATCGCGGTCAGGTTCGGCTGCGCGAGCGTGACGACCATGCCCGACCGTTCGCCGATGTCGAGCGAGGCCATGACATCGAGGCCGAACAGGCGGCCGGCGGCGCCGAAGCTGTTGACGCCGGAAGGCGTCGTGAACTGGTAGGTGGTGCCGGTCGCGCCCGAGGTGCCTTCACCCGGATACGTAATCGTACCCGCCGTGCGGCCCCGCACCACGCTGCCGAGGAAGCCGTTGCCGAACTGGCCGTCGCGGTCGCGGGTCAGCACGTTTCCGCTGATCTCCTTGAGAAGCGTCCGGTTCACTTCGGCGATGCGGACCTGCAGGTTGACCTGAAGCGGGGTTGCAGTGCGAAGGCGCGACAGCACCTTGGTCTGGTCACCGACGAACGCCTGTACAAGGCGCTCGGCCTCCGCCGCATCGTCGGGCGACGAGACGGTGCCGGTCAGCAGTATGAAGCCGTTCATCGTGTTCGACGCGATCTTTGCATCGGGCATTGCAAGCGACAGCATCTGGTCGATCGTCTCGATGTTGTTGCCGACGCGGGCTACGGTCGAATAGACGACCCGGCCGCTGGCATCGGTTGCATAGATGCTCGTTTCGCCGGGCGCCTTGCCGAAGACATAGAGCTGGCGGCTGGAGCGGACCTGGACGTCGGCGACCTTGTCGTCGGCGACGAACACGTCGGTCATCGGCGCGCTCAGACTGATCAGGCGGCCGCGACCGACCGACAGGTCGACGCTGCTGCTGGCGTTCTGCGTCGCCTGCGCCGCCGCCTGCTGCACCGGGGCCGACACCAGGGTCGCTGCGACCAGGCCAATGGCCAGGGTGCGGGCGAGAGCCGCGACCTTGAAAGTGGCTTTGCTGTTCATCTTACTTACCCCCAACCGTAATTTCGGTCACCTTGTCACCGCGGGTCACGCGAACGACCGGACCCTGGGGCGCCGCGGGGCCCATCGAAACGGGCGCGCCGCTGTACGACTGCTGCTGTTGCTGCGGCTGGCGCGGAGCCGACACGCGGCCACGAACCGGAACCCAGAAGCGCGAGACGTCGCCGCCGGTCGTCGCCGACGACTTGGCCGAGGTCGGACGCGCGGCGGCTTCGGCCAGCATCTTCTTTTCGGCGGCGGTGCCGCCGCCGGCCGGGACATTCACTTCGCCCGAGGCAATGGCCGCCTCGAGGTCGCCGCTGTTTTCGGCGAGCGGGCGGAGCGCCAGCGAGAGCTGGCCCATATTCTGGGCGACGGCGATCTTCTCGGCAATTTCGGGCGTCGCTTCGAGCGTTACCGAGCCGAAGGTGCGGACGGGCGTCTTGCCCGTTTCGTCTTCGGCGTCGTAGCGCTGGTCGGTGGCGAGGACGCGGACGTTACGCACGATCGTTTCGGCGGTGTAGAGCTCGTCGTCGGGATAGGCGCTGCCTTCCTTGACCGAAAGCTTCTGCGCGAGGACGACGTCGACGCGGTCGCCGGGGAAGACGAAGCCCGCGACACCCTGTTCCTGGCTGACCTTCACGGTCACGGCGCGCATCCCCGGCCCGAGCGCCGCGGCGAGGAAGCCGCGGTCGTCGGGATGGACGAGCGCGCCCTGCGTCAGCGGCTGGCCCGCGGTGATCGGATAGCGAACGACCGTGCCGACCAGATTCTGGACTTCGGTCTGTTCCTTCAGGAAATAGGCCTTCTCGACCAGTTCCTTCGGCCAGGGCTGGAAGCGGAAGCTGTCCGGGCCGATAATCGTGCCCGCCGGCAGCTGCCGCGTTGCGACGAGGATCATGGGGCCATTGATTTCCGGCGCGGCGGCGGCGCGCGCCTGCGGCGCCGATGCGCCCCGCATCATCTGGTTCACCCCGAACGCCGCGCCGATGGCAATCACCAGCGCGCCGACGATCAGCATAATCTTTCGCGTATCCATGACGATTTTTCGCCTCCTGCACCAACCAGAAGTGGCGGCGCTTGCCCTCAACTCACAGCGATAAACTGAAACTGGTTAAGATAGTGTTGGTGAAGCGCCCAAAGCCCGGCTGCGGCGATAGCGACCCCATAGGGAACCTCTATCGCCTTGTCCGAAGGGCGAATTTTCGAGTGGATCAGCATCACGGCCGACAGGATTCCCCCGCCGATCGCCATGAGCGTCAGCATCGGGATGAACAGCGGGAGCGGAATCCACAGCATCACCCCGCCGATCATCTTCACATCGCCGCCGCCCATCGCGCCCAGCGCGAACAGGCCGGCGAAGACCAGAAACACCGCAAAGGCGGCGCCAAACTGGAGCGGGATTTCAGGCCAAAGTGCCAGTCCGCTGGCGATCCAGAAGGGGATGGCGAGCAGCGCGATTGCGGCATTCAAGCCGTTCGATATTGTGCGGGTGCGCAGGTCGCTCACCGCCGCGACAACCATCAGCACCGCGAGGAGCGCCATCAGGCCAAGCGTGATCGGACCGGTTTGCATCGGTCTTCTCCTAGAGATCATGGCTTACCAAAAAGTAACCATGATCGGGCCGGGCGCGGCTTGCATTCCGCGAGCCAGCCGATATGCGGCCGCCATGACCGGTACGCTCCCTTCATCCATCGACGTCCTGATCGTCGGCGCGGGTATCGGCGGGGCCAGCCTCGCAGCATCGTTGGCGCCGCACCGGCGGGTGTTGCTGATCGAGGCCGAAGCCATGCCCGGCTATCATGCGACCGGCCGGTCGGCCGCTTTTTGGCACGAAACCTATGGCGGCCCGGCGATCCAGCCGCTGTCGAAGGCGTCGTTCGAGCTGCTGCGCGACCCTCCGGCCGACTTTTCCGAGCGCGGCTTCCTGTCGCCGCGGGCTGCATTCAATCTGGGGCGGCGCGACGAGGCCAAGGTCGTGGACGAATTCACCGCCGGGTTCGCGGCGAAGGGCGTCGACATCCAGCGCATGAGCGGAGCCGAGGTCGCGCGGATCGTGCCCGGCATCCGCCCTGACTGGAGCGAGGCCGCTTATGAGGGAGCCTGCAGCGATATCGATGTCGGCGCCCTGCATGCCGCCTTTTTGCGCGCAGCAAAGCGTGCGGGCGCGCAACTGGCAACAGGGGTGGCGCTGACGTCCGCGCGGCGGACCGCCTCCGGTTGGCAGGTGCAGGCCGGGACCGGCACGGTGCACGCCAATGTCATCGTCAATGCGGCGGGGGCGTGGGCCGACACGGTCGCGGAGTTATGCGGCGCCCGCCCGCTCGGCATCCGGCCCTATCGGCGAACGGTCGTGCAATTGCGGCTGGGCGTCCCGGTTCCCGCGTCGCTGCCGCTGGTGATTCACGTCGGCGGCAGCTTCTACTTCAAGGGCGAGAGCGAGGGGCGCGTGTGGCTCAGCCCGCATGACGAGACGCCGTCCGCGCCCTGCGACGCCGCGCCGGAGGAACTCGACGTCGCGATCGCGATCGACCGGCTGCAACAGGTCGTCGACTGGCCGATCGCCGCCGTCGAACGCAAATGGGCGGGGCTTCGCAGTTTCGCCCCCGACCGGCTGCCCGTCTTCGGGGCCGATCCGCACGTCCCCGGCTTCGTCTGGTGTGCGGGGCAGGGGGGCTTCGGCATTCAGACATCGCCGGCGATCGGAGAATTGCTTGCGGCGGAGCTTGGCGCGCCGTGGCCTCGCGGTGCTATCGGCAACCTCGATCCTGCGCCCTTCTCTCCCACACGTCTTGCCTGACCAATCTATCGGCTTGCGCCGGGAAAAAGGCGCATTAGCATTGGCTTGGCTGCGCCACCCCCGGCACGGCCCGACCTGTGGAGAGTGGCATGGCCCATTATTTCGAGATCAAGAAGAACAAGGCCGGCGAATTTGTCGCCTATTTCAAGTATAATAACGAAGCGATCTTCTGGACCGAAGGCTATAGCAGCAAGGCGTCCGCGAAGAATGCCATCGAGTCGATTCTGAAGAACGGCCCCGGCGCGGAAGTGCGCGAGACCGACTAATCGACGGTGCGCGGGCGTTCAGCGCGCCCGCGCCGCCTCCAAGGCCGCATCGCTCGCCAGTTTGTCGGCCAGTTCATTGTCGCCATGCCCCGCATGGCCCTTGACCCAGATCCATTCGATCTTGTGCCGTTTCGCCTCGGCGACCAGCCGCTGCCACAAGTCGGCGTTGGCGACCGGCTTTTTCGCTGCCGTCTTCCAACCGTTCTTCTGCCAGCCGAAAACCCATTTGGTGATGCCGTCGCGGACATAGACGCTGTCGGTCGACAATTCGACGTTGCACGGCCGCTTGAGCGCCGCGAGCGCCTCGATCGCCCCCGTCAATTCCATGCGGTTGTTCGTCGTGTCGGGTTCGCCGCCCGACAGCGTCTTCACGACATCGCCCCAGCGCAGCACCGCGCCCCAGCCGCCGGGCCCCGGATTGCCCTTGCACGCGCCATCGGTGGCGACGATCACTGTCCGGCCTTCGGTCATGCGGCGAACAGGCTGGCGGCGTCGGCGGCCCGATAGCGGCGCAGGCGGTTCAGGAAGGGCGCGGGATCCTTGCGCGTGACCAGCGCATCGGCGGGCGTATGGACCCAGTCGTGCGCGCGTGTCAGCAGGAAGCGCAGCGATGCGCCGCGCGCCAGCAGAGGCAGGGCCGCTGTCTCGGCCTCCGACAGCGCGACCGCCTTCGCATAGCCCCGCATCAGCGCGCTCGCTCGTGCGGTATCGCAGGTCGCGCCGTCGTCCGAGAAGGTCCAGGAGGCGTGGGTGACCGCGACGTCATAGGCGCGAAAATCGCTGGCCGCGAAATAGAAGTCGATGAGCCCGGTGACGGTGTCGCCGAGCATCAGCACATTGTCGGGAAACAGGTCGGCATGGATCACATGGGTCGGCAGCTCCGATGGCCAGCGGGCGTCGAGATAGGCGAGTTCGTCCTCGACGACCGCCTGCAGCCCCGGAATTACCGCGTCGAGATTGCCCGTGGCTTGGGCGACGCCGCGCCAGTGGCGGTGCCCCATGCTGTTTTCGCGCCCCCCCGTGAAATCGGCGACCGCGCGATGCATTGTGCCCAGCGCTTCGCCCGCCGCCTCGCATTGGCGCGGCGAGGGGTGGGTCAGCGAAATGCCCGGCAGGAACTGGATGATGCAGGCGGCGCGCCCGGAGACGCGCTGGATCGTGCGGCCTTCGCGATCCTCGATCATCGCGGGCACGGGGCTGCCGCGACGCGCGAGATGATTCAGTAAGTCGACGAAGAAGGGCAGGTCGCCCTCGCTCACCCGCTTTTCATACAGAGTCAGGATGAAGCGGTCAGCGGTCGTTTCCAGCAGGAAATTGCTGTTCTCCACGCCTTCGGCGATCCCCTTGCACGACAGGACGGTTCCGATGTCGTAGCGCGCGACGAGCGCGGCAAGGTCGTCGGGGTCGACGTGCGTATAGACCGCCATCAGTTCGCTGCCGGTTCGAGCCCGCGCGGCAGCTTGAAGACCATATTCTCCTCGGCCGTCACAACGACATCCTCGCGGATCGGCCGATGCGCCGCGACGGCGTCGATCACTTCGCGGACCAGCGTTTCGGGGGCGCTCGCGCCTGCGGTGATGCCGAGGGTCGCGATATCGCGCAGCCATTCGGGATCGACGTCGGTTCCGCGCTGGACCAGATGCGCAGGGGTGCCCAGTCGCTCGGCGACTTCGACGAGGCGCAGGCTGTTCGAGCTGTTCGGCGCGCCGATCACGATCATCCGGTCGCAACGGCCCGCGATCGCTTTCACGGCGTCCTGCCGGTTGGATGTCGCGTAACAGATATCTTCGCCGCGCGGGCCGCTGATCGACGGGAATCGGTGTTGCAGCGCGGCAACGATGTCGCGCGTGTCGTCGACCGACAGCGTGGTCTGGGTCAGGAAGGACAGATTTTCCGGATCGGGCGGCGATAGAGCGGCGACATCGTCGACCGATTCGACCAGCGTCATCGCTCCTTGCGGCAACTGGCCGAGTGTGCCGATGACCTCGGGATGGCCCGAATGGCCGACAAAGACGATGTGGCGTCCTGCCTCATGTGCTCGCTCGGCCTGACGATGCACTTTCGACACCAGCGGGCAGGTCGCGTCGATATAGTCGAGCCCGCGCGCTTCGGCCTTGGCGGGCACGGCCTTGGGCACGCCGTGCGCGCTGAACACGACCGGGACGCCGTCGGGGACCTGGTCGAGCGATTCGACGAAAATCGCGCCTTTGGCCTTCAACGATTCAACGACGTAGCGGTTGTGCACGATTTCGTGACGGACATAGACCGGCGCCCCATAGCGCAGCAGCGCCAGCTCGACGATGCGGATCGCGCGGTCGACGCCGGCGCAAAAGCCGCGAGGCGCCGCGATCAAGACGTCGAGGATCGCGCTTTCGCTGCCTTGCGGGCGCACTATATTGTCGGGAGCGTTCATGGTCCGCGCGCTCTAGCGCAGCACAACTATCGCGGTAAAGCGGCTTCGTCCGTGTTGCGCCTTGTTCATCGCACCGATAAGAAGCGGCGCGCATGGAACGGCGAGCAGCCCTTCGATGCCTTCGCGCGAGTTTGGAAAGTCCGGTTTTTATGATGTCATCTTCGTCGTCCTCCCGTAAAATTGTCGCCCTGCTCGGCGGAGCCGCGGCGCTGGCGACGGTGGCGGGCTGCGCAAAGGACAATGATATCGACGTGTCCTCGGGGGTCGGCATAACCTCGACGCGCAGCGCTTGCCCCGCGATCGCCGTCCCGACCTATACCGGCGACATCACCCTCTTCGACCCCGCGACGAGCCGCGATGCGAGTGCGATCGACGTCGTTGCGACGATCACCAACCTGACTCCGCAGTGCAATGAAGAGGGCGAGAAAGTCTATCAGCTCGCCAATTTCGACGTCATCGCGACGCGCCGCGACGCCGGCCCGGCACGGACGGTGACCTTGCCCTATTTCTCGACCGTCGTGCAGGGCGGCACCGCCGTCGTGTCGAAGCGGATCGGCCAGGTGACCGTCAGCTTTGCCGACGGCCAGATGCGCGGGACGGGGCATGGCCAGGCGGCCGCCTATGTCGACCGCGCCGCGGCGACGCTGCCTGCCGACATCCAGGAACGCATCACGCGCAAGCGGAAGGCGGGAGAGGAAGACGCGGCGATCGATCCGCTGAGCATCCCCGAGGTGCGCACCGCTGTGCAGCGCGCCAGCTTCGAGCTGCTGGTCGGCTTCCAGCTGACTCAGGACCAGCTCGAATATAACGTCCGACGATAAACCGCGCGGCGGCGCCCGTTCGCGCCCTGCGCTTCGCTCATCCCTGCGACGCCTTTTCGGCGGCGCAGGGCTTTTCGCGTTGTCCAAGCTAGGCTAGGGCGCGCGCCAACGCCATTTGACCCAAGCTAGGATCCGCCGTGACCCTGTTCAGCCGTTTTTTCGACCATATCGGCACCGCCCTCGATGCGCTTGTCGACAGCGGCGCCTTGCCTGCCGGGCTCGACCGCAGCGCGATCAGCGTCGAGCCGCCGCGCGACCCCTCGCATGGCGACGTGGCAACCAACGCCGCGATGGTCCTCGCCAAGCCCGCAGGCGCCAACCCGCGCGCGCTTGCCGAACTGCTCGCCGCCGAACTCGGTGCGCTGGATGAAGTGACCGAGGCGAGCGTCGCCGGGCCGGGCTTCATCAACCTGCGCCTCGCCGATAACAGCTGGCGCGACGAACTCGCGCTCATCCACGCCGAAGCGGGCGATTATGGCCGCTCGAGAATGGGTGAAGGTCGCTCGGTAAATGTCGAATATGTCTCGGCGAACCCAACGGGCCCGATGCACGTCGGCCATTGTCGCGGCGCGGTCGTCGGCGACGCGCTCGCCGCGCTGCTCGAATATGCCGGGTACGAGGTCATCCGCGAATATTACGTCAATGATGCGGGGGCACAGGTCGATGTGCTCGCGCGGTCGGTGCACATGCGGTACCGCGAGGCGCTTGGCGAAGATATCGGCGCGATTCCGGAAGGGCTCTATCCGGGCGATTATCTGAAACCCGTCGCGGAGAAGCTGGCGGCCGAATATGGCGACCGTTTCGTCGGCGCGCCCGAGAGCGAATGGCTCGTTCCGTTCCGCACGGCCGCGGTCGCGGCCATGATGGATATGATCCGCGCCGACCTCGCGAAGCTTGGCATCCACCACAATCTCTTCTCTTCCGAGGCCGAACTGCAGGCTGAAGGCAAGCCTGCGGCCGCCGAAAAATGGCTGCGCGACCATGGCCTCGTCTATGACGGGATGCTCGAGGCTCCGAAGGGGGAGACGCCCGAGGACTGGGAGCCGGTCGAGCTTCCGCTGTTCCGCTCGACGCAATTCGGCGACGACCAGGATCGGCCGATCAAGAAGTCGGACGGTAGCTGGACCTATTTCGGCGCGGATCTCGCCTATCATTTCCAGAAAAGCCAGAACGCCGATGAATTGATCGACATCTGGGGCGCCGACCATGCGGGAACGGTCAAGCGGATCAAGGCGGCGGTCGCGGCGCTGACCGGCGGAAAGACCCGTTTCGACGTCAAGCTGGTGCAGATGGTCCGGCTGCTCAAGAATGGCGAGCCGTTCAAGATGTCGAAGCGGGCGGGCAATTTCGTCACCCTTGCCGACATCGTCGACGAAGTCGGCAAGGATGCGGTGCGCTTCACCATGCTGACGCGCAAGGCCGACGCGCAGATGGACTTCGATTTTGCGAAGGTGGTCGAGGCGTCGCGCGACAATCCGGTTTTTTATGTCCAGTATGCCCACGCCCGGATCGCCTCGCTGAAGCGCAGGCTGGCGGACGCAGGCGTAGCGCCCGCCGCGCCGGACCCGGCACGGCTCGACGCATATGAACTCGGGCTCGTCAAGCTGCTCGCGCAATTCCCGCGCATCGTCGAATCGGCCGCCTCGGCCCGCGAGCCGCACCGGATCGCCTTCTTCCTCGGCGAGGTCGCGGCGGCGTTCCATGCCTGGTGGAACATGGGTAACGATCGTCCCGAGGCCCGTATCATTTTGGCAAATGACCCCGAATTGACCGCGACCCGCCTTTATCTCGCCGATGGAATCGGGCAGGTTATCCGCAACGGGCTCCACCTGATGGGGGTAGAGGCGCTCGAGGAGATGAACTGATGGCGGAGGAGAAGGACGCGGGACTCGGCCTGGAGGACGAAGATCGGCTTCCCTGGCTCGAAGCGGCCGACGATCTGGGCGACGATGGCGAGGTATCGCCGGTTCGCCTTCTCGTCATGGTGCTTGGCGGTCTGATCCTGATCGGTGCGGTGCTCGGCGGTCTCTGGTGGCTGCAGAATGGCGGCGCGCGCGGCGACGGCGAACTGATCGTCGCGGAAAAGGGCGCCTACAAGGTCGCGCCGAAAACCGATGGCGCCAAGATGTTCGAAGGCGAGGGCGATGCCAGCTTTGCCGCGACCGAGGGCGCCGAACCGTCGGGCAAGGTCGACGCGAGCCGGATGCCCGAAGAGCCGGCGGTGACTCCGGCCGAGCGCGAAGCCGCGGCAAAGGCCGCAAAGGCCAGATCGGAGGCCGACAAGGCGGCTGCCGCCAGGGACGAGGCGGCGCGCATCGCCGCCGCCGACAAGGGCAAGCCCAAACCCGCGGCCATGTCGGTCAAGACGCCGGGCGCCAAGGAAGCCGACAAGGCGGCCACGGGCGGATCGGCGATGATCCAGCTCGGCGCCTTCAGCAGCGAAGCCGCGGCGGGCAAGGCGTGGACGAACCTGTCGAAGCGCTTTCCTTATTTGGCCGATCTCGGCAAATCGGTTTCACCCGCGAAGGTCGGCGACAACACCGTCTATCGTCTGCGCGCTTCGGCCGGCTCGGCCGGCAACGCCTCGGCTGTGTGCGGAAAATTGCGCGTGGCGGGCGAAAATTGCGTCGTCGTCCGCTAAATTTGCGCATTTTGCCGCAGAAAGCGTTGGTTCGATAGGAATGCCGTGTCATCATGCTTGCATTGGCCGGGCTGCGCGGGAAGTACCGGTCAGTGGAGTTTGACGCATGATACCGGCGATTTTCGGCCTTTCGGGCCTGACCCTGACCGACGACGAACGCGCTTTCTTCCGCGACAGCAACCCCGCGGGCTATATCCTGTTCGGGCGCAATATCGAAAACCGCGAGCAATTGCGGCGCCTGACCGACGACCTGCGCAGCCTCGCCGGCCGCGCCAACCTGCCGATCCTGATCGACCAGGAGGGCGGCCGGGTCGCGCGGATGAAGGCGCCCGAATGGCCCGATTTCCCGAGCGGCGCCGCGTTCGATGCGCTGTATGAGCGCGCGCCCGCCAGCGCGATCGAGGCCGCAAGGCTCAATGCGATGGCGCTTGCGTCGATGCTGGCCGAGGTCGGCATCACGGTCGACTGCCTGCCGCTGCTCGATGTGCGCCAGCCGGGGGCGAGCGATGTCATCGGCGACCGCGCGCTCGGTAGCGAGCCGATGCGCGTCGCGGCGCTCGGGCGGGCGATCCTGTCGGGATTGCAGGACGGCGGGATCGTCGGAGTGGTGAAACATATCCCGGGCCATGGCCGCGCACTGCTCGACACGCATGAGGCGCTGCCGACCGTCACCGCCCCCGACCGCGATCTCCAGACCGACCTCGCCCCCTTTGCGGCGCTACGCGATGCGGCGATGGCGATGACCTGCCATGTGGTTTTCGAGGCATGGGATCCCGACCGGCCCGCGACACTCTCGCCGCTCGTCATCGACAGCATCATCCGCCAGCGCGTCGGCTTCCATGGCCTCTTGATGACCGACGATCTCGACATGAAGGCGCTGTCCGGCGATGTTCCCTCGCGCGCCGCCGGAGCGATCGCTGCCGGCTGCGATATAGCGCTCAATTGCTGGGCAAAGATGGACGACATGATCGGGATCGCGAAGGCGCTCGATCCGATCAGCACCGTGTCGCTCGCGCGGCTCGAAGGGGCGATGGATCGGGTTGTCGGCGTCCATGATTCGCGCGCGTTCGACATGCTCGTCGACCAGCGCGACGCGCTGCTGGCGCTCGCCTGAGGGCGTCGATGGACGAACTGCCGCTTGATTTCGAACTGGCCCCGTCGGCGGCAACGGAACGCGAGGATGCGCTGCAACTCAGCCTCGATAGCTGGGAAGGCCCGCTCGACCTGTTGCTGACGCTCGCGCGCGGGCAGAAGGTCGATCTCCGGCAGATTTCGATCCTCCAGCTTGTCGAGCAATATCTGGCGTTCATTGCCGAAATGCGCGCGAAGCTGGAAGTAGCGGCCGACTATCTCGTGATGGCGGCGTGGCTCGCCTATCTCAAATCGGCGCTGCTGCTGCCCAAGGATCCGCTCGAGGAGCCGTCGCCCGACGAACTGGCGCTCCGCCTGCAACTGCGCCTTCAGCGCCTTGCCGCGATGCGCGAGGCGGCGGCGCGGCTGCTGGCGCGCGACCGCATCGGCCGCGACGTTTTCCTGCGCGCGAAGCCCGAAGGGCTGCGCGAGGTGAAGCTGCGGCGCTGGGACGCCAGCCTTTACGACCTGCTTTCGGCCTATGGACAGGTCAAGCTGCGCACCGAACCGGTCGTTCATATGGTCTCGCGGCGGCCGGTGGTGACGCTCGACGCGGCGCTGCACCACCTCGAACGACTGATCGGCGTGCAGCTCGACTGGGCCGAACTCTCCGACTTCCTGCCGTCGGACTATCAGGGGCCGCTCCGCCGCTCGGCGATCGCGTCGAGTTTCCTCGCCGCGCTCGAACTCGCGCGGCAGGGGCGCATCGACCTCAAACAGGACGCCGCCTTCGAACCGCTCTATCTGAAAGCCGCAAAAGCATGATCGACGATCTGGAACGCGCGATCGAGGCGATGCTGTTCGCGAGCGACGAACCGCTTGACGCGCGGCAGGTGGCGAACCGCCTTGGCGACGAAATGACGCCGGGCGAGGTGCGCGCGATCATCCAGACGATCGCGGCGCGCCACGACGGCAGCGGGATCGAACTCGTGGAACGGGGCGGCCACTGGCATTTCCAGACGCCCGCCGATCTGGCGCACCTGCTCCGCCGCGAGCGTGACGATCCGCGTAAGCTGTCGCGCGCCGCCGCCGAGGTGCTCGCGATCGTCGCCTATCACGAGCCGGTCAGCCGCGCCGAGATCGAGGCGATCCGCGGGGTTCAGACCTCGAAGGGAACGCTCGATGTCCTGATGGAGGCCGAATGGATCGCGCCCGCGGGGCGGCGCGAGGTTCCGGGGCGGCCGCTGATCTACAAGACGACCGACGCCTTCCTGCAACATTTCGGCCTGACGAGCCGCAAGGACCTGCCGGGAATCGAGGATTTGCGCGCTGCCGGCCTGCTCGACCCCGTCGACCTTGCTTTCGAGGAGGCGATGGGCGAACTGGACCTAGTAAAAGACGGTGAAGAGGCCTAGAGGAGCCCTTCAAGGAGATTTTGAGATGGGTAGCTTCAGCATCTGGCACTGGCTCGTGGTCGGTATTCTCGTCCTTCTGCTGTTCGGCAAGGGGCGCTTTTCCGACATGATGGGCGACGTCGCCAAGGGCATCAAGAGCTTCAAGAAGGGCATGGCCGACGACGACGTGCCGCCCGCCCCGAAGCAGATCGAGGGACAGCGGACGCCCGACGCCGCCACGCCGACGCCGACCGCGGAAACCGAAATCCGCTGATCGCGCCGCGCCGCCTGCGGGGGAAGCTTTAATTCATGTTCGATGTCGCGCCCACCGAGTTGCTGCTCGTCGTGGTGGTGGCCCTGGTGGTCATCGGCCCAAAGGATCTTCCCAAGGCAATGCGCTTTGTCGGCAAATGGGTCGGCAAGGCGCGCGGTATGGCGCGTCATTTTCGCGCCGGCCTCGACACGATGATGCGCGAGGCCGAACTGGAAGAGCTGGAAAAGCAATGGCGCGCGCAGAATGACGCGATCATGCGCGAATTTCCGCGCATCGACGACGCTGCCGCAGGGACGCCGCCGATTCTTGCCGCGACCGACAGCGGGGAGGCACCGCCCGAAAATCCCGATCATGCTGCCGCGGCCACCAAGCCCGAGACGCACGAAGTGCCGCCTCGCGATGGGCCGCTGCCATGACGGCCGAGACTCCCGCTACTGCAGACGAGGATGGCTCCGGCGGCAAGATGCCGTTGCTCGACCATTTGATCGAACTTCGATCGCGGCTCTTGAAATCGCTGCTCGCGATCGGGCTGGCTTTCGGGGTCTGTCTTTATTTCGCGCGGCCGATCCTCGGCATTCTCGTGCATCCGCTTGTCGTCGCGGGGCAGGGGAAGCTCATCTACACCCAGCTTTTCGAAGCCTTTTTCGTCGAGATCAAGGTCGCGCTGTTCGCGGCGACGATGGTCGCCTTTCCGGTGATCGCGAACCAGCTCTGGAAATTCGTCGCGCCCGGCCTGTATCGCAAGGAAAAGCGCGCGCTGCTGCCCTTCCTGTTCGCGACGCCGGTGCTCTTCACGGTGGGCGCGTGCTTCGCCTACTTCATCACGATTCCGATCGCCCTCAAATTCCTGCTCGGATATCAGGGCGAGGTCGGCGGGGTGACGCAGGAGGCGCTGCCCTCGGTCGGCAATTATCTGAGCTTCGTGATGCAGTTCATCATGGCGTTCGGCATTGCCTTCCTGCTGCCGATCCTGTTGATGCTGATCGAACGCGCTGGCCTCGTGACGCGTGAGCAGCTCATTTCGGCGCGGCGCTATATGATCGTTGCGGCGTTTGCGATCGCAGCGGTTTTCACGCCGCCCGATATCCTCAGCCAGCTCCTGCTCGCGATTCCGCTCGTCTTTCTCTACGAGCTGTCGATCTTTGCGATCTGGTTCACCGGTCGCAAACGCAAGACAGGCGCCGAAGCGGCGCCTGTCGAGCCTCTCGAAGAGGCCTAGGGTAAGTTTCCCGCCGATCAGTGGATGGCGTCGCTACCCGCCTGGCCGACCGACTCGATGTCGCGGCCAACGCCTTTCACCGTGTTGCAGCCAGCGACCAGAAAGCTAGCAAGCAGGGTGAGGAGGATTACACGGATACTCGTCATTTCATTCACCTCTCACGGGTCGTCTTGGACGCAAAATGGCCCGGCACGCTTCGAGGGGGGGGGAGGGAATGCGGGCCGGGCCAATGTTGCTGAGCAGCGCTGCGGGGGGGCGATGACCGCTGCTCGAACTGAAAACGAACGGGGCGAACGAAAAGTTCCCGAAAAAAGTGACCCATTGCAAAATTTCTGTCCGATTCTTTTGAATCGTTCGGGAATCAAAGGTTTGGCTCAGCCCATCGCGGTAAGGCCGCTCAATACGGCAAGGCCGAGGAACGAGAAAAAGCCCATGATGTCGGTGAGCGTCGTCACGAATACCGCCGACGAGACGGCGGGATCGACGTCGAGGCGATCGAGCGTGACGGGCACAAGGATGCCGGCGAGACCCGCAACCAGATTGTTGATCAGCATCGCCGACGCGATGACGACGCCCAGCAGCGGGTTTCCGAAAATCAGCGCAGTGCCCGTACCGATCAGGACGCCGAGCGACAGGCCGTTCACGGCGGCAATACGAAATTCGCGAAAGATCATGCGCAAAGTGTTTGACGCCGTTAGCTGATTGGTCGCGATCGCGCGGACAGTGACGGCCAGCGTCTGCGTTCCCGCATTCCCGCCCATGCCCGAGACAATCGGCATTAGGACCGCAAGTAACGCGAACTTCGCGATCGCGCCTTCGAAGATTCCGACAACCGACGCGGCGAGCATCGCGGTACCAAGGTTGACGGTCAACCAGCTCAGGCGCGTGCGGATCGTCATCGCGATCGGTTCGTTGATGTCGCCGTCGCCGGCGCCCGACAGGCGCAGGATATCCTCTCCGGCCTCTTCCTGAATGATGTGGACGACATCGTCGACAGTGATCATCCCGACGAGGCGCCCTGCCTTGTCGACGACCGCTGCCGAGATCAGCGCATATTTCTGGAACCGCAGCGCGACCTCTTCCTGATCCATGTCGACCGGGATCAGCGTCTGCTCGCGCTTCATCACGTCGCTGACTGCAATGTCGCGCGGGGTGCGGAGAATCCAGCTCAGCTGGCAGGTTCCGACTGGGCGATGCAGGGGATCGACGACGAAGATTTCCCAGAAATCGGTCGCGAGGTCGACATCCTCGCGCAGCCGGTCAATGACGTCGCCGACGGTCACATGCTCTGGCACCGCGACATATTCGCGCTGCATGAGGCGCCCGGCGGATTCCTCCGGGTAGGAAAGCGCGTCTTCGATCGCGGCGCGATCCTCGGGCTCCATCGCCTCGAGCACGGCCTGTTGATCGTCCTCCTCCATATCCTCGATGATCGCGACGGCATCGTCGGTATCGAGTTCGGAGGCGAGTTCGGCGACCTGTTCGGGCGCGAGAAGGTCGATCAGCTCCTCTCGCACATAATCGTTCATCTCCGCCAGTACGTCGGCAGAGAGCATGTCGCCCAGCACTGCGGCGAGGATAGGGCGTTCGTCGGAGCTTGCGAGCTCGAAAAGGTCGGCGATGTCGGCCGGATGGAGACGGCCTATGCGCTCGCGCGCGGCCTCGCCTTCGCCTTCCTCGGCAAGGTCGATGACCTCGCGGACGAAGCGGGGACGCAGGCGATCATCCTCGTCGAGCTCCGTTTCCGCTTCGCGCGCAGGCTGGTCACGGCCGACATCGCGATCGTCGGGCAGGATGGCGCCTTCGTCCGGCAGGGGCTCTTCGCGTTTGTCCATCGCGCTCCTCCCTGGATCATGCGGCGTCCGAGCTTCCCCTAGTCCCGCCGGCGCACGATGGCAACGCCGCGGCGTCCATTTGCGCATTTAGTACGTGCATTGCCGCGCGGCCCCGCTATGGCACCGCCAAATCCCTAATAAAGGAGCAAATCATGTCCGATCAGACGCTCACCCTTTCGCTGTCGACCGGCGATGTCGTCATCCGCCTGCGCCCCGACCTCGCGCCGCTGCACGTCGAGCGCATCACGTCGCTCGCAAAGGAAGGCTTTTACGACGGCGTCGTCTTCCACCGCGTGATCCCGGGCTTCATGGCGCAGGGCGGTGACCCCACCGGCACCGGCATGGGCGGCAGCAAGCTTCCCGACCTTCCGCAGGAATTCAACGCCGAGCCGCACGTGCGCGGCGTCTGCTCGATGGCGCGCGCGCAGAACCCGAACAGCGCGAACAGCCAGTTCTTCATCTGCTTCGACGACGCTCGCTTCCTCGACAGGCAGTACACCGTCTGGGGCGAAGTGATCGAGGGCATGGAAAATGTCGACGCCCTGCCGAAGGGCGAGCCGCCGCGCGAGCCCGGCAAGATCGTCAAGGCGACGGTGGCGTAAGTCACGTAACGAATCCTCCCCGTGCCCTGGGCATGGGGAGGGGGACCATGCGAAGCATGGTGGTGGGGCGGCGAGCATAGCGAGCGCTTTGCGCTCGGCCCCTCCGTCAGCCCTGCGGGCTGCCATCTCCCCATCGCTTCGCGACAGGGAGTATCCAGAAATCTCACTCGCCGATGAAGCCGTTCAGCCGCTCGCAGGCGGCGATCCAGTCTTCCTTGAACTGCTGGACGACC
The DNA here is from genome assembly GCF_018682675.1 of Sphingopyxis soli. GTDB lineage: Bacteria > Pseudomonadota > Alphaproteobacteria > Sphingomonadales > Sphingomonadaceae > Sphingopyxis > Sphingopyxis soli. Next base: position 25,743 of record NZ_JAFMTR010000043.1, read on the forward strand.
TGGCCGGCGCCCATCGCCTCGTTCATCAGGCCGACGCCCTGGCCTACCCAATAGGTCGCGAGCGCCTTGGCGCCTTCGTGGCCGCCTTCGGACAGCTTGTCGACCTTGCGCAGCGCGGGCTCGCTGACCAGCGACTGCAGCGGCATCGGCAGCGGTTTCGGCGCGCCCTCGGCCTCCCAGGCGTCGGTCCAGGGGGAACGGAGCTGGCGCGACGGCTTTCCGGTGCGGCTCTTCGACCGCACCGTGTCGCGCGCTGAAGCCGCGAGCATCTTTTCCTTCACCACCGGATTGGTTTCGGCCTCCGCCGTGGTGAGCCAGACCGATCCGCACCAGGCGCCGTGCGCGCCCATCGCCATTGCCGCCGCCATCTGGCGCCCGGTGACGATGCCGCCAGCCGCCAGAATCGGCGTATCGGCACCGATCGCTTCGACCGCGGCGGCGACTTCGGGGACGAGCACCATCGTCGCCACCTCGCCACAATGACCGCCCGCTTCGCCGCCCGCGACGACAAGGATATCGACGCCCGCGCGAACCTGCGCCAGCGCATGGTCGCGGGTGCCGACAAGCGCCGCGACCGGCACCCCATGCCGCTTGCCGAGTTCGAGCATCAGCGGCGGTGGGACGCCAAGGGCGTTGGCGATCAGTCTGATCGGGTGGCGGAAGGCCACTTCGAGCAGCCTGGCTGCCCCATCCTCGCGCATATTGTCGCCGAAGCTCTGCCGCGCTTCCATGGCATCCTCGAGCCCGCTCGCATCGATGTCGAACTTGCCGAGCAGGTCGGCGGCGAATTTCAGGTGCGTGCCCGGGATCGCTGCCGCACCCGAGGCGGGCGCCTCGCCCTTGCCGGCAAAGCTGTTCGGCACGATCAGATCGACGCCATAGGGCTTTCCGCCGATATGGTCATCGATCCACGCCAGCTCCTCCTCAAGCCGTTCCGGCGGCAGCGCCGCAGCCCCGAAGACGCCCATGCCGCCTGCCTTCGACACCGCGACGACGACGTCGCGGCAGTGCGAGAAGGCGAGCAGCGGAAATTCGATGCCGAGCATCGTGCAGATGGGGGATTGCATGGCCTCTCTCCGGTTCGCTATTTGCAGCCATGTCAGCGCCAGTTGACGTAAACGTCAAGTTGATTTGCGTGGGCACCCCTCTATCGCTCGTCGCATGAGCGATTTTTCCCTTTCCGGTTTCGACCTTGGCGCCTTCGTCCGCAGCACCCTGGCCGAGGATATGGCGTCGGGGGGTGACATCACGTCGATGGCGACGATCCCCGCGGGCGCGCGATTCTCGGGAGTGATGGATAGCCGCGACGCGATCACCGTCGCCGGGCTGCCGATCGCCGAGATGTTCTTTCGCGCGCTCGATCCGTCGATGGAGATCGAGATTTTGGCGGGTGAAGGCGATCGGGTCGCGGCGGGTAGCGACCTGATGCGGCTCTCGGGCAACGCGCGCGCGATGCTCACCGCCGAACGGTCGGCGCTGAACACCGTCCAGCATCTGTCGGGGATCGCGACAATGACGCGGCAATATGTCGAGGCGCTGGCGGGGACGGGCGCGACGCTGCTCGACACGCGCAAGACGATCCCGGGACTGCGCGTGCTGGAGAAATATGCGACGCGGATGGGCGGCGCGACGAACCATCGCATGGGCCTTTGGGACGCGGCGATGATCAAGGACAATCATGTTGCGGTCGCCGGATCGGTCGAGGAAGCGGTGCGCCGCGCGGTCGAGGCCGGGATCGAACGGATCATCGTCGAGGTCGACCGGGTCGCGCAGGTCGAGCCCGCGCTGGCGGCGGGCGCGACGCACCTGCTGCTCGACAATATGGACCTCGACGAACTGCGCCAATGCGTGGCGATCGTCGACGGCAGGGTGCCGACCGAGGCGTCGGGCGGGGTCCGGCTCGATACCATCCACGCCATCGGCGCGACCGGCGTCACCTATGTGTCGGTAGGGCGGCTGACCCAGTCGGCGCCCGCGGCGGACATCGGGCTCGATTTTGCGCTGGCTTAGCGCCGCCGTGCTGGCGCTGACGCCGGTCGCGGCGCAGGCGCAGGCGACTGCCTGTTCGGCGCCGGACCGCATCCCCGTGCCGCGACTCGAACGCCCGGCGCGCGACGAACCGGTGCGCAAGCCGCCGACGACGGGATATTTGCTCAGCATGAGCTGGTCGCCGCAGCATTGCGCCGACGTGCGAAACCCGAAGGACGCGCGCGACCGCTTCCAATGCTCGGGCGAAAGCGGCCGCTTTGGTTGGGTGCTGCACGGACTCTGGCCTGAAACCGATACGAAGGATTATCCGCAATGGTGCCGCCCGGCGAAGATCGTGCCGCAGCCGGTGCTGAAGAAGCATATGTGCATGACACCCTCGGCGCAGCTCTTGCAGCATGAATGGGCGAAGCACGGCACCTGCATGAGTCCGCATCCCGCCGCCTATTTCGCCGCGGCGTCGAAGCTGTTCCGGGCCGTGCGCTTTCCCGACATGAAGGCGCTGTCAGCCGCGCCGCAGACGGCGGGCAGCATCCGCCGCGCCTTCGCAGCACGCAACAAGGGCGTGACTGCCGCGATGGTCGCGGTGTCGACCAATCGCGATGGCTGGCTGGACGAGGTGCGGCTGTGTCTCGGGCCGCGGATGCGTCCGCGGACGTGCAAGCCGTTCCAGGTCGGCGCTCCCGATAGCAAGCCGGTGCGCGTCACGCCGATGCCCGGCGATTAACGATCGGGGGCGATAGCGTCCCGCGCCGGGACGACCACGGCGTTAACTCTTTTTTAACCTTACCGACTCGTTAACGCAGGCGTAGCTTCGCCTGTATGGACTCGGACGAACAGATCGACATCCGCGATCGTCTGCGCGGCTATGCGGCGCGCCAGCTTGTCATCGCGCGGCTCGGCGCGCCGGCGAACTGGCAGGACGAGCTGCGCGAGACGCTGGCGGCGCAGCGGGCAATCCCGTCGCCCTGGACGAAGGGAAGCGATACGCGGCTGTTTCTGGAGAGCTTTGCGATCTTCTTTGTCGCGACGATGATGTTCTTGATCTAGTCGCAGGCGCGGTGGAGCTTCACCGCCAGCCACGCCGAGATCAGGCACATCGCGGCGCTCATCAAAAGCTGGTCGACGACTCCGACGCCGGCAAAGCCAAGCCCCATCGCGAGCAGCGACCCTGCGACCATCGCCCCCGAATTGACGATGTTGTTCGCCGCGACGGTGCGTGCGGTCTGGTCCTTCGGCACGGTGGTGGTCAGGAAGGCATAGAGCGGGACGACGAACATGCCGCCGCTGATCGCGATGCCGAGCAGGCTGGCGAGCAGGGGGATGACGTCGGCATGGCCGAGGAAGCCGTCGATCCCGTACATGACACCCGAGGGATCGTGCTCCCAATTGCGGCACACCCAATAGAAAGCGACGACGAACGCGCCCATGACGATGACGCTCGCCGGGCTGTAGCGCGCCGAAACTTGTCCCTTGAGCAGCCGGTTCACGGCAACCGAACCGATCGCGATGCCGATGGAAAAGATCGCAAGGAACAGGCTGGCGACGCTCTTGTCGGCGTGGAGGATATTCTTCACCAGCGGCGGGAACTGGATGAACAGCACCGCGCCGATCGTCCAGAAAAAGCTGATCGACAGGATCGCGAGATAGAGGCGCGGAATGTGCATCGTGCCGCGCACGAGCGCCACCGATGAACGGATGATATGCCAGTCGATTCCCGTTTCCTCATGCTCGGGCGGGGCGGGGGGAACCTTGCGGCCGGTCCAATAGCCGAGCAGCGCGACGAGGACGACGCCGAGGGCGGCCCATTCGACCTCGATCACCCCGGCGAGGATCGTGCCGGCAAGGATGGCGATATAGGTGCCCGCCTCGACGAGCCCGGTGCCTCCCAGCACCTCGTCGCTTTTCAGATGCTGCGGCAGGATCGCATATTTGATCGGCCCGAAGAAGGTCGAGTGGATGCCCATCGCGAAGAGCGCGAGCATCATCAGCGGAATGGCGAGCAGATGCACCGCCCAGCCCATCCACGCGAGGACTAGTCCCGCGCCGCCGACGAGCATGATCAGTATCTCGCAGAATTTGACGATGCGGATGATCCGCGCTTTGTCACGCGTGTCGGCGAGTTGACCGGCGAGCGCGGAGAGAAGGAAAAAGGGAATAATGAAAAGGGCGGTCGCGACCGCGCTGAACAGAGTTTCGGACGCCTCGTCATTGAACACGCCGTAAACGACGAACAGCACCATCGCGTTCTTGAACAGATTGTCGTTGAAGGCGCCGAGGAGTTGGGTGACGAAAAGCGGCAGGAACCTGCGTTGTTTCAGCAGCGCAAAGGATCCGGTCATTGAAAATCCAGTTTAACAGCCCGACATTGCGACAACGCCAACCCGCGATCGTCTCTTATGGGGCAATCCTGTTGTCGCACGGGGGGCTTATCGGTTAGGGCAGGCGGGGTCAAAGCCCAATTGGGCCGCAAAGCTAGAACGGACGCGCCGACAGGGATCATGCTGAGCCTTCCCAACATCCTGACGCTGTCGCGCATTCTGGCGGTTCCCATCCTGCTGTTCCTGTTGTGGCCGGGCGTGGCCGAGGGGTCGTTGCAGCCGAAGCCGATCGACTATGCGCTCGCCTTCGGTCTCTACTGCCTGATGGGTATTACCGACTATTTTGACGGCTATGTTGCCCGCTCGCGCGGGATCGTTTCGCGGCTGGGCGCCTTCCTCGATCCGATCGCGGACAAGATCATGATCGCGGCGGTGATCCTGCTGCTGGTCTTCACGCGCGATGTCGCGGGTTACCACGTCATCGCCGCGCTGATGATCCTGCTGCGCGAGATCATCGTGTCGGGCTTGCGCGAATTCCTGGCGACCCTGCAGGTGTCGATGCCGGTGACGCAACTCGCCAAGTGGAAAACGACCTTCCAGCTCGTTGCCTTCGGCGCGCTGATTCTGGCGGGCGCGTTGCCCGAGATGGCGTGGATAAAGGTCGTCGGGCTGATTTCCTTGTGGGGCGCCGCGGTGCTGACGCTGATTACCGGCTGGGATTATCTGCGCGTCGGCCTCAAGCATATGGACTGAGCGATGGCGCTCGCGGTCAGCTATTTCGCCTGGGTGCGAGAACGGATGGGGATCGCCGACGAGGTGATCGATCCGCCCGCCGATGTCGCAACCGTTGCCGATCTGATCGGATGGTTGGCCACGCGCGACGAGCGCGGGGCGCTGGCTTTTGCAGACCCCGCGCGCATCCGCGCTGCTATCGGCGGGCGGATGGTCGGTCCCGAGGCCCGGCTGGACGGTGACGTCGCGCTATTTCCGCCGGTGACCGGCGGATGATCCGGGTCGCGGTGCAGGCGGACGCGATCGATGTCGCGGTCGAGCTCGATATTCACGATGCCGGCGGACATGGCGCAAGCGCGATCTTCGTTGGCCGCGTACGCGGTGACGACGGGCTTGCCGAACTCTTCCTGGAACATCATCCCGCGCTCACGCAAGCCGGGCTCGCCGCGCTTGCGCATGTGGCGGCCGATCGCTGGTCTCTGTCCGCGCTGACGCTGGTCCACCGGGTCGGCGGAATGGCGCCGGGCGAGACGATCGTGCTGGTGCTGGCGAGCAGTGCGCATCGTGCAGAGGCGCTGGCCGCCACCGAGTTTCTGATCGACCGGCTGAAGACCGATGTGATGCTGTGGAAGCGCGAGACGTTTGCCGACGGGCGCGTCGCCTGGGTCGAGCCGCGCGATGGCGATCATGACCGCGCGGAACGGTGGGATTAGCGCCTCGGTAGAATGATGGCTGTTTTGGGTAGGAGCTGACATGATGGTCCTCCCCGTCGACTGCGACGGGCGCGCGGACCAGCGGCGGAACCTAATCCCGCCTCTGCAGGCTCACGACCGCGTGGATCGGCAGTTCGGCGTAGATGTGCGGAAACAGCTCGCCACCGCGCGCGGGCTCCCAGCGAACGGCGTCGCCGAGGAGGAGCAGGTCCACCTCGGCGATCATCAGGCCGCTTTGGCCCGCGAAATATTTCTCGATCGTCGCCTCGAGCTGCTCCGCAGTCGACAGATGGATATAGCCGTCGGCGATATCCACTGGCGCGCCGCGAAACACCCGCTCGCGCTCGAAATCGGTCCATTGCTGCGCGGTCAGCACTTTGAAGGCCGTTGCGGGCATCGTCATTCCGAAGGGGCTTCGCTGGCCGGGGCTTTGGCGGCAGCGTCCGCGCCTTCGCCTTCTTCCTCGTCGCTGTCCTCGATCAGCGCGGCCGAGACGACATGTTCGTCGGGCGCGACGTCGAACAGCCGCACGCCGGCGCTGCCGCGACCGATGACGCGCAGGCTGTCGAGACCCATGCGGATCAGCTTCGCCTGGTCGGTGACGAGCATCAGCTGGTGCGCCTGCGTCGCGGGGAAGCTGGCGACGACCGGGCCGTTGCGGCCGATATTGTCGATGTTGGTGATTCCCTGGCCGCCACGGCCGGTGCGACGATATTCATAGGCCGACGAAAGCTTGCCATAACCATTGGCGCAAACGGTGAGGATGAATTCCTCGCGGCTGGCGAGTTCGGCCATCCGCTCGCCATCGAGCGTCGGTTCGTTCTCGTTGTCCTTCCACGGCGCGGCGCGGAGATAGGCTTCGCGTTCCTCGCTGGTCGTGCCGACCTTGTGCAGGATAGAGAGCGAGATGACTTCGTCGCCGTCGGCGAGACGCATCCCGCGCACGCCGGTCGAGTTGCGGCTCTGGAATTCGCGGACGTCGTCGCCGGCGAAGCGGATCGCCTTGCCCTGGCGCGTCGCGAGCAACACGTCGTCGCTCTCGTCGAGCAAAGCAACCCCGATCAGCCGGTCGTCCTCGTCCTCGCCCTCGAACTTCATCGCGATCTTGCCGTTCGACGGCACGTTGGTGAAGGCGTCCATGCTGTTACGACGCACATTGCCCTTCGCGGTTGCGAACATGACGTGCAGCTTGCCCCATTCGCCCTCGTCCTCGGGCAGCGGGAGCACGGTCGAGATCGTCTCGCCCTGCGCGAGCGGCAGCAGGTTGATCATCGGGCGACCGCGCGTCGCCGGCCCGCCCTCGGGCAGGCGCCACACTTTCATGCGGTAGACCTTGCCCGCGGTCGAGAAGAAGAGCACCGGCGTGTGCGTCGAGGTGACGAACAGGTTGGTAACGACATCCTCGTCCTTCGTCGCCATGCCGGCGCGGCCTTTGCCGCCGCGGCGCTGGGCGCGGAAGGTTTCAAGCGGGGTGCGCTTGATATAACCGTCGAGGGTGACGGTCACGACCATCTCCTCGCGCTCGATCAGATCTTCGTCGTCGATGCCGTCCGCGGCGGGGGCGACCAGCGTCCTGCGCGGCGTCGCGAATTCGTCGCGCACCGCGACGAGCTCTTCGCGCATCACCGCATAGAGTTTTTCACGGTCCGCGAGGATCGAGAGAAGTTCCTCAATCTCGGTCGCCAACTCGCCGAGTTCCTTACCGATTTCGTCGCGCCCGAGCGCGGTCAGGCGATGGAGTCGGAGATCGAGGATCGCCTTCACCTGAGTCTCCGACAGTCGATAGGTGGCGCTTTCCTCCATCTCGCCCTCGATCGCTTCGACGAGGCGGATGTAGGGGGCGATCTCGCCAATCGGCCATTCGCGCGCCAGCAGCGCTTCGCGCGCCGCGGCCGGGCTGGAAGAGCCGCGGATGATGCGGACGACTTCGTCGAGGTTCGACACCGCGACGACGAGCCCGAGCAAGATGTGGGCGCGGTCGCGCGCCTTCGCGAGCTCGAACTTGCAGCGGCGGGTGATCACCTCTTCGCGGAAGGTGATGAAGGCGGTCAGGATGTCTTTCAGCCCGAGCATTTCGGGGCGGCCGCCGCGGATCGCGAGCATGTTTGCGGGGAAGCTCGACTGCGCGGGAGTGTGGCGCCAGAGCTGGTTCAGCACAACCTCGGCGGTCGCGTCGCGCTTCAGTTCGATGACGACGCGGACGCCCTCGCGGTTCGATTCGTCGCGAATATCGGCGACGCCCTCGATCCGCTTGTCGCGCGCGGCCTCTGCGATCTTCTCGACGAGACCCGACTTGCCGACCTGATACGGAATAGATGTCAATACAATCGATTGGCGATCGTTCCTGCCTTCCTCGATGATGTGCGTCGAGCGCATCATGATCGAGCCGCGTCCGGTCAGATAGGCGTTGCGGACGCCGCCCTGGCCCAGCATCAGCGCGCCGGTCGGGAAATCGGGGCCGGGAACGATCGCCATCAGATCCTCGAGCGTGATCGCGGGATTGTCGATCGTTGCGAGCGTCGCGTCGATGACTTCGCCGAGATTGTGCGGCGGAATGTTCGTCGCCATACCGACCGCGATGCCGCCCGCGCCATTGACGAGCAGGTTCGGGAAGCGCGCGGGGAGCACCGTCGGCTCCTCGCGGCTTGCGTCGTAGTTGGGCTGGAAGTCGACCGTGTCCTTGTCGAGGTCGTTCAGCAGCACCATCGCCGTCTTGGCCAGCCGTGCTTCGGTATAACGCATCGACGCCGGCGGATCGGGGTCCATCGAACCGAAATTGCCCTGACCGTCGATCAATGGCACGCGCAGCGACCAGTCCTGCGTCATGCGCGCGAGCGCGTCGTAGATCGCGCTGTCGCCGTGCGGGTGATAGTTACCCATCACGTCGCCGACGATCTTCGCCGATTTCTTGTACGGGCGGCCGGGTACAAAGCCGCCCTCCTGCGCCGCGTAGAGGATACGGCGGTGCACCGGCTTCAGGCCGTCGCGTACGTCGGGAAGCGCGCGGCTGACGATCACGCTCATCGCGTAATCGAGGTAGGATGTCTTCATTTCGTCGACGATGTTGATCGGCGAAACACCGTCGTCCGACGGTTGCATAGGCGTATTTTCTTCGGTCAAAGCCCGGCCTTTTTTCTGCTTATCGGGAGATGAAATGCGACTAGCCGATGGGGGCGGGAAAGGCCAGCGATTCGGTCATTTTCCGGGATATTTTTTGCTCCGCTTCGGGCGCTTGCGGGAACGAAGAAAATCGAGCCTTTTCGTCATTCTAGAATGACGTCATGGCATCTGGTCTCCGGTTATCCCGCCGTCGGCCGGGATCTCGCCTCTGCGTCCGGCGCCGCCGCCCGGAACCGGGCCTTCGGAAGGATGGGCGAGGAGAGGAATCGGCCTCGCTGCAGGCTTGCCAATCGCGCGTCCTCCCCTAAAGCTGCGGGCCGATGACCATGAGACTGCCAGGGGGGTGTCGGTGGCCCTGATCGCGCTGGTCGGCGCGAGCGAAACGCTGCCCGACGGCGGCTTGCGGGCGCTCGTCACAGTAGCGGGCGAGACGCTGATCGAGCGGCAGGCGGCGCGGCTCGCCGATGTCGGAGTGACGCATATCGCTGTCGTGGTCGCGGCGGTGCCTGCGGATCTTATCGCGACGTGCGACCGCATCCAGCGCCGCGGAATCAGGGTGACGCCTGTGCGCGCAGCCGCGGATCTGGTCGCGATCGTCGAGAGCGACGACCGGATCATCCTCGTCGCCGACGGCCTCCGTGCGAGCGGGACGCATTATGCCGCGATCGCCAAGCCCGGTTCGCCGGCGATTCTCGTGACCGGCGACACGGTGCTGACGCAGGCGTTCGAGCGGATCGACGCGACGCGGCGCTGGGGCGGGCTCGCGGCCATTTCGCCGCCGATGGTCGCCGAACTCGCGGCAATGCCGGGCGAGTGGGACATGATGCTGACGCTGCTGCGGCTCGCAGTGCAGGCGGGATCGCGGCGGCTCTACTGCGAGCCCGCGCTGTTCGAGCAAGGCGAGATCGCGGTCGTCGTCGATCGTCCGACCGCGGCGCTGATCGAGCAATCGAGCCTGCAGCAGGTCGAATATGGCGGGATGGGGCTGGGGCGATCGGCGATCATGATGCCGATCGTCCGGCTGGCCGGGCCACTCCTCGTCCGATCCGCGAGGGTCGCACGCTACATGCCTTATATAACGGCGCTTTTGTGGGCCTCTGTTGGGCTGCTCGCGGCGAATGGCCTCGCGGCCGCGGGCGCGCTGGTCGCACTGCTCGGCGGGCTTGGCCTCGCCACGATGCGGTTTCTCGCCGCCTTTCGCGCGCAGAGCCTGACGCAGGATCGGGTGCGCAATGCCATCCGCACCTTCGCGCTCGTCCTCTTGGGGCTGTTTCCCTGGCTGCTCGCCCTGGCGGGCCCGGAACACCGGATGCCGCCCTTTTCGCAAGCCGCGCTCGCGCCCTGTCTCGCTGCGATCATCCTGCTCGCGCGGACGCTGTACGAGGATTCGGGCGAAAGACGCCGCTTCCACTGGCTGCTCCCTGACGCCGATCAGGCGTGGATCATGTTGGTACCCGCGCTGATCTTTGGCTTCACGCCGCTGATGTTCGCGATCCTGCCCTTGCTCGGCCTGTTCCAGATCATGCTGTGGATGCGGCTCGCACGGCGGCCGGAAGCGCGGTAACGCAAAGCTCTCCAAGGTTTAAGGCCTATTAACGACATGCTGCTATCGCGAGCGTGCATGGCTGACTCTTTTTCCTCGCCCGGCATCGACCCGCCGTCGCCGACACTGTCGGCGCGCCTGCGCGAGCTGGCCGATTTTCTGGCGGCTCCCACCGCGGGGCGGCTGACCGAGGAACAGCGCGCGCTATCCCTCGGCATCGCGCGCCGACTGGTCGAGGACGCGGCGCGCGAACTGTCGGCGGACATCGACATCGGCGCGTTGTGGCGCGACTGGCTGGACAGCGGCTTGCCGACGGCACCGCGACTCGCCGCTGCCTGTTTCGCACGCGCCGAGGAACATCGCTGGCGCGAGCAGTCGGCGCGGCGGATCGCTGTCCCCGTCGTGGTTCCGGTGGAGGGTGACGAGCCGCCGGCGCCCGAGACGCCCGACGCGACGCCCGAGGCCGACCGCGCGTATCTGGCACTGCGGATTGCCGACCGTCGGCGTGCCGACGGGCGGGGAAGTCCCCGGATTGCGCTCGAAGAGGTCGAGCCCGAACTGTTGCGTGCGCTGCTGCTCGACATCGCTGCCTGGCGGATGGTGCAGGCGGGGAAGGATGGCGAGTTGGCTGCCGGCCTGGGTGAAGCGGTGCGCAAGGTGGTCGAATATCGTGCGGCGATCCCGGGGATCGACGTAGCGGCGCGGCAATATCTGGCCGCGCTGGGCGAGGGGACAGCGGTCGAAGCGGCCGCGGCGAGTGCGATCGATCGCCACGACTGGCTGGCGCTCGTCGCGCTGGCGGCGGCCGCGAGCCGCCGATCCTTTGCCGACATGGCGCTCGCGTTGACGAGCGCGGAGGCGGCCGCTTTGCCGGCGCTTCTGGCGCCGCTTCGTCTGGACCGCACATCGCTTGCCCCGCTTGAAGCATCGCTCGCCGCGCTGCCATCGCGCACGGTCGAGACGCGCGGATGAACGAGCGGATCGTTCGCGGCCGCGTCGATAGCGCGGGGAGGTTGGTGAGCGCCGACGCGCCTTTGCTGCGCCTGCAACAGCGCGCCGGGGCGGCCATCGGCCAGCCGCTCGCGCTGCCCAATCTCGCGCGGCTCGTTGCGCTGGCGCAGCGGCTGCAGCGCGACATTTCGCGGCCGCTCTATGCCGCTGACGATCATAGCGACATTCATGCGCTCGTTCGCGTCCTGCCCGATGGGGAGGGAGCCAATCTTGAAATCAGCGACTGGCGCACCCGGCCGATCGTGCTTCCCGAGGCGCCGGCTGACGGCGCGGGCATGGCGCCGGGCGACGGGTGGATATGGGAATGCGATCAGCGGCTGCGCCTGCTGACCTTGCACGCAGAGGGCGATGCGCTGCCGATTCCGGCCGACTGGGAGGGACGGTCGCTGTCCGAGTTGTTCGAGCTCCAGCCCGACGAGCAGGGCCGGTTTCCGGTGCTGCGCGCGCTTGCGGGGCAGACGCGGTTCGACGGGCAACGCGTGCGCGTCGAGGCTGAACAAGGCACGGTCACGATGACGCTGGCGGCCGAACCCCTGTTCGACGCAACCGGGCGGCTGACCGGTTTTCGCGGCGTCGCCGCGAGGGGGGCGGTCGATACGGACGCGGTCGAATATCCGGCGCCACCGACCGATCCGGCCTTTGGATCGCTGCCGCTGTCCGATCCGCAATTCGGGCGGCGGATCGATGGTGCGCTGCGCGGTCCGCTGAGCCGGATTATCGCGACCGCCGAGACGATTCATGGGCAGTTCGACGGGCCGATCCGCGCCGACTATGCGCGCTATGCCGGCGATATCGCGCACGCGGGGCGCCACCTGCTCGGGCTGGTCGATGATCTGGCCGACCTCCAGAATATCGAGCGTCCGGGGTTCAAGGCCGCCGCCGACCAGATCGACCTTGGCGACCTGGCGCGCCGCGCCGTCGGCCTGCTCGGCATGAAGGCGGAAGAGAAGGGCATCCGCATCGACGCGCCGCGCGTCGACGACAAGATGCCCGCGACCGGGGAATTCCGGCGCGTGCTGCAGGTGCTGTTGAACCTGCTCGGCAACGCGATCCGCTATTCGCCCGACAATTCGCAGATATGGATCCGCGTCGATCGCGAGGGCAACCGTGCGATGGTGACCGTGGCCGATCAGGGGCAGGGCATTTCGGCCGAACAGCAGGATGTCGTGTTCGAGAAATTCGAGCGACTCGGGCGCACCGATAGCGGGGGGTCGGGGCTCGGCCTTTATATTGCGCGCCGCCTGGCGCGCGCGATGGATGGCGACCTGACCGTCAACAGCGCGCCCGGGCAGGGGGCCAGGTTTACGCTGAGTTTGCCGGCGCGGGATTGAAGGCGGACGATTTGGTGGGCGATCCCGCGCGAAAGCCGGGGATCTGCCGAAACCCGATCGCAGCAGGTTCAGTTGCGCTTCGCATTCCACGCGCGAACGGCAGCCATCGTCTTTTCGATATGCGCCTGCGGCTTGCTGTCGGTGTAGCTCAACAGGATCGTCCCGTTCGGCGCGATCACATAGGATGTGCGATTGGAGAGCGGCTTCCCGTCCGCCCCCTGCATCGTTGCGTCATATTGCGCCGCGACCTTCGCGCCGGGATCGGCTGCGACGGCGAATTTGTCGCGGCACTCCGACCGCGAAAACTCGGCGACGCGGTGGATATTGCCCGCAGTCACGCCGATCACCCGCGCGCCCAGCTGGTTGAACCGGCTGTTCGCCTCGGCAAACAGATGCGCCTCAACCGTGCAGCCCGGGGTGAAGGCGGCGGGGAAGAAATAGAGCACGACCGGCCCGTTCCGCAGCGTCTGCTTCAGTGACAAGCGGAATTCCTTGCCCGCCTGTGCCGCGCCCAGCGTGAAGTCGGGCGCCTTCGCGCCCTGCTGCAGCGCCGCGATGCCTTGCGCGGGCAGGATCACGGCCGCCAGACCCAGGCTGGCCGCAAACGCCAGTTTCGTCGCGATTTTCATTTGCGGTCTCCACCTTCAACTGCAGGGACGATGCTCCGCCGAAGTGACCACTCTACCGCGTTATTTGCCGACCGCAATCGCGTCGGCGCCGATCGGCCGACACCTGCACCGCTGCAACCGCGGTTGCACAGGGGCAGGCATCAGCCGGACCTGGCCGTCGATCAGCAGCGGCGATCGCCGCGATCGATCTCGCGTCCGATCAGCGCGCCGGCCGCACCGCCGATGATCGTGCCGGGAACGCGGTCGCCATAGCGATCGACCTCGCGGCCGAGCAGCGCACCGGCGGCGCCGCCGACGATCAGGCCCGTCGTACCGCTGCCGCGTCGGCAATAATAGCGTCGGTCGCGATAGTCGTTGCGGCGATAATCCCTGCGATAGTCGCGCCGGTAGTCGCCATAACGATCATGGTCGCGGTGGCCGTGATAGCCGTGGCGGTGGTGCCGGTCGTGCGCGCCCGCTTCGGCGGGCAACGCGGCAAGGGCGCTGGCGCCAATGAGCGCCGCCAACGCCATATTCCTGAACCCGAACATCAGTTTTCTCCATCTTGTCCCCCGACGCGGCCAAGATAGGGCGGCGAAGATGGCGCGTGGATGAATTGCCGACACCCCGCGCGCCTTCGCGAATCAGCTCGGCGAACTTTCGGGGCATCCTGCCGCGCCCGATTGACCCCGCGCGCCATTCGGCGCAGCATCGGCGCATGACCTTGACCATCGCTCCCAGCGGTCAGGCGTGCGGCGCCCGTGTGACCGGCGTCGACCTGACGAAGCCGCTCGATGCCCGAACCGTGGCAGCGATTCGCGCCGCATGGCTCGACCATCATGTCCTGTCCTTCCCCGACCAGCGGTTGAGCGCGGAGGATCTCGAGCGCTTTACCGGCTATTTCGGTGGCTTTGGCGACGATCCTTTCATCCGCCCGATCCCCGGCCACGATCATATCATCGCGGTAAGGCGCCGTGCCGACGAGACCGCGCCGCTTTTCGCCGAAAACTGGCATAGCGACTGGAGTTTCCAGGAACGCCCACCTGCTGGCACCTGCCTCTATGGCATCACCATCCCGCCGGTCGGGGGCAACACCGAATTTTCGAACCAGCACGCCGCGCTCGACGCAATGCCTGCGGAACTGCGCGCGCGTGTCGAGGGGCTGCAGGCCATCCACAGCGCGCGCAACGGCTATGCGCCGTCGGGTATGTATGGCGCGAACGATCAGGGCCGCAGCATGGACATCCGCTCGGATGACGAGGCGCTGAAGACCCAACTGCATCCCTTCGTCCGCGCGCATCCCGAAACCGGCCGCCTCGGCCTGTTCGGCTGCGCCGGCTATATCATCGGTTTCGACGGGCTCGACGACAGCGAGGGGCTTTCCCTGCTCTACGAGCTCATCCAGTGGCAGGGGCGCGAGGAATTTCGCTACAGCCATGTATGGGAGCCCGACATGCTCGTCATGTGGGACAATCGCTCGGTCCTTCACCGCGCGACCGGCGGCTACGACGGCCACGACCGCTTGCTTCATCGCACGACGATCGCGGCATGGGATGGCGTTTAGGCTTCGGCTTCCTTCGCCAGCGTGCTCACGACGCCCCGTGCGATCAGCGCCTGTCCGCCGAAATAGAGCGGCCAGACGAGCCAGATCGTCACATCCTTGCCGAGCACCCCGCCTTCGCCCGCAAAGATGAACAGATCGCTCGCAAGAAACATCATCGCGCCGATGCCGGTGCGATAGCGCGGAAAGCGGCTGGTCCATGCCGCCGCCGCCATCGCCGCGACGAACAGCGAATAGACCGCTGCGTGCCACCAGCCGGGCTGGGGACTCAGCATCCCCCACACGATCGCCAGCGTCGCGGGCATGGTCAGCCAGCCGAGCAGGCGCTGCGACGCCGTCATCTGCGCGCGCCGGTTGATCAGGTAGAGCGTGATCGCAATGACGTGCCCGATCGCGAACGCCGCCGCGCCGGTCTCAAGCCCCCTGGCATCAAGCAGCCAGTCGCCGAGCGCCCCGAATCCGAGAGCCGCCGCGATCAGCCAGCCATTCTTCTCGCGCGCATTGGCCGCCGCCCACAGCGCCAGAAAGGCGACCCCCGTCGTCTTCCACGCCCAGATCGCGGGACCATCGAGCCGCTGGAACACCGCGATGAAGAAACTGATCCCGCCAAGCAGCGCCAGCCACCACAGCCACCGCGCCCGATCCCAACCCGCTTCATCCATGCTTCGCCCCTTTGCATCTTCCAGGCAACCCGCCTAGTGGGCGGACGCCGAGAACTGAAACGCCCCCTCATCCGTCATCCCGGCGAAGGCCGGGATCTCGTCATCGCGCTCGAAGGCGCCGGAAAGATCCTGGTCTTCGCCGGGATGACGATTCAGATTAAGGCGATCCATTCAGTGCGCGGCAAACGCGGCATAAGTCAACGGACTGGAATCATGACACACGACATTCACATCATCGGCGGCGGCCTCGCGGGCTCCGAGGCGGCATGGCAGCTCGCCGAGGCCGGCTATCGCGTGCGCCTGTCCGAAATGCGCGGCGGCGGCGACATGACGCCCGCGCACCAGGGCGACACGCTTGCCGAGATGGTCTGCTCGAACAGCTTCCGCAGCGACGACGGCGACAGCAACGCCGTCGGCCTGCTCCACCGCGAGATGCGCGAGCTGGGCTCGATCATCATGCGCGAGGCCGACGCGACCAAGGTTCCGGCCGGCTCGGCGCTCGCGGTCGACCGCGACCTCTTCTCGGGCGGCGTGACGCGCGCCCTGTCGGACCATCCCAACATCACCGTCGTGCGCGAACGCATCGACACGCTCCCGGCCGAGGGCCTGACCATCGTCGCCACCGGCCCGCTCACCGCCGCCGGCCTCGCGGAGAGCATCGGCGCCGCAACCGGAAGGGATGCGCTCGCCTTCTTCGACGCGATCGCCCCCATCGTCTATCGCGACAGCATCGACATGGACGTCGCGTGGATGGCGAGCCGCTGGGACAAGGTCGGGCCGATCGGCGACGGCAAGGATTATATCAACTGCCCGATGGACAAGGACCAGTATCACGCCTTCGTCCAGGGGCTGATCGACGGCGAAAAGACCGATTTCAAGGATTGGGAAAAGGACACGCCTTACTTCGAGGGCTGCATGCCGATCGAGGTCATGGCCGAACGCGGCGTCGAAACGCTGCGCTTCGGGCCGATGAAAGGCGTCGGCCTCGACAATCCGCGCACCGGGCGCTGGCCCTACGCGGTGGTCCAGCTCCGCCAGGACAATGCGCTCGGCACGCTGTGGAACATGGTCGGCTTCCAGACCAAGCTCAAGCATGGCGCGCAGGTCGAGCTGTTCCGCACCATCCCCGGCCTCGAAAAGGCCGAGTTCGCGCGCCTCGGCGGCCTCCACCGCAACAGCTTCATCCGCTCGCCCGAATTGCTCGACGGCCAGCTGCGCCTGAAATCGGCGCCGCACATCCGCTTCGCGGGGCAGATCACCGGCTGCGAGGGCTATGTCGAAAGCGCCGCGATCGGCCTCGTCGCCGCGCGCTTCGCGATCGCCGAGCTCGGCGGCCGCGCCCTGCCCCCGCCGCCGCCCGAAACCGCGCTCGGCGCGCTGCTCGGCCACATCACCGGCGGCGCGGATGCCTCATCCTACCAGCCGATGAACGTCAATTTCGGCCTCTTCCCGCCGCTCGCCGAGGATGTGCGCAAGAAGGACCGCAAGCTGGGCTACACCCGGCGCGCCGGCGCCGCGCTGGCGGAATGGATGAAGGCCGCGGACGGCATCGCGGCCTAGGCGCGGGCCGCGGCGGCTGAGACGGCGGAATGGCGGCTTTGGGGTGGGGCGCTGTCGTTATGGTCCTCCCCATCGACTTGCGATGGGGAGGTGGCAGCCCGCAGGGCTGACGGAGGGGCCGAGCGCGCAGCGCTCGCTAACGCTCGCGGCCCCTCCACCACCGCTTCGCGGAGTGCTGGGTCGTCCAGTCCCCCGGACTGGACTGGTATTGCCGGGGGCAATCCAACCCTGCACTCCCGCTCCCCATCGCAAGTCGATAGGGAGGATCTTATGGCAGCAATCGGCGGTATGCTGTCATTCGTCATCCCGGACTTGATCCGGGATCCACCGCAGCGCTGAAGTCATGGACCCC
>NZ_JAFMTR010000044.1 GCF_018682675.1 Sphingopyxis soli
CGGCGCGGCGCCGGATGCAAGGCCCGGCCATGGATGCTGAAACAAGTTCAGCATGACGAGAATGGAAAGGCTGGAATCCACCCCCAAGCCGTCATCCTCGGCCGAATTTGCATTCGACATGGTCGCCAAAAGAAAAGGGGCCGCCAGCGTGTGCCGACGACCCCTCGATCCTTTCGGCCGCAAGGGCCGGAAAGAAGCTTACTTCTTGGCTTCTTCCATCGCGCCCTTGGCGGCGTCGGTCGCTTCCTTCGCAGCGTCGGCGGCTTCGGTCGCCTTGTCGGCAGCCTTGGCAGCGTCGCCGGCGGCGGCGGCGTCGGTCGCTTCCTTGGCGGCGTCGCCGGCGGTCGCAGCCGCGTCGGCAGCGCCTTCGGCAGCCTGCATCGCGCCGTCGGCAGCGCCTTCGACGGTTTCGGTCGCCGGGGTTTCGGTGGTGGCGGCGTCGTCGGCAGCCTTTTCACCGCAAGCGGCGAGGCCCATCGAGGCGGCCAGAACGAGCGACAGAGTGATCGATTTCTTCATATGGGAATACCCCTCTCGGTTTGAACGGATCGACCGGCATGGGAACCAATCGATCCCGTGAACTTGCCAATCGCGGGCAGAATTACCGCCTCGCCAAATGGCGTGCAATGGCCTTTTTGCAAGGATGCCCGCCATTTGTCGTAATTTCGGGCCTGCCGATTCGCCAGCGGCGGAAATCGCGGCTTGCGGGCCGGTTGACCGGATATAAAGAAAGCTTTATATGTGAATATATGACCGAGCTGCTCGACATTTTTCGCGCCCTTGCGGACCCCACGCGCCTGCGGGTCGTCGCGCTGCTGCGCGAGATGGAGTTGGCGATCGGCGAGCTGGCCGCGGTGCTCGACCAGAGCCAGCCGCGCGTGTCGCGCCACGTCCGCATCCTCGCCGAGGCGGGGATTGTCGAGCGGCGGCGCGAGGGGAGCTGGGTGTTCCTGCGGGTCGTCGAAAAGGGACCCGTCGCCGATATCATCGCGCAGGCGGGCGGCTGGCCTTTTTCGGCGCGCGAGGCGCTGGTGATCGCGCACGATGCGCGCCGCCTCGCCGCGGTGCGCGAAGAGCGTGCGGCGGCCGCCGAGCGTTATTTCGCCGAACATGCCGCCGAATGGGATGCGATCCGGTCGCGCCATGTCGCCGAGAGCGAGGTCGAGGCCGCGATGCTTGCGATGATGCACAATCGCCGGCTCGGCCATCTGCTCGACATCGGTACGGGAACGGGCCGGATGGCGGAGATTTTCGCGCCGACTGCGCGCCGGATCACCGCGCTCGACCGCAGCCCCGAAATGCTCCGCATCGCGCGCACGAAACTGTCGGGCCAGCCGCTGCCGATAGACCTGGTTCAGGGGGATTTCCTGCACCTGCCGCTTGCCGACGCCAGCACCGACAGCATCGTCATCCATCAGGCGCTCCATTTCGCGCACGAACCCGACCGCGTGATCGCCGAGGCGGCGCGCGTGCTACGCGGCGGCGGGCACCTGCTGATCGTCGATTTCGCGCCGCACGAGGATGAGGAGCTGCGCACGCTCGGCGCCCACGCGCGCCTCGGCTTTTCCGACGCGCAGATCCGCGGCTGGTTCGCCTCGGCGGGGCTGCTGCTCGAAACCACCCAGACGCTGGAAGGCGGCGACCTGGCCGTCAAGCTGTGGCTGGGCCGCCGGCGCAGCGACGAAGATCAACCTCCCGTCGCCGAGGGCGGGCAAAATAAAAGGCTGGCCGCATGACCTCGAACCTCAACTCGCTGGCGGAGGCGCGCCGCGCGGCCGCCTCGCCGTTGTTCGCCAATCTGGATGGCGACATCGGCGTCAGTTTCGAATTCTTCCCGCCGAAGACCGAGAAGATGGAGGCGCAGCTGTGGGACACGTTCCGCACGCTCGAACCGCTGGCGCCCAGCTTCGTCTCGGTGACCTATGGCGCCGGCGGATCGACGCGCGAGCGCACGCACGCCACCGTCGCCCGCATCGCGGCCGAAAGCGCGGTCCCGCCGGCGGCGCACCTGACCTGCGTCGAAGCCTCGCGCGCCGAGATCGACGAGGTCGCGCGGGCCTATTGGGAGGCGGGGGTGCGCCATATCGTCGCGCTGCGCGGCGATGTGCCCGGCGGCGAGCCCTATCGCGCGCACCCGGATGGCTATGCCAATGCGATCGAACTGGTCGCGGGACTGAAGGCGGTGGCGCCGTTCGACATTTCGGTCGCCGCCTATCCCGAGGTGCATCCCGATGCCTCGTGCGCCGAGGCCGACCTCGACAATCTGAAGCGCAAGCTCGACGCGGGCGCGACGCGGGCGATCACGCAGTTCTTCTTCTCGCCTGACGCCTTCCTGCGCTTCCGCGATGCGGCGGCGGCGGCGGGGATCGCCGCGCCGATCATTCCCGGCATCCTGCCGGTGTCGAACGTCTCGCAGACGCGGCGCATGGCCGATATGTGCGGCACCGCGATCCCGGCGTGGATGGTGTCGCTGTTCGACGGGCTCGACGATCATCCCGCCGCGCGCCAGCTCGTCGCGGCGACAATCGCCGCCGAAATGTGCCGCCGCCTTTACGCCGGCGGGGTCCGCGATTTCCACTTCTATACCCTGAACCGCGCCGAACTCAGCTATGCGATCTGCCATTTGCTGGGACTGCGGCCGGTCGCGAACGCAAAGGATCAGGCGGCATGACATCGGCACGCGAAGCGCTGCAGGCGGCGGCGAAGAAACGCATCCTGCTCACCGATGGCGGCTGGGGCACCCAGATCCAGCTCAAGAAGCTGACCGAGGCGTGCTATGCGGGCAACCTCGGCCTTTCGCACGACCAGAAGGGCAACAACGACATCCTCGCGCTGACGCGCCCCGACGTCGTGACCGCGATCGGCGAATCCTATCTGGCGGCCGGGTCGGACATCGTCTCGACCAACACCTTCAGCGCGAACCGGATCAGCCAGGCCGATTATGGCGCCGAGGCGCTGGTCGCCGACATCAATCACGAAAGCGCGCGGCTCGGCCGCGCGACCGCCGAGAAATATGAGGCGCTCGACGGGCGTCGCCGCTTCGTTGCGGGCGCGGTCGGGCCGACGAACAAGACGCTGTCGCTGTCGCCCGACGTCAACAACCCCGGCTTTCGCGAGATCGATTTCGACGAGCTGAAGGACGTTTACCTGGAGCAGGTCGTCGCGCTCGCCGAGGGCGGGGCGGATTTCATCCTGATCGAGACGATCTTCGATACGCTCAACGCCAAGGCCGGGATTGCGGCCACGCTGGAGGCAGAGGCGAAGGTCGGGCGCGAGCTGCCGCTGATGATCTCGATGACGCTGACCGACCTCAGCGGCCGCAACCTGTCGGGCCATACGGTCGAGGCCTTCTGGTACGCGGTGCGCCATGCGAAGCCGCTGACGATCGGGCTCAACTGCTCGTTCGGCGCGGCGCAGCTGCGTCCGCATGTGAAGGTCCTGTCCGAACTCGCCGATGCGCTGGTGATGGTCTATCCCAACGCGGGTCTGCCGAACGAGCTCGGCGAATATGACGAACTGCCCGACACGACCGCGGGTCTCGTCCGCGAGTGGGCCGAGCATGGCCAGGTCAACATCCTCGGCGGCTGCTGCGGATCGACCCCGGCGCATATCGCGGCGATGGCGAAGGCGATCGAAGGACTGGCGCCGCGGCAGATTCCCGAAGTGCCGGTGCGGACGCGACTGGCGGGACTGGAGCCATTTACGATGGCGGCATAACCAATTTACCCCTCCCCTTCAGGGGAGGGGCAGCGAGACTTGGTTCGGCGATAGCCGGACCTTTGGTCGAGCGGGGTGGGGGCCATCGGCCTTGCGCAACCTCGACAGCCCCCACCCCAACCCCTCCCCTGAAGGGGAGGGGCTTGAGAAGAACCAAATGACCGAAACCACAGCCGCCTCCTCCAGTTTCGTCAACATCGGCGAGCGCACCAACGTCACGGGGTCCGCGGCGTTCAAGAAGCTGATCCTCGCCGACGATTATACTGCGGCGGTCGAGGTCGCGCGGCAGCAGGTCGAGAATGGCGCGCAGGTGATCGACGTCAATATGGACGAGGGTCTGCTCGACGCCGAATATGCGATGACGACCTTCCTGAAGCTCATTGCCGCCGAACCCGACATCGCGCGCATTCCGGTAATGATCGACAGCTCGAAATGGAGCGTGATCGAGGCCGGCCTCAAATGCGTGCCGGGAAAGCCGATCGTCAACTCGATCAGCATGAAGGAGGGCGAAGAGCCCTTCCTCGAACATGCGCGCAAATGCATGGCCTATGGCGCCGCGGTCGTCGTGATGGCGTTCGACGAGGTCGGGCAGGCCGATACCAAAGAGCGCAAGATCGAGATTTGCGAGCGCGCCTACAAGCTGCTCACCGGCATCGGCTTCCCGCCCGAGGATATCATCTTCGACCCCAATATCTTCGCGGTCGCGACCGGGATCGAGGAGCATGACAATTATGCGGTCGATTTCATCGAGGCGGTGAAGGAAATCCGCATCCGCTGCCCGCACGCGCATTTTTCGGGCGGTCTGTCGAACCTGTCGTTCAGCTTCCGCGGCAACGAGGTCGTGCGCCGCGCGATGCACAGCGTCTTCCTCTATTACGCCATCCCCGCCGGGCTCGACATGGCGATCGTCAACGCAGGCCAGCTCGACGTCTATGACACGATCGACCCCGAGCTGCGTCTGGCGTGCGAGGATGTGATCCTCAACCGCAAGGTCGAGGGCGAGGCCGAAAGCCCGACCGAGCGCCTGATCGCGCTCGCCGAACGCTACAAGGGCAAGGATGCCGCGCAGGAAAAGGCGGCCGAGGAATGGCGCGGCTGGGAGGTGCGCAAGCGGCTCGAACACGCGCTGGTCAAGGGCATCGACGCCCATATCGTCGCCGACACCGAGGAGATGCGTCTCGCGATGGACCGCCCGATCGAAGTGATCGAGGGTCCGCTGATGGACGGCATGAACGTCGTCGGCGACCTGTTCGGATCGGGCAAGATGTTCCTGCCGCAGGTGGTGAAATCGGCGCGCGTGATGAAAAAGGCGGTCGCGCATCTGCTCCCCTTCATCGAGGCGGCGAAGGAGCCGGGCGCAAAGGGCAAGGGCAAGGTCGTGATGGCGACCGTCAAGGGCGACGTCCACGACATCGGCAAGAATATCGTCGGCGTCGTGCTGCAATGCAACGGCTTCGAGATCGTCGACCTCGGCGTGATGGTGCCCTGGTCGAAGATACTGGAGGCGGCGAACGAGAATGACGCCGACATGATCGGGCTTTCGGGCCTGATTACGCCGTCGCTCGACGAAATGGTGACGGTGGCCGAGGAGATGCAGCGCGCGGGCATGACGATGCCGCTGCTGATCGGCGGCGCGACGACGTCGAAGGTGCATACGGCGCTGCGGATCGATCCGGCTTATCAGGGGCCGGTAATCCACGTTCTCGACGCGAGCCGCGCGGTCGGGGTCGCGACCTCGCTGGTGAGCGACACCGGGCGCGATGCGTTCGTCGATGGCTACAAGTCCGAATATGAGCATATCCGCGACGTGCGCGCGGGCAAGGGGCAGAGCGTGCTGCTCAGCATCGAGGAAGCGCGCGCCAACTATTACGACGCCTATCTCAGCGACAAGCCGGCGCCGCCGCTGCAACCCGGTTTGCACCGCTTCGACGATTGGTCGCTCGAGGATTTGCGCGAATGCATCGACTGGACGCCCTTCTTCCGCGCGTGGGAACTGCACGGCACCTGGCCGTCGATCCTCGACGACGAGGTGGTCGGCGAGACGGCGGTGGCGCTGAAGGCCGATGCCGATGCGATGCTCGACCGCATCATCGCCGAGAAATGGCTGACCGCGCGCGGCGTCTGCGCCTTCTGGCCGTGCGCGCGCGATGGCGACAGCGTGACGATCCACCTCGCCGACGAGGAGCGCCATGTGACGCTGCCCTTCCTGCGCCAGCAGATCAAGAAAAGCCGCGACCGCGCCAATATGTGCCTCGCCGATTTCATCGACCCCGCGGGCGACTGGATCGGCGGATTTGCGGTCGGCATCCACGGCATCGAGCCCTATTCGGACCGCTTCCGCGCCGACAAGGACGATTATTCGGACATCCTGCTGAAGGCGCTCGCCGACCGCTTCGCCGAGGCCTTTGCCGAGCGTCTGCACCAGCATGTCCGCACGACGCTGTGGGGCTATGCGCCGGGCGAGCAGCTTACCAACGAGGCGCTGATCAAGGAGGAATATCGCGGCATCCGGCCGGCGCCGGGCTATCCGGCCTGCCCCGACCATAGCCTGAAACCGATCCTGTTCGATTTGCTTGCGGCGGAGGAGAATGCCGGGCTGGTGCTCACCGAGAGCTTTGCGATGCTGCCGACCGCGGCGGTCAGCGGTTTCTATTTCGGCCACCCCGAAAGCCAGTATTTCGGCGTCGCGCGGATCGGCAGCGACCAGCTCGAGGATTATGCGGCGCGGCGCGGGGTCGATCTTGAGACTGCCACGCGCTGGTTGAGGCCGAATCTGGATTGACTGCAGAAGGCGTGTTCCCCCGCGAAGGCGGGGGTCCATCTGCGGGTATTTCAATATTGGCGAAGGCGGAAGATGGACCCCCGCCTTCGCGGGGGAGCACAGCTTTAAGGCTTGCTCAAGCGCCCGTCCGATAGCGGGACAGGCGCGCGATTAACCAGCTTCGGGCACGACGGACGCGGCGGAAACCGCTATAGACCGCGCATGTTCATGGCTCTCCTTCGCCGGCCGTTGCTGCCGCTGCTCGCCCTGCCGCTGCTGCTCGCGCCGGCGCCGCTCCCCGCGCAAACCGGCGGCGCGCCGTTCAGCGTCGACGGGCGCGGCTTCAGCCGGCTGCAGGACGCGGTCGATGCGATCGGCGACGGCGAAGGGACGATCCGGATCGCACCCGGATATCACCGCGATTGCGCGGTGCAGACCGCCGGCCGCATCGCCTTCGTCGCGGCCGAGCCCGGCCGCGCGATCTTCGACGGCGTGACCTGCGAGGGCAAGGCGGCGCTCGTCCTGCGCGGGCGCGGCGCGAAAGTCGACGGCATCGTCTTCCAGAACCTGCGCGTCCCCGACGGCAATGGCGCGGGCATCCGCCTCGAACAGAGCGACCTCGCCGTTGTGAACAGCCTGTTCCGCAACAGCGAGGAGGGCATCCTCACCGGCGACGACGGCGAAGCGACGCTGACCATCGACCGCTCGACCTTCTCGCGGCTCGGCCGCTGCGACCGCGGGCTCAGCTGCGCGCACGGTGTCTATACCGGCCTCTATGGCCGCGTCGTGGTGACGCATACCCGCTTCGAAAAGGGCAGCGGTGGCCATTATCTCAAGACCCGCGCCGCCACTGTCGAGATCGTCGACAACAGCTTCGACGATACGCAGGGAACCGCGACCAACTATATGATCGACCTGCCGTCGGGGTCGGCCGGCCGGATTGCGAACAATCTGTTCGTGCAGGGTCGCGACAAGGAAAATTATTCGGCAATCATCGCGGTCGCGGCCGAAGAGCGCAAGAACCCGTCGCGCGGGCTGGTCGTCGAGGGCAATCGCGCGAGCATTCCCGAAGGCATCGGCCGTCAGTCGGTGTTCGTCGCCGACTGGAGCGGCGAACCACTCGCGATCGGCGCCAACACGATCGGGCCGGGGCTGAAGCGCTTCGAGAAGAGGTGAAGCCTTACGCCTCGCCGCGGGTTTCGATCAGCGACGCAGCGAGCGCCTCGGCGGGGGTCTTGCCGCCCCACAGCACGAACTGGAACACGGGGTAGAAACGCTCGCACTCGTCGATCGCGCTTTCGATCAGCGTTTCGGCGAGATCGAGCGGCAGCTGCGCGTCGCTGCCGACCAGCATCCCGTGGCGGAACAGGATCGTGCCGCTGTTCGACCAGAGCTCGAAATGGCCGAGCCACAGCTGTTCGTTGATCAGCGCCAGCGCTTCGTGCGCGACCGCGCGCTTGTCCTCGACAACGCGAATGTCGGGGAAGGCGAGAAGCTGGATCACCCCATCCTCGGCGCGCCACACCGCGCGCAGCTCGTAAGTCGTCCAGCTGCCCTGCGCGGTTGCGACGATCTCGTCCTCGCCGACCATCTCGTGCGGCCAGTCGTGCGCGGCGAAATAGGAAGCGATCATGTCGATCGGCGCCGCTTCCTGGCCGTCATCGTCGTCGTAAATGTCGTCGGTCATGCGCGGGCCTTAGACCGAAAGCGGCGAAGACGCGAGTCCGCGTCCCGCCGCCTTCGGGGACTGTCCTGTGCATAAATGGGCTGGCGTCAGGCCTTGGGTTTGCGCGGAGCCGATCTGGCGGCCGGCTTTGGCGCGGCAGCAGCTTTCGGGGCCGCAGCGGGTTTGGCCGCGCCTTCCAGCTTGTCGAGCCGCGCCTTCAGCGCTTCGGCTTCGGCGCGCGCCTTTGCCGCCATTTCCTTCACCGCCTCGAACTCCTCGCGGCTGACGAAGTCCATGCGGCCGACGAATTCCTTCGCGCGCTCGCGCATCGCGGCCTCGGCCTCGCGGCCGGCGCCCGCGACGGTTCCGGCGATGCCGTTGATCATCTTGGCCAGATCGTCGAAAATCCGGTTTTCGCTTTGCATTTCATTTCCTTCCAGGGGGAGAACCCCTTGCCCTTCATCCTATCTGGGTAGTCGCGGCGGGGACGACAACCCCCTTGTTTTCGGCGTCGGGGTTGCGCTGGTCGATCTGGAAATTCAGCACGCTCGCGAAACAGAGCCATGCGATATAGGGCACGAGCAGCCAAGCCGCCGCCTTGCGGATCGGCAGGAAGGCGAAGAAGGTCGCGATCGTCACCATCAGGATGAAGATGATCAGATAGAGCGCGTTCGTCACCTGATGCGCGCCGAAGAACAGCGGCGACCAGGCGAAATTGGCGATCAGCTGGACGAAGAAGAGCAGCAGTGCAAAGCCGCGCCCCTTCGCACCGCGCGCATGGAGCACCATCGCCAGCGCCAGCCCCATGCAGATATAGAGGATCGTCCACGCGACGCCGAACACCCATCCCGGCGGAACGATGCTCGGCAGATCGAGCGCGGCGAACCAGCGATTGCTGTAGCCGCTGTTTGACAACAGCCCCATCAGGCTGCCGACCAGCACGATCGACGGCACGGTGACCATCGCCCAGCGCCAATAGGACATGCGTAACTGGCCGGGCGTAGCAATCTCGGTCATGCGGATATGGTCCCCGAATCCTTGAACGTGTCGGCGATTCTGCGGTGACCAGATGTCGCGGCTGTTATTTCCGTCGTCAAGCGCTTCGCCGCATCGCAGCAATCAGGAATTCGACATTGCCCTCCGGGCCGGTGATCGGGCTTTCGACCAGATCGAGCACATGCCAGCCTTCGCCGGTCAGCCAGTCGCGGACCTCGCCGCAGACGCGTTCGTGGACCGCGGCGTCGCGCACGACGCCCTTCTTGCCGACTTCGTGCCGCGCCGCCTCGAACTGCGGTTTGATCAGCGCGACCAGGCGTGCGCCGTCTTTCGCGAAGCTCATGGGCACCGGCAGCACCTTCGACAGCGCGATGAAGCTGGCATCGCAGACGATCAGATCGACGGGCTCGGGAATATGGTCGGCGGTCAGGATGCGCGCGCTCGTCTGTTCGAGGACGATCACGCGCTCGTCCTGCCGCAATTTCCACGCCAGCTGGTTGGTGCCCGAATCCACCGCATAGACGCGCGCCGCACCGCGGCTGAGCAGCACGTCGGTAAAGCCGCCCGTCGACGATCCGACATCGATCGCGACCGCGCCCGTGACGTCCCAGCCCAAATGGGAGAGGGCATGGTCGAGCTTGATCCCGCCGCGCGACACCCAGGGATGGTCGCGGCCCTTCACGCTGATCTCGGCGCCTTCCGCGATCTGCTGTCCCGCCTTGTCGATCTTGCGGTCGCCGACGAAGGCGAGTCCCGCCAGGATCAGCGCCTGCGCGCGCGTCCGGCTTTCGGCCAGGCCGCGGTCGACGAGCAGCTGGTCGGCGCGCTGCTTCGCCATCAGCCGCCCGCCTTGTCGGTGAGCAGGCCGGGGGTCAGGATCTGCGGCAGGATTTCGGGCTCCGCTGCGCCCGGCGCGTACCAGAGGTAGAGCGGGACGCTGTTGCGGCCATGTTCGGCGAGGGTGCGCGTAATGACGGGGTCGCCGGTCGTCCAGTCGCCGACGAGCGTGACGACGCCCTTGGCCGCGAACGCCGCCTGCACCGCCTCGCGGTTGATCGCGCCCGCCTCGTTCGCCTTGCACGACAGGCACCAGTCGGCGGTGAAATAGACAAACACCGGTTTGCCCGACTTGCGCGCGTTGGCAAGCGCGGCTGGCGAGAAGGTCGCCCCCGCGCCGTCGGTATGCCGTTCGGCCTGCGCCACATCGCCCACCGTTCCCGCGAGGCTGACGACGAACAGCAGCCCCGCCGCATAGAGCAGCCACGCGCGCCGGTCGCCACGCTGGATCGAGCCGTAGTGGGCGAGCAGCACGACCGTCATCGCGACGACGACGAGCGGCCAGACGATCAGGCTGCCGCTGCCGATCTGGCGCCACAGCAGCCAGCCGAGCGCGAGCGCGGTCAGCCCCATCGGCAGCGCCATCCATTTGCGGAACTTTGCCATCCACGGTCCGGGTTTGGGCAGCCGGTTGCGGAGCGCGGGCACGAAGCCGATGGCAAGGAAGGGCAAGGCAAGCCCGAACCCGAGCCCGCCGAAGATCGGCAGCGCCGCCCAGGCGGGCAGCACCAGGGTCGCGCCAAGCGCCGCGCCGAGCAGCGGGCCGCTGCACGGCGTCGCGGCGAAGGCGGCGAGCGCGCCGGTCCAGAAGCCGCCCGCCGCGCCGCTCTTTTCGGTGAGCGCCTGCCCGCCGCCGAACGAGGGGAGTTCATAGCTGCCGAGCAGGTTCATCGTGATCGCGATCGCGAGGATCAGCAGCGCGAGGACGCTGACCGGATGCTGGAGCTGGAAGGCCCAGCCGACCTCTTCGCCCGCAGCGCGAAGCGCGAGCAACGCGCCGCCGAGCAGCAACGCGGTCAGCACGGCGCCGCCGGTATAGGCCAGCGCCTCGACCTTCGCCGCGCGGGCGTCGCCGCCCGACCGCGTCAGGCTGAGCGCCTTGAGGCTGAGGATCGGAAAAACGCACGGCATCAGGTTCAGGATCAGTCCGCCGAGGATCGCGCCGCCGAGCGCGGTCCAGAACAGACGCATGTCGGGGGCGCTTGCAGCGGTCGCGACCGGTTCGCCCTTCGCCGGAACCGCGCCCGGCTCGAAATGCACCGTGAGGCCGCGCCCGTCGCCGAGCTTGAGCAGGCCTTCGGCGCGTCCGGCCGCGTCGCCCTTTGCCCTCGTCTCGACGATGATCCAGTCGCCGTTGCGGCTGAAGCCCTGCACTGCGGGGTAGTCGACGATATTCTGGGTTTCGAGGAACAGATGCGGCGCCTCGAGCGCGGTGCCGGCCGGAAGCGGGATGGCGAAGCGCACACGGTCGCCCTTGCGCTCCCATTTCCCGGCGCGGTCGAGCGGTTGCGGCAGTCTGGCGCGCCACGCGTCGAATTGCGTGCGCGTCGCGGGCGCGATCTGGCCGTCGCCCGCCTTCAGCGCGACCGAGATCACCGCCTTTTCGGGCACGCAGACCTTGTCGGTGCAGGCGAGCCAGTTGGCGATGCCCGTGAGCGTCAGGTCGGTTCCCGGCGCGATGTCCCTGGCCACCGTCACATCGGCGAGCAGCGCATAGGGATGCTCATAGACATGGTTCATCATGCCGAAAAGGATCAGTGGTTCGGGCACCGGATAGCGGAACGGGCTGACGCTGACGCCTTCGGGCGCGTTCCATTCGACCGACAGGCCGAAGCCCGCGTCGCCGCCATTGGTCCAATAGCCGTGCCAGCCCTTCCCGGGCGTCATCGTCAGCGCGATCGCGGTCGTTGCCCCCGGCGAAACGGTCGCCGATTCGGCGACCAGCTTCGCCGCGATATGCGGCGGTTCGGCGCGCGCGGGCGCCAACGACAGCATGGCGAGCGCGAGCAACGCCAGCAGCGCGCGTCCCAGACCTGTCATAAAAACGTCCTTCCGCAACTCCACACTCCGCCTGCCGCTGTCCTGCGTTCCGGGCTTGCCATATAGGCGGCTTTCGTCGAGAGGACAGCCCGCGCTGACGTCCCCCCAATCGGAGAAGCTGCCCGTGAAGATGAAACCGCTCACCACCGCCGCGAAGATCACGCTGGCCGCCCTGCTTTCGATCACCGCGACCGGCGCGGTGCTCGCGCAGAATTCGCCCGCGCCCCCGGCGAAGGTTACGGCGGCCACACCCCCGCCCAAGCTAGTGGTCGTGATTGCGGTCGACCAGTTCTCGGCCGACCTGTTCGCCGAATATCGCAGCCACTTCACCGGCGGGCTCGCGCGGCTCGCGTCGGGGGTCGTCTTTCCGGCGGGCTACCAGTCGCACGGCGCGACCGAGACCTGCCCCGGCCATTCGACGATCCTGACCGGCAACCACCCGGCGCACACGGGCATCATCGCCAACAATTATTTCGACCTGTCGGTCTCGCGCGACGACAAGCGCGTCTATTGCGCCGAGGACGAGACCGTGGCCGGAACGACGTCGGGCAGCGGCAAATATGCCGCGTCGGTCAACCATCTGCTGGTCCCGACGCTAGGCGACTGGATGAAGGCGGCGAACCCGAAGGCGCAGGTCGTCTCGGTCGCGGGCAAGGACCGCGCGGCGATCATGATGGGCGGGCACAAGGCCGACGAGCTGATGTGGCTCGTGCCGACCGGGCTCACCAGCTATCGCGGCACGGAGCTGTCGCCGACCGCGCAGCGGGCGGGCGCCGCGATCGCCGCCGCGATCGCGCAGCCGCGCCCCGGCGTGCAGATGCCTGCGGACTGCGCGTCGCGCGACATCGCGATCCCGATTGGCGACCAGACCGGCGGAAAGGGGGGAGCGACGGTCGGCACCGGCCGCTTCCAGCGCGACGGCGGCGACTTCCGCCGCTTCCTGGCCTCGCCCGAGGCCGATGGCGCGGTGCTCGCCGCGGGGGCCGCGCTCCGTCAGGCGCGGGGGCTGGGTGAGGGCGATACGACCGACCTTCTCATCCTCGGCCTGTCGGCGACCGACTATATCGGCCACGGCACCGGAACCGAAGGCAGCGAGATGTGCATCCAGATGCTCGCGCTCGACCGCGAGCTCGGCGACTTCTTCGCCCGGCTCGACGCGACGGGGATCGACTATGTCGTCGCGCTGACCGCCGACCATGGCGGCCACGACCTGCCCGAACGCAACCGCCAGAATGCCTGGCCCGCCGCCGAGCGCGTCGACAAGGCGCTCGACCCCGACGCGATGGGCAAGGCGGTCGCCGAAAAGCTCGGCCTGCCGCAGCCCCTGCTCTACAGCGACGGCCCGTTCGGCGACATGTATCTGTCGAAGGCGCTCACCGTCGCGCAGCGCAAGGCGGCGATGACCGAACTGCTCGCCCGCTATCGCGCGCATCCGCAGGTCGAGGCGGTCGTGACCGGCGAGGAACTCGCCAGATATCCGATCTCGAAGCGGTCGCCCGACGTGTGGACCCTGATGGACAAGCTGCGCGCCTCGTACAATGCGCAGCGATCGGGCGATTTCATCGTCGTGCTGAAGCCGCGCGTCACGCCGATCCCCGAATCGGGCATGGGCTATGTCGCAACGCACGGATCGGTGTGGGACTATGACCGCCGGGTGCCGATCCTCTTCTGGCGCAAGGGGCTCGCCGGATTCGAACAACCGAACGCCGTGATGACGGTGGACATCCTGCCGACGCTCGCGTCGGTGATCGGCGTGCCGCTCGATGCGGGCAAGATCGACGGGCGCTGCCTCGACCTCCTTTCGGGGCCAGAGAGCAGCTGCCGCTAAGCAAAGAAGAAACAGGACGAGATGACGAAGAGTTTGGCGAATTTCACCGGGCGGATGCTGCTGGTCGGGTGCGGCAACATGGCGGGCGCGATGCTCGACCGCTGGCTGCAGGCGGGGCTCGATCCGTCGGCGGTCGCGATCGTCGATCCGTTCGCGCAGCCGCGCGCGGGCATTGGCCACTTCGGCTCGACCGCGGACTGGAAGGCGGCGGGCGGCGCCGCCGACTGGATCATGCTCGGCATGAAGCCGCAGCAGCTCGGCGAGGTTGCCGCCGACCTCGCCCCCATCGTCACGGACGACATCCATCTCCTCTCGATCCTCGCGGGCGTCTCGCTCGCGGATCTGGCGCAGCGCTTTCCCGATGCGCGGGCGCAGGTGCGCATCCTGCCGAACCTTGCGGCGCGGATCGGCGCCGGCGTGTCGGCGGTGGCCAGCCTCGGCGACTCTGATGCGGCGGCGGTCGATGCGTTGCTGGCGCCGCTGGGGACCATTGTCGCGCTTGCCGACGATATGACGATGGATCTCGTCACCGCCTTCACCGGCAGCGGCCCGGCGTTCGTGTTCCGGCTGATCGAATCCTATGCAGCGGCGGGCGAACGTCTCGGCCTGTCGCCGGACGACGCGCTCAAACTGGCGACCGCGACCTTCGGCGGCGCCACCGCGCTGCTCGCCGAAAGCGGCGAGAAGCCGGGCGCGTTGATCGCGCAGGTAGCGAGCAAGGGCGGCACGACGCAGGCGGGCCTCGACGTGCTCGACAGCGACGGCCAGCTCGCCGCGCTGCTCACCAATGTGCTGCGCGCCGCGCGCGACCGCGGCCGCGAACTCGCCGACATCGCGCGCGGCGACGCCTAGAGTGTTTTCAAGTCAGGTGGAATCACCTGACGACCCGGAAAACACGGCAAAACAAGAATC
>NZ_JAFMTR010000045.1 GCF_018682675.1 Sphingopyxis soli
GTCAGCGCTTCGCGCTGCCACCTCCCCATGGCTACGCCACAGGGAGGAATTCCGCGTCCGCAATCGGTGTCTGCGGCCATTCGCTATGTCCGTTCGTGTCGAGCGAAGTCGAGACACCCGGCAGCCTTGCGCCCAGCCCGAGGGGCATCTCGACTTCGCTCGATGCGAACGGGGCCGGTTGGGGCCGAAATCGGTCGGCTCCAGCCCACCCTCACCCCATTCCGTAAAACCGCGCCAGCCGGTCGAGCGCCAGCCCCAGTACCAGCTTCCCCGAACGCGCCGGCCAGCCCAGCGCCTTCTCCGCCCCTCCGATCCCCTCTCCCGCACACACCACGCGCCAGCAGATATCGGCAAGGCCAGGCCCGACATGGTCGATTGCCGCATGAAAGCGCCGGTGCGCGTCGATCCGTGCGAGCGACGCATCCGACGCCCGCGCTCCGCCCCGCCCCTTTGCCGGCGGCGCGGCGTCCCACCGCATCGTAACCCGCGCCGCCAGCCCCGCGCGCTCATAGTCGGCGCGCAACCGCTCGCCCGCGTGCAATTGCCCCTGCGTCAGCATCCCGCGCGACGCCAGCCAGGCGATCGGACTCTCCGCCACATTGACCGTGACATGCCGCATCGCCTGCGGCCCCGCCTTGTCCGGATCGATCCGGTCGTCGGGATGGATGCGCGTTTCGAGGCGGCGTGTAGTCATGCGATTCTCCTGTCTTGCACGACCGGCTTGACATTGGATTATTTTGTAGGAAAGAAGAAACCGATTTGGTTATTCGAGGATGAGCAATGATCAACAGCATCCGCGCCGTACGCCGCGCCAAAGGTCTGACGCTCGAGGAGGTCGGCCAGCGCTGCGACCCGCCGACGACCGCGCAGACGATCGGCCGCCTCGAAACCGGCACGCGAACACTGTCATTGGGTTGGATGAACCGCATCGCCAAGGCGCTGGGGGTCGAAGCCGCCGAGCTCGTCCAATTGCCGCAGGATACGCAGCTCACCATTACCGCGCACCTCGGCGCCGACGGCGCGCAGGCGCCGACGCGGGTCGAACAGGCGCTCACCGCGCGCCCGGGCGAGGACATGGTCGCCGTGCGCGTGACCTCGTCGATCGGCGATTATCGCGCGGGCGACGAAATCTGGTGCCGCCGGACCGAGAGCGACTGGACGCGCGCGCTCAACCGCGACATCCTCGTCCCACGGCCCGCCGGACGCTTCTTCTTCGCGCGCCTGCTCAATGTCGACGGCGAAAAACTCCACCTGCTTCCGCTTGGCACCGGTCAGCGCCAGCAGGTTGTCAGCAACCCGCCCTGGGCGGCGGTCGCGGTTCGGCTGATCCGGACCCTCTAACCCCGCGTTCGCCCTGAGCTTGTCGAAGGGCCGTCCTTTTTATCTAACTCGCCAGGGAACAACGGTGCTTCGACAAGCTCAGCACAAACGGAGGGGGTGTTGCGGATGACGTCCCCCCTCCGCGTCCTCTCGATCGCTACCCTCTTCCCCGATGCTGCACGGCCGAATTTCGGTCTGTTCGTCGAAAAGAGCCTTCGCGCGCTCGCGGCGCAGCCCCACATCGCGTTGACCGTGGTCGCGCCGGTCGGTCTGCCGCCGTTCCCGCTCTCGCTCCACGAGCGCTACCGCGCGCTGCGGAGCCTGCCCCGCACAGAGCAGTGGAACGGCCTCACCGTCCACCGCCCGCGCTTCACGTTGATTCCGCGCTACGGCGCGCGTTTCAACGCCGCGAAGGTCGCGCGCGCAGTGCTATCGGCGGCTCGGGGACAGCCCTTCGACGTCATCGACGCGCAGTTCTTCTATCCCGACGGCCCGGCGGCCATGCGCGTCGCCACAGCGCTGCGCCTTCCCTTTTCCGTAAAGGCGCGCGGCGCGGACATCAGCCATTTCGGCCATGATCCAGCGACCAGCGAACAGGTCATTGCGGCTGGGAGGAGCGCCGCCGGCCTGCTCGCCGTCTCCGAAGCGATGCGCCGCGACATGGCCGCGATCGGCATCGACGCGGCCAAGATCGCCGTCCACTACACGGGCATCGACAGCGCGCGCTTCCACCCCGGCGACCGCGCCGCCGCGCGCACGGCGCTTGGCATGGGCGACGCACCGGCCATTGCGACCGTCGGCGCGCTCATTCCGCGCAAGGGGCAGGCGCTCGTCATCGAGGCGCTGCCGTCGCTGCCCGGCGTCCACTATTGGCTGGCGGGCGCGGGGGACGAGGAAGCCCGCTACCGCACACTCGCGCAGCGATTGGGCGTCGCCGACCGCGTCCATCTGATGGGCCCGGTTGCCAACGCCGACCTGCCGATGCTCTATCGCGCCGCCGATATCGTCGTCATGCCATCGGCGAGCGAAGGACTCGCCAACGCGTGGGTCGAGGCGCTCGCCTGCGGCACCCCGATCGTCATCAGCAACGCCGGGGGCGCCGGCGAACTCGTCACATCGACGGTTGCGGGGCGCGTCGTCGACCGCACGCCGGAAGCGATTGCGGGGGCCGTCGGAACGATCCTCGCAGCCCCGCCGTCATCGATGGAGGTCGCCGCCACCCTTGCCGGCCGCTTCGACTGGGACCGCAACGGCCGCGAGCTGGCGGAGCATCTCCGCCGCTGCGCCGGCCGTTAGCAATCACACCACCGCGCCGTCGTCGTCCTTGCGCGCCACGCGTTCGGCGCCCTCGTTCACCGCGCTCGTGCGCGGCACGAAGCTGTCGGGACCGACCTTCAGCCACACCAGGATCGGCGCCGACATATAGACCGACGAATAGGTGCCGATGAAAATGCCGAGCAGCATCGCCGCGGTGAAGCCGAAGATCACGTCCGGACCAACCCACAACAACACCGCGAGCGCGATCAGCATCGTGAAGCTGGTCATGACCGTGCGCGCCAGTGTTTCGTTGATGCTGAGGTCAAGGAGCGGGATGATCTCCATCTTGCGATATTTCTTCAGATTCTCGCGAATACGGTCGAACACGACGATCGTATCGTTGAGCGAGTAGCCGATGATCGTCAGCAAGGCCGCGACGATGTTGAGGTCGAACTGCAACTGAGTCAGCGCGAAGAAACCGAAGGTCAGCGCAATATCGTGGAACAGCGCGAACAGCGCGCCGATACCGAACTGCCATTCGAACCGGATCCAGATGTAGATCGAGATCGCGATCATCGCGAGGCCGAGGCTGAGCAGGCCCGTGCGCAGCAACTCGCCCGACACCTTGCCCGACACCGTCTCGACCGATCCGGTCTTGGCGGTCGGGAAAGCCTTCTGGATGCCCGCGACAAGCTGCTTGCCTGCGGCGTCGGCCGCGCCCTTGCCGCCGTCGGGCAGCGCGGTGCGGATCGACACCGCCTTATCGGACCCGAACTGCTGGATCGTCGCCTCGCCAAGGCCGATCGCATCGACCTTTTCGCGTATCTCGTCGATCGGCGGCATCGCCTGCGCGAATTCGACGCGCACCGACTGGCCGCCGACGAAGTCGACACCGAAGTTCAGCCCGCGCACCGCGACGAGCGCGATCGACGCCACGATCATCAGGAAGCTGATCGCCATGGCGACATTTCGCCACTTCAGAAAATGGATGTTCGTATCGTCGGGGACGAGTTTCAGGAGACGCATGACCGGTCCCTCCTCAAATATTCAGCGACGCCGGACGCGTCTTGTGCAGCCAGCCCGCCGCGAACATCCGGGTGACGGTGACGGCGGTGAAGACGCTGGTGATGATGCCGATGGTCAGCACGACCGCAAAACCCTTGATCGGACCCGTGCCGAACCAGAACATCAGCGCCGCCGCGATGACGTTGGTGATATTGGCGTCGAAGATCGCGCGGCTCGCTTCCGAATAGCCGAGCTCGACCGCTTGGAAGACGCGCCGCCCGCGATGCAATTCCTCGCGGATTCGCTCGTTGATCAGCACGTTCGCGTCGACCGCGGCGCCGATCGTCAGCACGAAGCCCGCGATCCCCGGCAGGGTCAGCGTCGCGTTGAACGCCGCCATGATCGCGATGATCAGGAAGATGTTGAACATCAGCGCGACGTTGGCATAGATGCCGAAGCGGCCGTACACGACGATCATGAAGACGAGCACAGCGACCGTCGCGATGATCCCCGCAAGGGCGCCCTTGCGGATCGAATCGGCGCCGAGCTCGGGCGTAACCGTCCGCTCCTCGACCACCGTCATCTTCACCGGCAGCGCGCCAGAGCGCAGCGAGATAGCGAGATTGTTCGCGCTCGCCACGCTGAAGCTGCCCGAGATCTGCGCGCTCCCGCCGAGGATCGGTTCGTTGATCGACGGGGCCGACAGCACGCGGCCGTCGAGCACCATCGCGAAGCGCTTGCCGACATTCTGCGCGGTGACCTTGGCAAAGGTCGCCGAACCGCCCGAATCGAAACGGATGTTGACGACGGGCTGACCCGACTGCTGGTCATAGCCCTGCTTGGCGTCGAGCAGCTGTTCGCCGCTGATCATCACCTGGCGGCGCAGCACTTCATAGGGCGCACCGCCCGCGTTCGCACCCTCGGCATAGGGAACGATCTCGCTGCCGACCGGAACGCGACCGGCCGCGACCTCGGCCGGGTCGGCGTTGGCGTCGACCATGCGGAATTCGAGGCGCGCGGTCTTGCCGATCAGGTCTTTCAGCTGCTGCGGATCCTGCAGGCCCGGCACCTGCACGACGATGCGGTCGTCGCCCTGCCGGATGATCGTCGGCTCGCGCGTGCCCAGCGCGTTGACGCGCTTGTCGATAATCTCGCGCGCCGTATCCATCGCATTCTTGATCGCCTGCGTCTGGCCGGCGGCCGTCGGGGTCATGACGATCCGCGTCGTGTCGACGACGTCGATCCGCCAGTCGCGCTGCCCTGTCGCGATGCCGGCGCCGCCGGTCTCGTTGAACAGCCGGTCGCGCGCCGCGTCGAGCTGTCGCTGTTCGCGGACGAGGAAGCTGATCTTGCCGCCCGCGGTCGACAGTTCGCCGATCCCGATATCGTCGTCGGGCCCGCGCTCGCCGCGCATCGCGGTGCGCACGGTCTTTTCCATGTTTGCGAGCTGCGTCTTCTGCAGGTCGGCGACGTCGGCCTCGAGCAGCAAGTGGCTGCCGCCGGCAAGGTCGAGGCCCAGATTGACCTTGATCTGCGCGATGCCTGGCAGGCTCTCGAACGTCTTGGACGGCAGGAATGTGGGGATCGAAAAGAGGATACCGAGCAGCAGGATGATGCTGATGCCGATGGTTTTCCAGCGCGGGAAATCGAGCATAGGGGGAATTCCGATTGGTCTGGGCGGCGCCAAGGGGGCGCCGCCGGAACGTCAGTCGTTCGCGGGCTTGCCGCCCGGCGCCAGCACGTCGGACAGGGTCGACTTCACGACCTTGATCTTCACGCCTTGCGCGATCTCGACATCGGCGAATTCATCATCGACGCGCGTCACCTTGCCGACGATCCCGCCGCCGGTCACCACCTGGTCGCGCGGCTTCACCGCCGCGATCTTGTTGCGGTGCTCCTTCATCCGCACCTGCTGCGGGCGAATGAGGAAGAACCAGAAAACGACGAAGATCAGCAGATAGGGCACCAGCATGATGAAACCGGCGGCCCCGCCCCCGAATCCGGCCGCCTGGGTCAGAAGCAGGTTTGTCGACATGAATGAAAGACTCTCTCGTTGCAGCGACGGCCTTTCAAGGGATGAAAGACCATGCAAAATATGGCGCGGCGCCTATCACGCAGGGGCGCAGGGCGCAAGCAAGTCGCTGCATCCCTCCCCCGCGGCACGCGAAGCCGAAATGGGGTGCGCGGACCCAAGGTCAAGGGCGCACACATCGATCGCCCGCCACCGCCTGCCCCGGTCGGCCGACTTTGCTCAGGAGAGCCTTGCATCGTCTGCCAACCCGCGCTAGGGGCCACGCCTGCCCAATCGGGCCGGTCGGGACGTAGCGCAGCCTGGTAGCGCATCACACTGGGGGTGTGGGGGTCGGAGGTTCGAATCCTCTCGTCCCGACCAAAAATACCAATCATTTGCAATGGGTGAAGTAAGCGTCGCTGCATCTAGCAGCGCCACCCATTGGCGTCATCTAGCCTATATCTGGCAGCGCCGCCTGTTGTCAGGTGAATGAGCAATTATAATAGCTGCCCCACAGGTGAAGACAGCTGACGAGATCACCTTCAAATAGCTTCGTTACGCGGTCAGGGGCGACAAACTTGCCAGTCCTTGGATCAAAACCATCGGCAAGCATTACGTCTCCGGTTGGGTCGTAAATTATGCCAGACCAGTTATCGAGGAAACCTTCCGGGTTAAACGCCACTCGGATTGGAGGCCCCAGATCGACGGAATACTTAATCCCGCCGTCATCCTTAAACCAAGCCGGTTCAGGGTCAGCTTTGACTCTGGCGATGATCGCTTCGTAGCGGCTGTGGTTCACCATCAGCCTCGACATAGTGCCGGTGTAGTTGCCAAATCTTAGCAGAGGCCACGCTGCGCTGACCGTCACGACAAGAAGTAACGGGGCAATGGAATAAGTTAGAAATCGGTCGCGACTGCCGCTGACCCTTTTGCCATGCTGATAACTACGCACAAACCATATGATAGAGCCAACCAGCAGACCCAAAGTTGCGGCTGGAATGACCAGAATGGAGAGGAAAAAGCCGAAGCCTGCTGACCAGGCTCCTACAAAGCCGACAAGAAACGGAACGATGGCGATGAGTCCAAAAAACCGCGCGACTCGTTTGAGATATTCTTTCATCTGGCTATTCAACACGAGTTACGGCGGCTGCAAAGCTCTTCATCACAGCACCCCACGCCCGAAGGCGCAGGGTGCTGGCAGCGTCAGGCAGAAGAAGAACCTAGCCCCACTTCTGCGGTCGTTGGATTATCGAGGGACGCACCGCTATGCCTTGACGCAGCGTCAAAATGGAACCGCCGCGCTAACTGAACCTTTCTTCGTCTACCGTGCATCCTCCCGCCGCTGGCTGGTGACGCTAGTCGGGCTCGCGTTTCTCGTTCAGGCGATCCGGATCGCGGTCGCCTGAGGGCGGCATCTCCCCGGGACGCCGCCCTCGGCTCCGGTCAGTTCGCGTCCTGCGCCGGCGCGTCGTCCTGCGCGGCTTCGGGCGGCGGCGCCGAGGCACGCGCGCCGCGCATCGCCTCGATCTCGCTCTTGTCGACGAAGCCGTCGCCATTGGCGTCGAGATGCTTGAAGAAAATGTCGATCTTTTCGGGCGCCGCGAGCGAGGGATCGCCCTGCTTTTCCGCCCGCATCTGCGCCATCTTGGTGATCTCGGCCTTGTCGAGCTTGCCGTCGCCATTGGCGTCGATCATTGCGAAAATACGCCCGCCGTCGTGCGGCGGCTGGGCATAGGCCGCGGGAGCGATAAGCGCCAGCGGCGCGGCAATCAGAATCCGTTTCTTCACAAATCGTCCTTTATCGATGGGCGGCGCAGCCGCCAGATACCCTGAACAGGTGCACCCCGGACGCTCCATGACGGGGCGATTGTCGCAAAACTATGCCGGATGCGGCGGCGCGTTCTCCGCGCCCGCCCGACCACCCGGCATCAGGGGCGCAACACGACCTTCCCCACCGCCTCGCGTTTCTCGAGCATCGCAAAAGCCTCCCGCCAGTCGGTCAGGTCGAGCACGGCGTGGACATGCGGCCGGATCCTGCCCGCGGTCGCCAGCGCATCGATCGCCGCGACATTTTCCGCGCCGCGCTCGGGAAAGCGTCGCCCATATTCGCCCGCGCGCACCCCGACGACCGAGAATCCCTTGATCAGCGGCATGTTCACCGACACCTCGGGAATCCGCCCCGAAGCAAAGCCGATCACGAGCAGCCGCCCGCCGAAGGCGATGCAGCGCGTCGATTCGTCGAACACGTCGCCGCCGACAGGGTCAAAGATCACATCGGCGCCCTTGCCGCCGGTCAGCGCTTTCACCTCGTCGCGAAAGCCCGGCTCCGCCGCGATCACCGCATCGGGCGCATAGAGCCGGGTGATCGCCTCGCGCTTCACTGCGCTGCTCGCCGCCGCGATCACGCGCGCGCCCAGCGCCTTGGCCAGATCGACCGTCGCGAGCCCGACGCCGCCCGCGGCGCCATGCACCAGCACCCATTCGCCGGGTTCGATCCGCGCGCAGCGGACCAGCGCGACATAGGCGGTGAGATAGGCGACCGGATAGGCCGCCGCCGCCTCCCAGCTCATCGCCTCGGGCTTTGACCGGAGCGCCCCGGCAGGAACAACGGTATATTCGGCCATCGCACCGAACCGGTTGCCGCCGACCACCGCGTCGCCGACTCTCCAATCGGTGACGCCCGCGCCGACCGCATCGACTTCGCCCGAAAATTCCAGACCCGACACGAAGGGCAGATCGGGCTTCAGTTGATAACCGCCGCGCGTCATCAGCAGGTCGGGGAAATTCACCGCCGCGGCCCGCACGCGAACGCGCACCTCGCCCGCCCCCGGCCCCGGCACCGGAAGGTCGACCAGCCCCGCACCGGCATGGTCG
The DNA here is from genome assembly GCF_018682675.1 of Sphingopyxis soli. GTDB lineage: Bacteria > Pseudomonadota > Alphaproteobacteria > Sphingomonadales > Sphingomonadaceae > Sphingopyxis > Sphingopyxis soli. The sequence continues at coordinate 8,468 of NZ_JAFMTR010000045.1, forward strand.
GGCAGCAATTCACGCACCTGCAAAGCCCGCATCGAGAAAGGCCTTTCCTACAATGTACCCATATGGTTCGTTTACGGCACCCGGTAAACCGAAAGGAACGAATCATGCCACGACCCGATCCATCGACCTGCGACGCCGACGCGTTGATCGACGCCGTCATCGACCGCGAAGGTCGATATGTAAACCACCCTGCCGACCGCGGCGGCCCGACCTGTTGGGGAATCACCGAAGCTGTCGCGCGGTCGCAGGGCTATGACGGCTCCATGCGCGACCTGCCACGCGCAGAGGCTGCGATCATCTATCGCCGCCTTTATTGGCTGCGCCCCGGCTTCGACAAGGTGGCGCTGCGCGCGCCCCGCATCGCCGCCGAGCTCTTCGACACCGGCGTCAACATGGGCACCGGCACCGCCGTCGGTTTCCTGCAACGCGCGCTGAATGCGCTCAATCGCGCCGCGCGCGACTATCCCGATATAGCGGTCGATCGCGACATCGGACCGCGCACGCTGTCGGCGCTCGACGGCTTCCTGAAGGCGCGCGGCAAGGGCGGCGAGACCGTCCTGCTGCGTGCGATGGAGGCGCTGCAGGGCGAACGCTACATCGCGCTCGCCGAACGCCGTCCCAGCCAGGAGGCGTTTCTCTACGGCTGGCTCGCGAACCGCATCGCGGGCGGCTGATGCCCCATCGCGCGTCATTGGGCTGAACTTTACTGAACTTTGAAACCTTGAGGAGCATTGCCATGAGCATCATCGAAGGCCTGATCGGCCCGATCGCCAAGCTGATCGACAAGATCATCCCCGACCCCGAGGCGCGCGACCGCGCCAAGCTCGAGCTCTTGAAGCTTGAGGGGAGTCAGGAGATGGAGGCGATCCGCACCCGCATGACCGCAATCGTCGCCGAAGCGAACAGCGCCGACCCCTGGACCAGCCGCGCCCGGCCGAGCTTCCTCTATGTCATGTATGCGCTCTTGCTATGGGCGATCCCGATGGGCCTCATCGCCGCCGCGCGCCCCGACATGGCCAAAGGCATCGCCGAGGGCATGAACGCCTATCTCGCCGGCATCCCCGAACCGCTCTACGCGCTCTTTGGCACCGGCTATCTCGGCTACACGGCGGCGCGCGCATGGGGGAAAGCTAAGGGGGTGGAGAGCTGAGGCCGACACTCCCTACCCTTTAGGGGAGGGCAGCGAGACTTGGGAACTTGTTCCCTAGTCGCAGCGGGTGGGGGACCTCGGCGTTGCGCAATCTCGGCAGGCCCCACCCCAACCCCTCCCCTGAAGGGGAGGGGCTTTCACCCCTCCACCACCGCCGCCAGTTTCGCCAGCGAGCTATTGAGCCCCGCCACATGATCCTTGGCCGAAATCCCCGGCGGCACGTGATGCGCGTCGATCGTCACCAGCGTGCCGCCGCCTTTGCGCGACAGATACCAGTGCATCGCCATCGTCCCTGAAAAACGCGGATCGTCGGATTCGAACGCGACCTCCCAGACGATCAGCCGCCCGTCGTCGAGGACCGGAATGTGGACCTCGACGATGTCGGCATCGTCATCGCTCTTGGTCTCGATGTCGGGATCGTCAAAGGTCAGCCGCAGCCGGAAGCCGCCGCCTTCGCTAAGGTCGCAACGATCGAATTCACCCGCCGCCCCCTCGGGCGGCAACCAGCGTGCGAGCTTGTCGGCGCTGGTGAAGGCGGCGAACACATCGACCAGCGGCGCCGCGATCAGCCGTTCGGCATGATCGGTGCGCCGCGTCTTCTTGGTGGGTCTCAAGCGAGCGCGGCTTTCACGGCCGCGACGGCATCGTTCGCCGCGCCGCCGTTCGGACCGCCGCCCTGCGCCATGTCGGGACGGCCGCCGCCGCCCTGCCCGCCGAGCGCCGCGACCGCGGCCTTGACCAGATCGACCGCGCTATGGCTGCCCGTCTTGTCGTCGGTGACCCCGACCGCGACCGAAGCGCGTCCGTCATTGACCGCGACCAGCATCGCGACGCCGCTGCCGACCTGTTTCTTCAGGCCATCGACCGTGCCGCGCAGCTCCTTGGGGTCGAGCCCGTCGACGACCTGCGCGAGGAACGCCACATCGCCGACCTGCTCGACCGCCGGGCCCGTCGCCGCGCCGCTGCCACCACCCATCGCCAGCGCCTTCTTCGCGTCGGCCAGCTCGCGCTCGGCCTTCTTGAGCTGCTCGGCGAGCGCCGCGACGCGCGCCGGAACCTCGTCGGGCGAGGTCTTGAGCGCCGCCGCCGCCGCCTTCAACGCCTCGTCGCGGCCATTGAGCCATGCGCGCGCCGCCTCGCCGGTCAGCGCCTCGATGCGCCGCACGCCCGAGGAGACCGCGCTTTCGCTGACGATCTTGAACAGCGCGATATCGCCGAGCGCGCGGACATGCGTGCCGCCGCACAGTTCGACCGAATAGCTGTGGTCGTCGGCACGGCCCATCGACAGCACGCGCACCTCGTCGCCGTATTTCTCGCCGAACAGCGCCATTGCGCCCGCCGCGATCGCGTCCTCGGGGGTCATCAACCGCGTCGTCACCGCGTCGTTACCGCGGATCTGCGCGTTCACATCGGCCTCGATCTCAGCAATCTCCTCGGCGGACAGCGCCTTGGGATGCGAGAAGTCGAAGCGGAAGCGATCCTCGGCGACCAGGCTGCCCTTCTGCGTCACATGGTCGCCCAGCCGGTTGCGGAGCGCGGCGTGCAGCAGGTGCGTCGCGCTGTGGTTGGCGCGGATGCGATCGCGCCGCGCGGCGTCGACGGTGAGCTGGACCGTATCGCCGACCTTCAACGTTCCCGCCTCCAGCCTGGCCTGATGCGTGTGCAGGCGGCCGAGCGGCTTGCCGGTGTCGCTGACGGTCGCTTTGACGCCTTCCAGCGTCGCGATCGTCCCGGCGTCACCCATCTGGCCGCCGCTCTCGCCATAGAAGGGGGTCTGGTTGGTCAGCACGACGACCTCGTCGCCCGCCTTCGCCTCGCCGACCGGCTTGCCGTCCTTCACCAGCCCGATCACGGTCGCCTCGCCCGCGGTCGAGGTATAGCCGGTGAACTCGGTGCTGCCGTTGGCTTCGGCGAGGTCGAACCAGATTTCGTCCGACGCCTTGTCGCCGCTGCCCTTCCACGCCGCGCGCGCCGCCGCCTTCTGCTGCGCCATCGCCGCGTCGAAACCCGCGCGGTCGACGTTGATGTCGCGCGTGCGCAGGGCATCTTCGGTCAGGTCGTAAGGGAAGCCATAGGTGTCATAGAGCTTGAACGCGACCTCGCCGGGCAGCGTATCACCCTTGCCCATGCCGACGGTCGCTTCGTCGAGCAGCTTCAACCCCTTGTCGAGCGTCTGACGGAAATTGACCTCCTCGCGCTCCAGCGTCTCGGCGATCAGCGGCTGCGCGCGGATCAACTCGGGATAGGCGGCGCCCATCTCTGCGGTCAGCGACGGCAGCAGCCGGTGCATCAACGGATCCTTCGCACCCAGCAGATGCGCGTGGCGCATCGCGCGCCGCATGATCCGGCGCAGCACATAACCGCGGCCCTCGTTCGACGGCAGCACGCCGTCGGCGACGAGGAAGCTCGATGCGCGGAGGTGGTCGGCGATTACGCGATGGCTCGCTTGGCTTCCGCCTTCGGCCGGTACGCCGGTCAGGTCGACAGACGCCGCGATCAGCGCCTTGAACGTATCGGTATCGTAATTGTCGTGAACGCCCTGCAGCACCGCCGCGATGCGTTCGAGCCCCATGCCGGTGTCGATGCTCGGTCGCGGCAGGTCGACGCGTTCGCCGCCGGGCAACTGTTCATATTGCATGAACACCAGGTTCCAGATCTCGACGAAGCGGTCGCCGTCCTCCTCCGGCGATCCCGGCGGGCCGCCCCAGATATGGTCGCCATGGTCATAGAAGATTTCGCTGCACGGACCGCACGGCCCGGTGTCGCCCATCGACCAGAAATTGTCGCTGGTCGGGATGCGGATGATGCGATCCTCGGGCAGACCCGCGATCTTGCGCCACAGGTCATAGGTCTCGTCATCGGTGTGATAGACGGTCGCGGTCAGCTTTTCCGGCGGCAGGCCCCAGGTCTTGGTGATCAGGGTCCATGCGTGGTCGATCGCCTGTTCCTTGAAATAGTCGCCGAAAGAGAAATTCCCCAGCATTTCAAAGAAGGTGTGATGCCGCGCCGTATAGCCGACATTGTCGAGGTCGTTGTGCTTGCCGCCCGCGCGCACGCACTTCTGCGACGAGGTCGCGGTGCTGTACGGACGCTTCTCCAGCCCGGTAAAGACATTCTTGAACGGCACCATGCCCGCATTGACGAACATCAGCGTCGGGTCGTTGTACGGCACCAGCGGCGCCGACGGCTCGATATGGTGGCCCGCCTCCCCGAAATAGTCGAGGAAAGAGCGGCGAATGTCGTTGGTCGAGGTCATGCGCGCGATCTAGTGCGACACGCCGCGTTTCTCAAGCATTACGAACGAGAAGGTAGCGCGCCGTCAGCGCGCGCACAGCCCGTCGAGTTCGTCGTCGGTCAAACCCCGCTGCTCGACCAGCGCGGTCGGAATGAACTGCACGTCATATTGCGAGATGCGATATTCATTCTCGCGCACCCGCTGCACCATGATCCCGCCGCATGTTCCCTCGATCCCCGGATGATCGTCGATCACCGAAAAGAAGGCATAGGCGCCCGGATAGGCGGCCCCCGCCGGATTGTTGCTCCACGTCACGAACTTCGGCGTGAGCGTCCCTGCGCTGCCCGTGCGCCCCTGCGTCGCGCCCTTGACCAGCCCGTCCCAGTCGGCCTTGCTGATCTCGATGATCGGATCCATCATCGCCATGCCAGCAGCATCGCCGCGGTTCAGCCGATCGAGAAAGCGCGTCACGAAGACCGTCACACTCGCGGTCTCCGCCGCGCTTGCGGTCCAATCGGCGGGCACCGGCTTGTACGGATCGGTCGCCGGATCGAAGCAGAAGAAATTCTGGCGCAGATTCTCGATCAGCATCACGTTGCGCGCCGTGTCGATGCGGCTGTCGAAATAATGACGGCCAAAGCGGGTTCCGAGCTTGCCGCAGCGACGCACCGCCTCTGCCTGCACCCGTTCCATGACCTTGCCGAAGGCCGCCGATTCAAAGCTGTCGACTGTTGCCGTATAGCCGCGGCCGGGCACCGCATCGATCCGGATTCCCGGCTCGGTAACCGCCAGCATCAATGCCATCGCCAGAAAACTCATGCCGCCCACCCCCTGTTGGCGCCGCGCTCCACGGCGGGGATCATATGGGATCGGGCGGCAAGGCTCGACAAGTCTAATTTCTTCGGGTTGTCTGACCCCCTCAAAAGGAGGTGGCGATGCCCTTGCCGAGATAGCAGGGCAGTTGCTGCAACACGTCGGCCTTCGGCACGCCATCCTCCACCAACTGGGGCGGGACTTCGGACGTGTCGATCCGCACCACGGTGAAGCCGTCGCCCGGTTTCGCGCGGTGAACGACAACATAGCCGCAGTCCATCGTCCCGTCCGCCCGGTCGCCGCGAAAATCGAAAGCGGCATACAGCCCCGGGGGCTGCCCGGCAGGGTCGGGATACCAGCTCAACCGCAGGACGCGGATCCGGCCATCGGCCCATATCGCGGCGCGCTTGCGCAGGTTCATTTCCCATTCGAGCCGCGGGTTCGCCGCCTGGAAGGACAGGCGCAGCATCGCATAGGCCGCAGCATAGTCGCGCCGCGCCAGCGCCAACACATATTCGGCGAAACGATCGGCCGCTCCCTTCTCATCCGCCGCCGTCGGCGTGAAAGTCACACCCTCGGGCACGACCACGTCGCGCTCGACCTCGGGCGCAACCGGCGGCGGCGCGCCGAAAGCCGCCGGGATACCGGAAAGGAGGAAAGCCGACATCAACCACAGCCGACCGCCGGGCCGGCGATCAATAGCCATAATAGGCGCCGCCCTTCTCCCGCGCGCGGCGCCACGCCGGCCGATCGTGGCATGCATTCACGAAATTGGCGAGTTTCGGAAAGCGCTGCGCCAGTCCCTGCATGATCGCGATCTCGGCCGGAAAGCTCAGCATGATGTCCGCGGCGGTCAGATTGTCGCCGACGAAATGCCCGTCTTCGCTGACGGCGTTTTCCATATAGGCAAAATGCGAATCGAGTTGCTGCGTGATCCGCGCCTCGAGCGGCGCGGCCGCTTCGCCGAGACGCGCCGTATAAATGCGCAGCAGGATCGGAGTCATCGCCGAGCCTTCGGCAAAATGCATCCATTGCAGGTGGCGGACATGATCGTCGGTGCCCCGCGGCGGCACCAGTTTCTCACCGCCGTGATAGTCGCAGATATATTCGGCGATCGCCGCCGACTCGATGATGATGCGCCCGGCATCCTCAAGCACCGGCGACTTGCCGAGCGGGTGGACCGCGAGGAGTTCGGGAGGCGCCAGATTCGTGACCGGGTCGCGATCGTAGAATTTGATGTCATAGGGCGCGCCAATCTCTTCGAGCAGCCAGAGGATGCGCTGCGAGCGGCTGTTGTTGAGATGGTGGACGATCAGGCTCATCGCTCTCTCCTTCGGGGGTCAGGACGGATAGGGTCCGTTACGGTCGATCAGCGCCGCGAGTTCGCGCACGAGCTTGGCGCCGAGGATCGCCGTGACGCCGCCAACGTCCCGGCCGGGATGATGCTCGACGATGTCGGCGCCAACGATCGGCGCGGTTTGCTTGTGGAGGACCGCCAGCACCTCGCGGACGGTCAGTCCACCCGGCTCGGGATGCGCGACGCCGGGCGCTTCGGCGGGATCGATGCCGTCGAGGTCGATCGAGATGTAGAGCGGCCCCTTGAGCACAGGCACCGCGCCCGGTGTGAATCCGGCCATCGGGACGATCTCGACCCCGAAGCGCTCGGCCTGCTCGCGGCAATGTCCGTTCAGCGTCCGGATGCCGACCTGCACCAGCCGACTGGCATGGCCAGCCTCGCAAATGCGCGCGAAGGGCGAAGCGTGGCTGCGCGGATTGCCGCCGAAATCGTCGTAGAGATCGGGATGCGCGTCGAAGTGAAGGATGTTGAGCGGACCGAAACAGGTTGCCGCCGCCTCGACGAGCGGAACGGTCACCGCATGATCGCCGCCGAGCGCCAGCGGCACCTCACCATCTTCCTGCAGCATGGTGACGTGGCGCCGGATCGCCGCATCGTCGCGCGCCGTATCTTCGCTGAGCGGCAGGTCGCCGTCGTCGGCAAAGGCGATATCGACGCCGATCTCGGGCCCAAGCTCGCTCGCCAGATTGCCGCGATCGCTGCGCAAGGCGGCGCGGATCGCCGCCGGCCCCGCCGCCGCGCCGCGCTCGAAGCTGCTGTTGACGTCGGTGGGCAGGCCGAAAAGACGGATCGCGGGCATGGGCTGCTTGTAGCCGCTGGCGAAGGTCGCGCAAGGCGCTGCCGGTCGAGAATTGGCGCAAGGAAATCGCCATTCCCGATCGCCGGCGAGCGATCAACGGCGGGCGGGCCGACCTGCAGGAGAGGGGCTGCGCAGGTGCATTGCAGTCGCAAGGAGACCGCGGGGCCCGCCGCCGTCGGCCGGCCGGTTTCTCGGGAGATCGGGAAAACCGGCCGGATGGCGTCATTGTCAGTAGCGGCGATCAAAGATCGCCATCGTCGCCTTCATCGTCCGGACCGGCCATCATCTCTTCGGCCACCGCATCGGTACGGCTACGGATCGCGCTTTCGAGGCGCTGCATCAGTTCGGGATTTTCGGTCAGGAAATTCTTCGCATTCTCGCGGCCCTGCCCGATGCGGATCGAGTCATAGCTGAACCAGGCGCCCGACTTTTCGACGAGCCCGGCCTTGACGCCGAGGTCGAGGATCTCGCCGATCTTCGAAATCCCCTGCCCGTACATGATGTCGAATTCGACCTGCTTGAACGGCGGCGCGACCTTGTTCTTCACGACCTTCACCTTGGTGGTGTTGCCGACGATCTCGTCCCTATCCTTGATCTGGCCGGTGCGGCGGATGTCGAGACGGACCGATGCATAGAATTTGAGCGCGTTGCCGCCGGTCGTGGTTTCGGGATTGCCGTACATCACACCGATCTTCATGCGCAGCTGGTTGATGAAGATCACCATGCAGCGCGAACGGCTGATCGAGCCGGTGAGCTTGCGCAGCGACTGCGACATCAGACGCGCCTGAAGCCCGACGTGGCTGTCGCCCATCTCGCCCTCGATCTCGGCCCGCGGAACGAGCGCGGCGACCGAGTCGACGACGAGCACGTCGATCGCGTTCGAGCGGACGAGCGTGTCGACGATTTCGAGCGCCTGCTCGCCCGTGTCGGGCTGCGACACGATCAGTTCGTCGATGTCGACGCCCAGCTTCCGCGCATAGACAGGGTCGAGCGCGTGTTCGGCGTCGACGAAGGCAGCGGTGCCGCCCATCTTCTGCGCCTCGGCGATGCAGTGCAGCGCCAGCGTGGTCTTGCCCGAGCTTTCGGGGCCGTAGATTTCGATGACGCGTCCGCGCGGCAAGCCGCCGACGCCGAGCGCGATGTCAAGGCCGAGCGAGCCGGTCGAGATCGCCTCCACCTGCATCGCTTCCTTCGAGCCCAGCTTCATCACCGAGCCCTTGCCGAACGCGCGATCGATTTGCGCGAGCGCGGCGTCGAGCGCCTTCTGCCTGTCCGTTCCGTTCACTGATTTCCCCGATTCGACGAGTGACAATTGTCCGGCCATGACCGTCCCTTTCCAGCTCTAGAGCGACGGTAGAAGCATCGCAATGGCAGACTATGTGCCATATTTGTTCTCGTGGAACAAGTGGGGAACAAAGAAAAATCGAACGATCGGTAATACTCAGTTTCCGGCCGAAAATTCGTCCAGCACCGCTTCGATATCGCTGATCCGGAACGGCTTGGCGACCAGCCGCCGGTGCGCATGTTCCGCCGGAATGATGTCGCCGCCGCCCGAGGTGAAGGCGAACGGAATCCCCCGCGCGGCCAGTGCATCGGCGATCGGCCAGCCCTTTTCGTCGCCAAGGTTGATGTCGACGAGCGCACCGTCGATCGATCCGGCGCCGATGATCGCCAGCGCCTCGTCATTCGTCGTCGCCTGCGCGGGTTCGGGCAGTCCGAGCGCGTCGAACATGTCGACGAGCATCATGCCGATCAGCACATCGTCCTCGACGAGCAGAATGCGATTCGCGTCAGCCATTGGACGCCCGATGCGCCGCATTGTCGAGCGCCGCCGACACCGCCTCGGCAAGCTGCGCGACCGAGAAGGGCTTGGGCAGGAAGGCGACATCGTCGATGTTGATCGACTGGCGAAGCTGTTCCTCGGCATAGCCCGACATGAACAAGACGGGCAGCGCGGGCCGCTTCTTGCGCATCTCGCGGACCATCGCGGGACCGTCCATGGTCGGCATCACGACGTCGCTGACGACAAGATCGACCTTTTCCATCCCGGCGAACCGTTCCAAGCCCTCTTCTCCCTGCGATGCGGTGACGACCGTATAACCCGCACGGGCCAGTGCTCGTTCCGCGACCGCGCGCACCATATCCTCATCCTCGACCAGCAGGATGGTTCCGGTGCCCCACTGGCTCTTCTTCGGCTTCGACACCGGCGTCGGCGTCGCCGGAGCGCCGTGCTCGGCGCGGTGGACGGGAAGGTAGATGGTGAAGCTGGTTTCGCCGGGCTTGCTGTCGGCAAAGATGAAGCCAGCCGACTGCTTGATGATGCCATAGACGGTCGACAGCCCGAGCCCGGTGCCCTTGCCGACGTCCTTCGTCGTGAAAAAGGGCTCGAAGATCTTCGGCAGCACGTCGGCGGGGATGCCGGTGCCGGTGTCGCTGACCTTCAGCGCGCTATAATCGGCGGGCGGCATGAACTCGCTGCCCATCTGGCGCACGTCGGCCGCCGATACCGGATAGGTCTCGATCGTCAGCGTGCCGCCGCCGGGCATCGCGTCGCGCGCATTGACCGCGAGGTTGATGATCACCTGTTCGAGCTGGCCCGGATCGGCGCGCACCGGGCCGAGCCCGCGGCCATGGTGGACCGACAGCTGGACGGTATCGCCGATCAGCCGCTTCAGAAGGTGCGACACCTCCGAAATGACGTCGGGCAGTTGCAGGATCTGCGGCCGCAACGTCTGCTGCCGCGAGAAAGCGAGCAATTGCCGCGTCAGGCTGGCGGCACGGTTCGCGTTGCTGCGGATCTGCTGGATGTCGTCATAGTCGCTGTCGCCGGGCGTGTGGCGCATCAGCATCAGGTCGCAGCTTCCGAGCACCGCAGTCAGAATATTGTTGAAGTCGTGCGCGACGCCGCCCGCAAGCTGGCCGACCGCCTGCATCTTCGAGGCCTGCGCGACCTGCCGCTTGAGCCGCGATTCCTCGCTCGAATCCTTGAGGCTGAGCAGCACCGCCGCCTCGCCGAGCCCGCGCACGCCGACGACGCGCATCGACACCGGATCGTCACCCTGCCCGACCAGCCGGATCGACAAATCGCCGCCGACCTGTTGCCCGCTGCTGTGGCGCCGGATCATGTCGGCGAGCGGCCCCTTGTCCTCGCCGACGACAAGGTCGCCCGGATAGCGCGGCATTCGGCCTTCGCCGACATTGCCGGCGCGTTTGAACGCGCGGTTCATGTAGAGAAACCGGCCGTCGCGATCGACCAGCGCGAGCCCGAAAGGCAGCAGCGAAAGCAAGGTTTCGACATAGGCCTGCGCAGTGCCGCGATCCGCCGGCCCGATCTCTTCGTCGAGCATCGCCAGCAGCACCGGGCCATGCGCGTCGGCGGGGGCGAGCGGGATCTGGATCATCCGCACCGGCGTCGCGCGGTCGCCCTCGCGCGCGAAATAGAGCGAACCCGCTTCGTCGAGCCGCAGCATCGCCGACACGTCGCGCCCGACATAATGCGCCTGATCGGCCTCATCGAGCGCACGGAGCAGAAAGGCGCGGTTCGCCGAGCGGAGCCGCCCCTCGGCGCTGACGAGCGCCGCCATGACGCCCGCCTGCGCGAGCGTCAGCCCCGCCGGCCCGTCGAGATGGCGGACGATCTCGGTCGCAAGATCGATCCGCTCGTTTGCCGAAAAGCGCCAGACAAGATAATCCTCGGCCTGCCCGGTACGGAAAATATGCGCGCGAAGCTGCAACGGCCCGACGGCGATATCGTCGGCGACGCCCTCGCCGTCGCGCCATGCGGTGCGGCCGGCGTTCTTCAATGCCTCGGCGCCGCGCGCATCGACCGGCAGACCCGGCGGGGTGACGAACCCGCCGAACCATGTCGCGAACAGATCGTTGGCGCATACCAGCCGCCCGCCGCGGTCGGTCACCGCCACCGCGACATCGTCGTGGTTCACTGCGACGCGCAGCATCGTCCAGTCGGGCAGCGCGGCTTCACCTGCGGCTGCGGCGGGGAACAGACGGCGGGCCAGCAACGCGCCGCCCGCCGCGATCGCCAGCCCGGCCAGAAAGCCCGCCGCCAGTACGACGTTTCCGGTCGCCCAGAACAGCAGGCCGACCGACAGGAGCGCAAGACCGCCGAGCACGGCCAGATCGACGCGCGACAGATTGAACCGCGCGCCGAGCGGTCCCGCGGGGCCCGCCCCCCTGCTGAAATCGGTCTCAGCGGAGGGCAGGCTTTGCGCGGTCAAATGACACTCTTTCTATTGGCGCATCACCAGATGCGGACACGATCCTTGGGCGCCAGATAGAGCTTCTGGCCTTCCTTTACGCTATAGGCCTTATACCACGGGTCAAGGTTGCGCGAGACCCAAGTCCGCTGGATCGAGGGCGAATGCGGATCGGTCGTGATGCGCTGCGCCAGATTCTGCTCGCGATAGTTGCGCCGCCACACCTGCGCCCAGCCGAGGAAGAAGCGCTGGTCGCCGGTCAGCCCGTCGATCACCGGCGCCGGCTTGCCGCCGAGCGACTTTTTGTAGGCGTCATAGGCGATGGTCAGGCCGGCGAGGTCGCCGATATTCTCGCCGAGCGTGAAGGTGCCGTCGAGATGTTCGCCGGGCAGCACCTCATAGGCGTCATATTGCGCGACGAGCGCCTTTCCGGCGGCCTCGAACGCCTTGACGTCCTCGGGCGTCCACCAGTCGGCGAGCTTGCCGGTCTCGTCGTATTTCGCACCCTGGTCGTCGAAATGGTGGCTGATTTCGTGCCCGATGACCGCACCGATACCGCCATAGTTGATCGCGGCGTCGGCCTTCGGATCGAAGAAGGGCGGCTGCAGGATCGCGGCAGGGAAGACGATCTCGTTCATCCCGAAATTGGCGTAGGCGTTGACCTCCATCGGGGTCATCCCCCACTCCCAGCGGCGGATCGGACCGCCGAGCCGGCCGATATTGTCGTCGTGCGCGAACTGGTTGGCGCGCAGCGCGTTGCCGAACAGGTCGTCGCCCCGGATCTCGAGCTTGCTGTAATCCTTCCAACGGTCGGGGTAGCCGATCTTGGTCGTGAAATTGGCGAGCTTCTTTTTCGCGCGCACCTTGGTGGCGGGCTGCATCCAGGTCAGGTTGCCGATGCGCGTGTCGAGCGCGGCGAGGACGTTCTTGACCAGCACGTTCATCGCCGCCTTGGTTTCGGGCGGGAAATATTTCGCGACATAATCCTGCCCGACGGCTTCACCCAGATTGTTGGTGGTGAAGTCGACGGCGCGCTTCCAGCGTTCCTGCATCTGCGGGGTGCCCGAGAGCGCGGTGCCATAGAAGGAGAAGGCTTCCTTCGCGACCGCGTCGGGCAGCACGCCCGAGAAGCTGTCGAGGCTGCGGACGGTCAGGATGTCGCGGATCAAACCGATCGGCGCGTCGGCGATCAGCTTCGCCTCGCCGGTAAAGGCGCTCGGCTGCGACACGAGGAGCGAGTCCTCCTTGACGCCGATGCCGCGGATGAAGGTCGTCCAGTCGAAGCCCGGCGCGGTCCTGGCCAGTTCGTCGATGGTCATCTTGTTATAGACCTTGGTCGCGTCGCTGCTGTCGTTCTTGTCCCAGTGGACCGTCGCGATCTGCTTTTCGAAATCATAGATCGCCTTGGCGCGCGTGCCGGCGTCCGCCTCGCCCGCCAGCGTCAGGACGTTTTCGAGATGCTTGAGATATGCGGCCTGCAGCTTGGTGTTGCGCTCGCTGTCCTTCAGATAGAAATCGCGGTCGGGCATACCGATGCCGCCCTGCCCGATCGTGTAGATATAGACGTCGGGATTCTTGTCGTCCTGCCCGACATAACCGCCGAAGAAGTGCGCCACGCCATTGCGGTCGGCCTCGGCGAGCAGAGCCGCAAGGCCTGCCTTGTCAACGCTGCGGATCTTCGCCAGCCAGGGCTGGATCGGCGCGAGGCCCTTCGCCTCGACCGCCGCCGAATCGAGGTACGATGCATAGGCGCGCCCGATCATGCTGTTCGGGTCGGCCTTCGCCGCCTCGAGGATTTCCTGCGTGCGCTTCTGCGACAGGTCGGCCAGCGCGGTAAACATGCCATAGTTCGACTTGTCGGCCGGAATCGGCGTGTTCTTCGCCCAGGTGCCGTTGGCATAGGCATAGAAATCGTCGCCCGGCTGGACGGTCTTGTCCATGCCGGTGAGGTCGAAGCCGAAGTCGCCGATTTGCGGCTTGGCCGACGCGGACGTCGCCGGTGCGGCCTTATCCTTGGCAAGCGCGGGCACAGCGCCCAGCAGCATGGCGCCCAGCGCCGCGGTCGCCATCAGGCGCGAAGAAATGTTCGGACGGTTCATGATGTTCCCCAGATGAACAAATGGATAGCGCGCCCGCGGTTCCCTCCGCCAGCGCGATCTTGCGATGGAACAGCTATAGGCCCGCTCCGGCGGGGTTCAACCGGCGACGGTGTCGCTCGTCGACGCCTCAAGTCGTTTGTCGCGCGCCCGGCGAATTTTGCGCCGCCAGCGCAGGCGTATCCAGGCATCCCAACCGATCGACGCCAGAACATAGCCGACAACAGCCGAAACCACCGAAATGACGAACAGGCCGGCGACTCCGCCCAGCAGCGCGGGTCCGGCATTCGCGGTGAACCAGTGCCACCATTCGACCAGCGACGCCCCTTCGTCGTACAGGACATAGAGGTCGGCGACATTGGTTCGCAGCCCGAACAGCACATTGCCCAGCCACACCGAAGCGGCAAGGATGAGCGGGGTGGTCAGCGGGTTGGACAGAAAGGTCATCGCCGCGCCGATCGGGATATTGGCACGGAACGGCAAGGCGAGCAGCGCCACGCCCGCAATCTGGACGCCGGGGATCAGGAAGAAGATACCGACGAACAGCCCCAGCGCGGTGCCGCGCCGCACCGACGTGCGGGTGAACCGCCACAAATGGCTGTGCGCGACGCGGTGCGCGAACGGCTTCACGAACCGGCTTTCCAGCAGATCCTCGCGGGTCGGCGAGTTGCGGCGGATCCAGTTCATGACCGCCGCCTTGTCGCGAGGCTCGCCGCCGCTCATCCGCGGTCCTTCAGCAGGCGCTGCTTGTCGCGCTTCCAGTCGCGTTCCTTGATCGACTCGCGCTTGTCGTGCGCCTTCTTGCCCTTGGCGAGCGCGAGTTCGACCTTCGCGCGGCCGCGGCTGTTGAAATAGACCGACAGCGGGACGATCGTCATCCCCTGCCGCATCACCCCGGCGTGCAGCTTGTTGATCTCGCGCCCGTTCAGCAGCAATTTGCGCGGGCGCCGCGGTTCGTGATTGAAGCGGTTGCCGTGGCTGAATTCGGGGATGTTGGCGTTGATCAGCCACACTTCGCCGCCAGTCACCTCGGCATAGCTTTCGGCGATCGTGCCCTCACCGAAGCGCAGCGACTTCACCTCGGTGCCCTGCAGCGCGATCCCCGCCTCGAACACCTGCTCCACGGCATAGTCGAAGCGCGCGCGCCGGTTCTCGGCGACGACCTTTTTCTTGTCGAATTCGGCGGCGGACTGCGGACGGGCCATCGAACGAACCTAGAGGACTCCAGCCGCGACCAGTGCGGCATCGACGGCCGCGCGCGATGCTTCGGACGCCGGAATGATAGGTAAGCGCACTTCGGGCGAAAACCAGTCGTGAATCCGCGACAGCGCATATTTTGCCGGCGCGGGCGAGGAGTCGGAAAACATTGCCTTGTGCAGGCCGAACAGGCGGTCGTGGAGCGCCAGCGCTCCCACCCAGTCGCCTGCGGCGCACGCGGCGGCAAAATCGGCGCAAAGGCGCGGCGCGACATTGGCGGTGACCGAGATGCAGCCGGCGCCGCCGAGCACGGCGTGCGGGAGCCACAGATCGTCGTTGCCGCTGAGCTGGCAGAAGTCCGCGCCGGCCCCCGCGCGATGCTCGGTGACACGCGCCAGATCGCCGCTCGCATCCTTGATCGCCACGACTGTGGGAATTTCGGCCAGCTTGCACATCGTGTCGGCGCTGATGTCGGCGACGGTGCGGCCGGGGACGTTATAGACGACGATCGGCAGGTCGCACGCATCGGCGAGCGCCCGGTAATGCGCGATCATCCCGTCCTGCGACGGCTTGTTGTAATAGGGCGCGACGACCAGCGCCGCCGCGGCGCCGGCTTGCCGGGCATAGCGCATGTGGCGAATTGCCGTCGCGGTGTCGTTCGACCCGCATCCGGCGATCACGGGGACGCGGCCCGCCGCCGCCTCGAGGCAGGCGTCGATCACCTGATAATGTTCTTCAAAGCCGAGCGTCGGGCTTTCGCCCGTCGTGCCGCACGGGACGAGCGCGCTGGTTCCTTCGTCGATCTGCCATTCGACCAGCCGCTTGAACGCCGGCGCATCGAACGCACCGTCGCGAAATGGCGTCACCAAGGCGGGAATCGACCCCGAAAACATGCTCCGCTCCTTTACAAAGACTCCATGCGACCGATAGAATTGGCCGGGGCGCCGCTATTGGACGTCTATTCAGCGCCCCGCAAGGAGTTTGGCACTAAAATGCCCCGCATGATTTCGCTGCCCCGTATTTCCCGCCTGGCGCTCGCGCTGGCCTTGATCGTCCCGGCCACGGCGCATGCAAGCGAACTCACCCCCGAACAGATGGCATGGTATCGTGCCCAGATGGGCCTGGCGGCGCAGTCGGCCACACCGCCCTCGACCAATTCGGTCGGCGACGCGGTGCTCGAATGGCGGCGGCTGACCGCGAGCAACATCGCCTCCTTCGACCAGCTCTCGCGCTTCCTGATGGCCAACCGCGACTGGCCCGATGCCGAGAAACTGCGCGTGCGCGCCGAAAAGGCGATCGCGCTCGACAGCTATGATCCGCAGCGCACCCTCGCCTTCTTCCAGGCCTATCCGCCGCGCACGCCGAGCGGCGATCTCCGGCTCGCGCTCGCGCTCAACGCGACCGGCCGCCGCGACGAGGCCAACGTCGCCGCGCGTCGCGCGTGGACCGGCGGGATCATCGACGACATGGAGGTCAGCCGCGCGTTGGGCTTCTTCTCCGGCGCCTTCAGCCCGGCCGACCATGACGCGCGGATGGACCGGCTGCTGTGGACCGGCTCGACGATCGCGGCGGGTCGACAACTTTCCTATACCTCGCCCGAGAAGCGCGCGATCTTCGCCGCCCGGCTGGCGATGCGCAGCGGCGCGGTCGATGCGGCGCTCCAGTCGGCGGCGGTCGAGAGCGCCAATCCCGCGCTGCTCCGCACCGACGCGGGCTATATCACCGACAAGGCGACGTGGCTGCGCAAGGGCGGCCGCGTCGGCGAGGCGCGCGCGCTGCTCGCCGCGCCGCGCGCGCTCGCCAAGGCGCCGACCGATACCGAGGAATGGCTCGAAACATTGCTCACCAACGCGCGGGCAGCCGATGCCGCGGGCGACAAGCAGACCGCCTTCAATATCGCGAAGCAGATCGACGACAGCTTCGCTCCCGGCGTGGTGATCCGCGAGGCGCCGCTCAGCGTGCGCGACGATTATACGTCGCTTGCCTGGCTCGCGGGCCAGCTCGCCTTCAAGGATCTGCGCCGTCCGGCGGAGGCGGTGCGCCTGTACCGCGCCTATGGCGAGGCGGCGCGTTCGGCGCAGACGCGCACCAAGGGCTTCTACTGGGCCGGCCGCGCCGCGCTGGCCGCGGGCGACCGCGACACCGCGAACCGCTATTTCGCGGATGCTGCCGAGCATTATGACCAATTCTACGGCCAGCTCTCGCTCGAACGCCTCAACCGGCCACAGCCCAGGCCAAAGCCCGAACCGACGATCCAGGTCAGCAGCGACCAGAAGCGCGCGTTCGAGGACGACCGGCTGGTCCGCGCGGCGCGCGCCCTGGGCGAGATCGGCGCATGGCGCGAACAGTCGCAGTTCCTGCGCGCGCTCGCCCAGCGCGCGTCCTCGCCCGCCGACCATGTGCTCGCGGGCCAGCTCGCCTCGTCGATCGGGCGCCCCGACCTGGGGGTGATGATCGGCCGCAGTGCGCAGGCGAACAGCCTCGACGCGGTCGAGGTGTCGGGCTTCCCGACGGTGCGGGTGCCCTCCGGCCATGAGAG
Organism: Sphingopyxis soli; assembly: GCF_018682675.1. GTDB lineage: Bacteria > Pseudomonadota > Alphaproteobacteria > Sphingomonadales > Sphingomonadaceae > Sphingopyxis > Sphingopyxis soli. Next base: position 25,868 of record NZ_JAFMTR010000045.1, read on the forward strand.
CAACTGGACCTTCATCCATGCGATCACCCGGCAGGAAAGCCAGTTCGACCGGCAGGCGATCAGTCACGCCGGAGCGCGCGGCATGATGCAGCTGATGCCGGGGACGGCGCGCGAGGTCGCGGGCAAGCTTGGCCTCGCTTATGATGCGGGGTCGCTGACCGCCGACACCAATTACAACATGACGCTCGGATCGACCTATTTCCAGCAGATGCTGAGCTATTTCGGCGGCAGCTATCCGCTCGCGGTCGCGGCGTACAATGCGGGGCCCGGCAATGTGAACAAATGGCTGCGCGCCAATGGCGATCCGCGCGGCGGCGCGATCGACATGGTCGACTGGATCGAGGCGATCCCGATCTTCGAGACGCGCAACTATGTCCAGCGCGTACTCGAGAACGCCGTCGTTTACGACACGCTCCGCGACGGGCGCAGCGTGCCCAGGGCGCCGCTGAGCTTCTACCTCGGCAAGCGCGATCCCGGCTGATCCCGATGGCGGGGGAGAAGACCAATATCATCAGCCCGGCGGGCTTCGCCGCGCTGCGCGCCGAATATGACGCGCTGTTTGCAGAGGAACGGCCGAAGCTGGTCGAGACGATCAGCTGGGCGGCGGGCAATGGCGACCGCAGCGAGAATGGCGACTATATCTATGGCCGCAAGCGGCTGCGCGAGATCGACCGGCGCCTGTCCTTTCTCGCGCGGCGGATGAAGGCGGCGCGCGTCGTCGATCCGGCGGCGCAGCCCGACAAGAGCCGCATCTGGTTCGGCGCGACGGTCGAGCTGGCCGACGACGATGACGCGCGGCGCATCGTCACGCTGGTTGGCGACGACGAGGCCGAGGCCGGCGACGGCCGGATCGGCTGGAACAGCCCGCTCGCCCGTGCGCTGCGCGGCGCGGCGGTCGGCGATCTTCGCACCGTACAGCTTCCCGCCGGGCCGAAGGAATGGGAGGTTATGGCGGTCACCTACCCCTGACCATCACTCGCCGATCCCGGCGATCAGGTCGCGCTGGTCCTTCCGGAGTTCGGGCAGGTCGCGCGCCAGCTTCGCCCAGAAGATCGCCTCCTTCGGATCGGCCGCGACGCCATCGCCCTTCGCATAGGCCCAGGCGAGGATCGCGCGCGATCCCGCGAAACCCGCGCGCGCGCCGACTCCGCAATCCTCGATCGCGTCTTTCAGCGTCTTGTCGGCGAAATGCGCCTCGCAAAGCCAGTGGCTGCCCTCGGGATTCCCTGCATCGGCGATCGCGCGCAGGCGCTTCAGGTTCGCGTCGCGCGTGGTTGCGAAATAGGTGAGCGCAAAGATCGCAGCGGGATGTCCCTTTTCGGCCGCCTCGGCATAGAGCGCCTGCGAGCGCACGAAATCGGGCGGGCCGAAGGTGCCCGAGGCCAGACGATAGGCGAGATGTGTCTTGGCTTTCGAAAAACCGGCGTTCGACGACGCGATATAAAGGTCGTAGGCGCGCTTGACGTCGGCGGGCGTCGGATCATTCTCGAGCAGCAGATAGGCAAGCTCCTGCTGCCCCGCGGGAAAACCCTGCGCCGCCGATTGTTCGAGGTAGGCGCGCGCCCGCGGCACGTCCTTCTTCACCCCGACGCCAAGCGAGAACATATAGCCTGCGAGATGCTGCGCGAGCGGATCGCCGCCATCGGCGAGGCCGATCAGTTCGGCGGCGGGATGGTGCAACAGCACATCGGCAACGATGATCGGCTCATCCTCGATCGCAAGCCGGTCGAGCGAAATATCGGCGAGCGCGCCCGGCTTCGCGGCACCGCGCGCGATCGGCGGCGGCCCCGGCGGCGCGGCGAAGGCCCCGAGCCTGGGACCCGACCTCGCGCTTGCGGGCACCTCCGGCGGCGCGACGAGATAATAATCGTCGAACCAGCTCCCATAGTGGAACGGCTGCTGCGGCCCCAGCTCCATGCCATAGGTGCGCTTGTAAACATCGCGCGACACGACCTTGAAATAATCGGAGATTTCGAGCCCCGGAATGCCGAGTTCCGCGACCACCGCCGCGGCGAACGGACTGACCGGCGAACCCACCGGCGCGAAGTCGAGCGCGGGGCGGCCCTTCGCGGTCGAATAGAAGACCGCGCCCTGCCCGATGTCGAGCAGGCCGAGCGGCGCCGATCCCGCCTCGCCCTTCGCCACGTCGGCATCCTCGATCCGCACCACCGGGTCGGGCGTGCGGCAGGCATCGACGAACAGCAGCGTGAAGGCGCCCGGCGGCACCACGCGTTTCACCAGCGCCTCGATCGACAGATAGCGTTTCTCGACATCGGCGCGGCGGGTCGCGGGCGGCGCCTCCACCGGCACCAGCCAGTTGCGGCCGCCATATTCGAAGCCGTGGCCGGCGTAATAGAGGATCACCGACTTCGCGCCCTTCGCTTCGTCGGCGAATTTCGCGAGCGCCGCGTCGAGCCCGGCCTTGTCGGCGTTGTTGACGACGCGCGGCGAAATGCCCGCTTTCGCCATCGCATCGCACACATAACCGATGTCGTTGACCGCATTCTTGAGCGACGGCCATTCCCAGTCGTTATAGGCGCTGTTGCCGATCAGCAGCGCGACGCGATCGCCCTTTAGCGGTGCGGCGCCGCAGGTTGCGGACGGCTGCGCCGACGCCGCGGGAACGAGCCCTCCTGCCAGAGCGAGCGCCGCCGCCAGTGCCGCCCGATATCGCCAACGCACCATGTCCGTTTTTCCCATCCCGGCAAATCGCGAAAGCGCAGAAAACCGCGAAACTTCACTCGCAATTCGCACCCCTTGCGCCCCGGCAGGGCTCCTGCCCGCACCCGTCGACGCGACCACGGAAGCAAGGGTAGGTCAGCCGAATAATGTAGGAAAGCCCAAATCATGTCGAACTGTGCGCCGCATCACCCCGCGTCGCTGGACGATCCGCTAGGCGATGCTAGTCTGATCACGAAGGAGACGGAGATGACGCCAAGCCTGGCCCTGATGACCGCGTTGCTGCTCGGCGGAACCGCGCACGCGACGCCGCCGCCCGAACCGAGACCGCCGGTTTCCGACGAGACATTGCGGGACGGGCTCGAAACCGGCGACGAAATCGAGGCGCGCGTCGATGGCGACCTCAACGGCGACGGCGACCCCGATACGGCGTTCGTGGTCGCAAGCCCCGATGCGCGGACACTCCATGTCCTCCTGAGCTATCGCACCGAGGTCGACTTCGGACATGATCCCGCGGGCATCGCCCGACTGGCGACCGACCCGCTCGGGCCCGCCGATCTGTCGATCGGCAAGGGCGTCCTCGTGGTGAAAGACCTGACCGGAGGCACGACGGCGCTGGCCTCGACCTATCGCTTCCGCGCCGACAAGGCGAAGGCTCCTCCCAGGATGCGGCTGATCGGGCTCGACGCCACGCTCTACAGCCGGACCTGGGCGCATGACGGCAGCGAGATGAGCTGGAACCTGCTGACCGGCGATGTCATCGCCACGAAAATGAAACTGGTCGGCAGCGGCGAAAGCGCCAGCTATGACAAATCGGCCTCCAGGCGGTTCAAGCGGCCGGTTACGGTTACCTACATGGAAGACACGCCGGACGCCGAAGAGGCGCTCGACCGGGCGATGCAGGGCAAATAGCGCGCGGCTATTTCAGCAGCGCCGGCACGATCCACACCGCGGACAGCACCATCACGGCAAGGAGCAGCGAAATCGCGAGGACGTAGCGCACGCCATGTTCCTTCACCCCGCCGCTCGCTTCGGTCTCGGTCACCTCGACATGGTCATCGACGACTTGCATGGTTCGTCTCCCTTCTGGTCCGCATCAAACGCGGCCCCTCTGCGCGCGGTTCCCGCGCATCGAACGGGGAGAGTGAGCCAGAGGGTCTGTAAGCCGGGTTCTGTCCACCCCTTTTGACGGGGGATGGGCGATCATTCCTCTAGGCGGCCGGTTGCCCGGACGCTCAAGCAGTCAACCCGGACGGCGGGGCCGGAACCAGCCCTGAGTTTCCTCTTGCCATCCCTATTCGACCTTGCTCCCGGTGGGGTTTGCCGTGCCGCGTCCGTTACCGTCCGCGCGGTGCGCTCTTACCGCACCCTTTCACCTTTCGCCGGGCCGAAGCCGTTGGCGGTCTGCTCTCTGTGGCACTTTCCCTTGCTCCGGTTGCCCGAAGCCGCCGGACGTTATCCGGCACCGTGGTTTCCGTGGAGCCCGGACTTTCCTCCCCCGCTTGCGCGGCGGCGATCGCCCGACCCTCTGGCTGAGGGCCAGTATAGCGCGAATTGAGGGGCATTGCGAGGGATTGTGCGGAAGGGCTGTTTTGGGGTGGCTTCCAGAAGGAACTATCCTCCCTGTCGCGAAGCGATGGGGAGGGGGACCGCCGCCATAGGCGGTGGTGGAGGGGCGGCAACGTCGCGCCATCGCCCCTCCGCCAGCGCTTCGCGCTGCCACCTCCCCATGGCTACGCCACAGGGAGGAATTCCGTGGCAGCATCCGGTCGCAACCCGCCGGTCAACCGCCCTCGGGCTGCGGCAGCAGCAGCGCGAGCAGGATCGCGCGGCATTCGCCGTCGATCGTCCCGTCGATCAGCTCGGGCCGGAAACGGCGCTGGAAGGCGACCGTCGCCGCGAAGCCGTCGGTCACGTCATAACCGAAGCGTTCGAGCGCGAGCAGGAAGCCCGCGTCGGTCCACAGCGGATCGGTGAGCTTCTTGGTCGGGCGCGGCAGCGCAAGACGGCGGCGCGCGAGTTCCTCCCACGGAAAAAGCTCACCGGGATCCTGCTTGCGCGTTGGCGCGATGTCCGAATGGCCGACTACATTGCCGCGGGTGATCGAATGGCGATCCTTGATCATATGCACGAGGCGAACGACCGAGGCGACCTGCGGATCGGGAAAGGGCACATAGCCGAATTCGTGCCCCGGATTGACGATCTCGATCCCGACGCTCGCCGAATTGATGTCGCTGACCCCGCGCCAGTGCGATTTTCCGGCGTGCCAGGCGCGCTTCTCCTCGGGCACCATGTGCGTGATCTGCCCGTCCTCGCTGACGACATAGTGCGCCGATACCTTGGCCTCGGGATCCGCAAGCCGATCAAGGGCTTCGGCGCCGGTCTTCATACCGGTATAGTGCAGGACGATCATCGATACGGGCAGCGAGCGCTCGTCGAAATTGGGAGACCAGCGTTCGATAAAATCGCTCATGCGTGTCGCGGTCCGTCCTAGCCCAGCCCTGCGCTTCGCTTGCGCCACCAAGGCGCAAAAAGCAAGGTCAGGCAGCGATCGAGGGCGCGATGCCGGGGCGGCGCACCTGCTGGTCGGCGGGCTCGTACAAGCCGCGAAGCCGGGGACTCGCGACGAACTGGTCGGTCTGGCCGAGCACCGTCTCGCCCGCACCGAGGACAAGGAAGCTTTGCGGCGCCGCCATCGCGCGCAGTTTTGCGAACGCCTTTTTCCGCATGTCGGCCGAAAAATAGAGCAGGAGATTGCGGCAGAAGATCAGGTCGGCGGTGCCCGCCAGCGGCGGACGGTCGGTAAGCATATTCTGCACCGAGAAATCGATCCGGCGACGCAGGTCGGCCTTGGCGAGCCACCCCGCCTCGGTCTGGTCGAACCAGCGCACCATGCGCTGGACCGGCAGCCCGCGCTGGATCTCGAACTGGCTATAGAGGCCGACGCGCGCGCGGCCGATCGCATGATAGCTGACGTCGGTACCGACGATATCGATCTGCCAGCCCGCCCATTTCCTGTCCTGCTCGGCAAGCAGCATCGCCATCGAATAGGCTTCCTGCCCCGTCGAGACGCCGCAATGCCAGATGGTGAGCCGCCGCTGGCGCGCGTTGATCTGCCGCAGATGTTCCAACGCATTGGAAGCTATATCGTCGAACACGCTATGTTCACGATAAAAATAGGTTTCGTTATTGAGCATCGCATCGACGGTATCGTCGAGCAGCTGGCGGCTGTTCGAGGTGACGAGCGCCGCGACGAGCGCGTCGAGGTCGGCGATCCCGTGACGCTGCATCACCGGCTTCAGCGACATTTCGATCCGCCAGATGCGGTTCGGCGACAGCGTCTGGCCGGTCCTCGATTCGAGCACGCCCATCAGCACGCGATAGGCGGACTCGCTCGCCGAGCCGCCCATCATGACGCGCGGCGTCCGGCGAGGAAGCTGCCGAGCATTAGCGCGATCGCGTCGGGGTTGAGCGTCGCGGTCGCAAGCCCCGCCTTGGCGACAGCGCCGGGCATCCCCCAGATCACGCAGCTTTCGGGCGCCTGCGCGAAGATCGTGCCACCCGCCGATTTCAGCCGCTCGGCGCCGTTCGCGCCGTCGCGGCCCATGCCGCTGAGCACCACCGCCACCCCGCCCTTGCCGTAAACCTCGGCGACCGACGCGAGCATAGGATCGGCCGAGGGGCAGCAGCCGTTTTCGACCGGCCGGCGATCGAGCGCGATTTCCCGGCGCGCGCCGTTCGCGACAACCATCAGATGGGCGTCGCCGGGCGCCAGATAGATGCGGTTCGCCTCGACCGCCATGCCCGCCGCGGCCACGCACACCTTGCGTCCGGTCATCGTCGCGATCTGCTTGGCGTAGAATTCCATGAAGGCGTCGGGCAGGTGCTGGGTCAGCAGGATCGGCGCGGTGACGCGCGGGTCGAGGTGGGTGATAAAATTGGCGAACGCCGGAATTCCGCCGGTCGACGCCGCGACCGCGATGCATTCGAGCGACTGGTCGGCATCGACCACGACCGGTGCGGGGGGCACGGGCGGGCGATAGGCGATACGCGTCGCGGCGGGAGCCTGAAGCTGGCCGAGCGAGAGGATGCGTTCGGTGAGCACCTCGGCGAAGCGCCCCGAAAAGCTGCCGCGTCCGGGCTTGGCAAGTGTGTCGCTGGCGCCGAGCGCGAGCGCCTCGATCGCGGCGGGGCCGCCTTCGACGCAGTTCGACGAAAGGATCAGCACGCGCGCATTGGCGGCGCGCTCCAATATGTGCGGCAACGCGTCGATGCCGTTCATCCCCGGCATTTCGATGTCGAGCACCACGACGTCGACCGGCTCCGACGCAAGGAACGCCAGCGCATCATGCGCCGAGGCGACCGAGGCGCAGACCTGAAGCCCCGGGGTGCCGTCGACGATGCGCTCGAGGATGGACCGGACGACAAGGCTGTCGTCGACCAGCATCACGCGGACACGGCGACCGACGACTGGGAGATTGTCTCCCGCCGGGTTTGACATCAGGGGGGCAGGCCGTCCCATCGCCGCCGACTCACGCCACGCCGACGAGCTGCAGCTTTCCTTCGAGCGTTTCGCGGTCGAACGGCTTCATCACATATTCGTCCGCCCCCGCCTCGATCGCGGCGCGGATATGGTCGATGCTGTTCTCGGTCGTGCAGAAGACGACGCGCGGCCGTTCGTCGAAGCCATAGTCGAGGTCGTTGAACGCGGTGAGGAATTCCATGCCGCTCATCACCGGCATGTTCCAGTCGAGCAGAATCACGTCGGGACGGTTCGCGCGGCAAAAGGTCAGCGCCTCCTGCCCGTCGGCGGCCTCGTCGACAGAAAATTCCATCGATTCAAGAATATGCCGGGCGACCTTACGGATGACTTTGCTGTCATCGACGACCAGACAAGACTTCGACATTAGGACCTCCGCACCCCGGTTTCGCGCCATGCTAACCTGAAGGAGTATTCAGCTAGTTAACTTATGCCGCGCGCTGGGCGGGCAAGGTTATGAAATGCGACGGATCGACGACGAGGAGCGAATGCCCCTCATGCTCGATCATCGCATCGGCGACGCGGGCCCAGCCGGGCATCAGCTTCCCGGCGATCCGCGTTTCGGGCGCGTCGATGAAGCAGACATCCTCGATCTCGTCGGCGAGCAGCGCATAGCCATGTTCGGCGACATCGACGACGACGACGCGCTGACCGGGCGCCACCGGCACCGACGGCAGGCCGACGACGACATGCGGGTCGATCAGCGTGAAGACGCGGCTGCGCAGCGCGAACAGCCCCGCGACATGCGGCGGCGCGGCGGGCACCTCGACCGGCGTGCCGACGGTGACGACCGAATTGATCGCCCGGCTGCGCAGCGCGACGCGCGTGTCGGCGATCCGCGCGACAAGGTAGAGCTTGTCCATCATGCGCCCGCTCCCCCGATCCGGCGACGCAGCGCATCGAGCAGCGCGCCACGGTCATAGCGATAGACGGTCTCGTCATCGGGTCCGGCCGCCGCCGCCGAGGCGCGGAGCCGGATCACCGGCACGTCGCCGTCACCGGCCCGCGCCGCGCCCTCGTCGGTCAGGCACAGCATGACGTCGGCGGTTTCGCCGGAGGTTTCGGCAACGACGCGATACCCCGCGCTCTGCAGGATCGGGGCCAGGAAATTGTCGCCCCAGCCGTCGTGATCGTCGGCAATGCGGCAAATGGGTTGGCGCACGGCGGGCGCGACCGCGCCGCGCGCATATTGCTCCATCAGCCAGAAGGGATCGACCAGCTCGACCGGATCGCCCGCGACGAGCGCGATGCCCGCGATCAGCCCCGGCGCCGTGGCGGGCTGGACCATCTCGGGCAGGCGGACGATGTCGACCACCTCCTCGATCGGATAGCAAAGCACCATCTGCCCGTCGTTGAGGCGCAGCAGCTTGAGCGTGCCATGACCCTCGGGAAGTTTCGCCGCGTGAACGGGAAAGATGTCGTCGCCGATCTGCGCCTGGATCCGCCCCGCGCTCTCGAACAGCGCGAGCGCCGGCACTTCCTCGACGCGCTCGATCACCGACAGGCGGATGCCGCGTGTGCGGCCTCCGATATCGCGGAACAACAAGAGCTGCTCGGCGTTGCGCGCGGCGGCCGCGGCGGCCTCGGCCTCGACCGCGTGATCGAGGCTGCGGCCCGCCTCGGACGCATCGATCGCGGCGGCGGCCAGAATGCCCTGCACGTCGAGCAGCAGCACCGGGCGCCCGTTGTCGGGCAATGTGGTGCCGGCATAGAGGCCGGTCGCCATGATCATCGGCGCGGCGGGCTTGATCACCAGTTCCTCATGATCGTGGATCGCCGCGACGCTGAGGGCATAGCTCTGCCCCTGTCCCGGCCGGACGAGCACGAGCGCGCGATCCTCGACATCGTCGCGGTGATCGCGCGTGCGGCCGAGAATGGTCTCGAGGCGGAGCAACGGGAATTGCTCGCCGCGCACGGTCACGATTTCGCCGCCGCCAAGGCGTTCGATGCGGACGGTATCGCTCGTTTCGAGCAGGATTTCGCGCACCGCGCCGCGCGGGATGGCGAAATATTGCCCCGCCGCGCGGACCATCAGGCCCGAGATGATCGTCAGCGTCATCGGCACGCGCAGCACGACGGCAAGCCCCCTGCCCTCGTCGTTGCGCAGCTCGACGAGGCCGCCGATCTTCTCGACATTCGCCTTGACGATATCCATGCCGACGCCGCGCCCCGAGATCGCGGTGATCTTGGCGGCGGTCGAAAAGCCGGGGCGAAAGATGAGCTCGAGCTTTTCGCGGGGCGTCAGCGCGCGCGCGTCGGCCGCCGACAGGATGCGCGCCGAGATCGCATTTTGCACCAGCGCGTCGGGCGACAGGCCGCGGCCGTCGTCGCGCACCTCGATCTCGATCTGGTTGCCCGACTGCCGCGCCGAGACCGCGATGGTCGCGGTTACGTCCTTGCCCGCCGCGACGCGCCCGTCGAGCGCCTCGACCCCGTGGTCGATCGCGTTGCGCACGATGTGGATCAGCGGGTCGCGGATATTCTCCATCATCTCGCGGTCGAGCTCGACCTCGCCGCCGCTGGTCGCAAAGCGGATCTTCTTGCCGAGATCGTGCGCGAGGTCGCGAACGATGCGTGGCAGCGGCGCGAACAATTTGTCGATGCGCTGCATCCGCATCTGGCTGACCGACTGGCGCATTCCCGCGATCGAGTCGGACAGGCGGTCGAACGCCCCGATCAGCGCCGGATCGGCACCCGATTCGCGGAGCATTCGCGCGAATTCGTTGCGCGCGAGGACGATGTCGGTGACCCCGGTCATCACGCTGTCGAGCAGCGGCAGCGGAACACGGATCGAGCGCCAGCCCTGCAAGTCGGTGACGATGTCGTCGTCACGGCGAAGCTGGATTTCGGCGGGTTCCGCCGGGGCTTCGGGCGCGTCCTCCGTCACGGCGAGCGCACCGATCACGTCGCCGTCGTCGCCCGCCGGTTCGGCGCCCCTGCTGCCGAGCGTAGCGCAGAGCTGCGACAGCCGGTCGACGATGCCGAGCACGCCGGTGACGAGCGCGGCGTTGGCCGGGCGGTTGCCGCGGCGGACCTGATCGAGCGCATCCTCGGCGGCGTGCGCCAGCGCGGTGACGCGCGGCAAGGCAAGGAATCCCGAGCTGCCCTTGATCGTGTGGACGAGACGGAAAATCGCGTCGAGCTGCGCCCGGTCGGCGGGGTCCGCCTCCCACGCGACCAGCGCCCCGCCGGCTTCGGCAAGGATTTCAGCCGTTTCGGCCAGAAAATCGTTCAGCAGGTCGTCCATTGCGGTGTCGGTGCGCCCCAAAATCCCGGGCTCACCATTGCCGGACAATGGTTAATGGAGGGTTTGTTTATGGGAGAATGTGCAAGGAAATTGCACCGCTCCGCGAGCGCGATCAGCGGCCCTTGAGCACCGCGCCGACCAGCAGCGAGGTCGGCGTCTCGCGCGCCAGCATCACCGTGCCGCCATTCTGCTTCGCCACCGCCTGCACGAGCACCGCGGGCGCGGTGCGCGAGGTCATCGCGCTGGCGTCCTCGCCTTCGGCGAGGATGCGTTCGACATCGGTGTCGAGGAAGATGCGCTCGGCCTCGACGTGCAGCGCAATCTCGATCCCATCTCCCTGATTTTCGCAGCCGATATCGAGCCGGCCGCCGCGCACCAGCGCATCGACGAGGAGGAGCGACAGGTTGAGGATGATCTTCACCGCCGGCTTGGGCAGCGGATCGGTCCCGATCATCCAGTTGAGGTCGATCGCGCGGTCGCCGATGATGCCCTGGATCGCCGACTTCGCCTCGTCGGCGGGAACCAGCTCGCCGAAGCCGCCCGCCGACCCGAACGCAAGGCGAAAGAATTTGAGCTTGTTCGCCGAAGTCCGGGCGCTCTGTTCGAGCAGTTCGATGCAACGCGCGCGCATCTCCGGGTCTTTTTCGTCGGCCAGCAGTTCGAGCCCGTTGGCGAAGGCGCCGACCGGGCTCAAGAGATCGTGGCACAGCCGCGAGGCCAGCATGGACGCGAAATCGACGCGGTCGTCGGACATGGATCACTCCCCGCAGACCGGACCTTTCCGGCTCGCGCCTGCTCCCTAAGGCAGGGACATGGTTAAGGGCAAGGGGCATCCCCTTCACCTTGAAATTCGGCGCCCCGCTCCCATATCGCGAGCAATGTTGGGGGACGACGAAATACTGACCGTGACGCTGGCAGACAGCGCCGCCGGGCTACGGCTCGACCGGGCGCTGGCGGAGGCGCTCCCCGATTTTTCGCGCGAGCGATTGAAGACGCTGATCAAGGGCGGCCGGGTTTCGGACGCATCGGGCGCGGTGCTGTGGGATCCGTCAGCGAAGGCCGCGCCTGCGACGCTCGCGGTCCGTCTGCCCGCCCCCGCCCCGGCGCATAACATCGCGCAGGACATGGGGCTCGTCATCGCCTTTGAGGACGAGCATCTGATCGTCGTCGACAAGCCCGCGGGGATGGTCGTTCATCCCGCCGCGGGCAATCTCGACGGGACGATGGTCAACGCGCTGCTCCACCATTGCGCGGGACAATTGTCGGGGGTCGGCGGCGTCGCGCGTCCCGGCATCGTCCACCGCATCGACAAGGATACCAGCGGGCTGATCGTCGCCGCGAAGCACGACAAAGCGCACGAAGGCCTCGCGAAGCAGTTCGCGGCGCACAGCATCGACCGCCGCTACCTGGCCCTCGCGACCGGCCGCCCGATCCCGCCGCACGGCACCGTCAACGCGGCGCTCGGGCGGTCGGGCACCAACCGCAAGAAGATGGCGGTGGTGGCCGAAGGGCGCGGCAAGCGTGCGATCACCCACTACCGGACGATCGAGCCGCTGCGGAATGCGACATTGGTCGAATGCCGGCTGGAAACCGGCCGCACGCATCAGGTGCGCGTCCATATGGCGCATATCGGCCATCCGCTGGTCGGCGACCCGGTCTATGGCCGCGCCAAAAAGCCGCTGTCGGACACATTAAAAGCCCGTAATTTTACCCGTCAGGCGTTGCACGCGGCGCATTTGGGCTTTATTCATCCGGTGACCGGTAACAGCATCGCGCTCGACAGCGAACTCCCAGCGGACATGCGGGAACTGATCGATGAACTGCGCGTTTAAGTTTCGAATGAAAATCTATTTTGACCGCCGGACCCAACCGGGGCAGAATGATTTCAGGTTTTAGGGAAGACACTCTCCATGGCTAACAAAAGCAATGTTCCGGCAGTGGTGCCCGCGCTCGGCGGTGAGGCGAGCCTGAACCGCTATCTGGCCGAAATCCGCAAATTTCCGCTGCTGACGCCCGAGCAGGAATATATGCTCGCGAAACGCTTTCAGGAGCATGGCGACAATGAAGCGGCGGCGCAGCTCGTCACCAGCCACCTCCGCCTCGTCGCGAAGATCGCGATGGGCTATCGCGGCTATGGCCTGCCGGTCAGCGAGCTGATCAGCGAGGGCAACATCGGCCTGATGCAGGGGGTGAAGAAATTCGACCCCGAACGCGGCTTCCGCCTTGCCACTTATGCGATGTGGTGGATCCGCGCCTCGATCCAGGAATTCATCCTGCGGTCGTGGAGCCTCGTGAAGATGGGCACCACCGCGGCGCAGAAAAAGCTGTTCTTCAATCTGCGCCGGATGAAAAACAGCCTCGACGCGTTCGAGGACGGCGACCTCAGCCCCGAGCATGTGGCGAAGATCGCCAAGGATCTGGGCGTCACCGAGGACGAGGTCGTCAGCATGAACCGCCGCATGGCGATGGGCGGCGACACCTCGCTCAATGTCCCGATGGGCGAGGACGGCGACAGCCAGTGGCAGGACCTGCTCGGCGACGAGGGGCCGCTGCAGGACGAGCGCGTGGCCGAGGCCGAGGAACGCGACGTGCGGCACGAGCTGCTGACCGAAGCGCTGGCGACGCTCAACGAGCGCGAACGCCATATCCTGACCGAACGCCGCCTGACCGACGATCCGAAGACGCTCGAGGATCTGAGCCAGGTCTATGACGTCAGCCGCGAACGTGTGCGCCAGATCGAAGTGCGCGCCTTCGAGAAGCTGCAGAAGGCGATGCTCAAGCTGGCGGGCGACCGTCGGCTGGTCAGCGCCTAAGACCGCGAAGCTCGGGTGCCGTAACGCCGGGCCCGTCCCGGCCGAGGAGTCACGTCATGCGTATCCTTCCCCTTGTCCTGTCAGCGCTCGCGCTTTCGGTTCCCGTCACCGCCGCCGAAGCCCCGGCGAGGGTGACGGTGACGTTGGCGAATTTCAGCTTCACCCCTGACGACCTGCACCTTCATGCTGGCGAGGCGGTGACGATCCATTTCGTCAACGAAGGTTCGGGCGGGCACGATTTCACGGCGGAGGAATTTTTCGCCGCGGCGACGATGGATGCCGCCAACCGCGCGCGCGTCGGCGGCACCAAGGGCCGCGTGTCGCTCGGCAAGGGCGAGAGCAGCGACGTGACGCTGGTCCCGAAGGCTGGCACTTACAAGGTGCATTGCTCGCACTTCGGGCATACGGCGCTCGGCATGACGGGCAAGATCACCGTCGACTGACGACCGTACTCCTTGTCACGGGCGGCAAATCGGGCGACGATCATTTTCTGCATCCTGCCGCTTGCCTGACCGACGCGAGCGATTAGTTTGCGCGCCATGCCAACAAAGTCCCGCGCGAAGGCGCGCAAGCTCCCCTGGTATCTGCGGCCGCTCAAATGGCTGCTCTGGTTCATCGCGATCTCGGTCGTCTGGGTGCTGATCTATGCCGTCGTGCCGCCGCCGGTGACGATCACGATGCTGACCGACGGCAACGGCATCACCAAGGACTGGACCAGCCTTTCCCATATCGACCGCAACATGGTGCGCGCCGCGATCGCCGCGGAGGACGGCAAATTCTGCAGCCACGACGGCTTCGACCGCGAGGCGATCGAACAGGCGATCGAGCGCAACGCCAAGGGCAAGCGGATGCGCGGCGGGTCGACGATCAGCCAGCAGACCGCGAAGAATGTCTTCCTGTGGCAGGGCAGCGGCTGGACGCGCTATATCCGCAAGGTGCCCGAGGTGTGGTTCACCTTCCTGATCGAGACGATCTGGGGCAAGCGGCGGATCATGGAGGTGTATCTCAACGTCGCCGAGACGGGGCTTGGCACCTATGGCGTCGAGGCGGGGGCGCAGCGCTATTTCAAGCATGGCGCCGGCAAGCTGACCCCGCAGGAGGCGGCGCGCATCGCCGCGATCCTGCCGCTGCCCAAGAAGCGCGAGGCGGTGAGCCCGTCGGGCTTCACGCGACGCTATGGCAATTCGATCCGCGCGCGGATCGGCATCGTACGGCGCGATGGGCTGGACGCGTGTGTTTATAAGTAGGGGCAAATCAAACATGGCCATCAAATGCTAGACCGCTTGTCCCTGATCGCCCTGGCGCTGGCCTCGGCCGCCGACGCGGCTCAGGCTCAGGCACCGCTGGCACCCTCGTCATCGTGGAACGTCGATTATGCGGAATCCGAATGTCGGCTTTCGCGGACGTTCGGCCCCGCCGACGACACCACCACGCTGCGGATTATCCGCGGTGCCAGTTTGAAGGCCGTGGAATATACGCTCGCCGGCAAGTCGCTCAAAATCAGAGACTGGAATTATAACGTGCTGTTACGGCTTGGCCCCGACGGCACGTCGCATAAGTTGCCGGTCCTCTGGTATCGCCTTCCTACAGGCGAAGGCGCGCTTCAGATCATCGGCGAGAATGAACTAAGACCTGCGGAAATCGCATCGACACGTACGCTGTCGGTCGAACTCGACGGCGCCGAGCCGCTCCAACTGGCGGTCGGCAGTCTCGACAAGCCGTTCGCCGCGCTCAATGCCTGTTACGATGACCTTTTGACCAGTTGGGGCATCGATCCGACGAAGGTCCGCGATCTCAAAACCGCTGCGCGGCCCCTTAATATGCAGTCCTGGAGCATTTTCGAGAACATCTGGGCGAGCGATGCGGCCAAGGGCAGCAAGTGGATGACGATACGGCTCGACGTAAACGAGATTGGCAAGGCCCAGACCTGCAAGACGCTGGCTTCGAGCGGATCGGCAGAGCTGGACGCAAAGATCTGTGCGGCCGCCATCAAGAAAGCGCGCTTCGTTCCGGCAGCTTCCGCATCGGGAGAGAAGGTCGGCGCACCCTTTGTACTGCGAATCCAGATGCGCGAATAAGGGGCCGGGTTACGCCGGCTTCCAGCTCTTCCGCTCTTCGGCCTGTTTGAGCACCTCGAACGCCGCCTGACCTGCCGCGAAGCGCTTCGCGGCTTCGGCATCGCCCGGGTTCACGTCAGGATGGCATTCCTTCGCATAGGCGCGCCACGCCTTTTTCGTCGCGTCGAAATCGGCGTCGGGGTCGAGGCCGAGGAGTTCGAGCGCGCGCATCTCGTCGGCGCTGCGGCTGCCGTCGCCCGATCCGCCCCACGCATAATGCTGGGCGCGGGCATAGCTGCGCGCGCCGGCCGCCTCTTCGGCGGCGCGCGCCGCGGCGTCTTCGGCCGACAGGCCGGCGAAATAGTCCCAGCCGCGGTTATATTCGGCCGCATGCGTTTCGCAGAAATACCAGCGTTCGGGGCTGTTGGGCGATTTGGGCGCGGGACAGTTGCCGGGGTTGGTGCAGCCATGACGGTCGCAAAGGCGCACCTTCTGCGTCTCGCGCGACGAGCCATAGGGGCGCCAGCGGGGAAAACCCCAGTCGTCGGATCTCTTGGCGCGGCTCATTCCACCCCATGTAGCAACGGGGGCGCCGATTGGCTAGGCGGGGCGGCCCGAAAAGCTAGTCTTTGGGCGAATAACCGAACGCCTTGTGCGCGAGCTTGACCACCGCGGGGTCGAGATCGGGCGGGGTCATCGGCACCGCCGCCTCCAGCGTCTCGACGACGTGCGTCATCGCGGCGATGCGCGCCGCCTTCTTGTTGTTGCCGTCGATGACCGTCCACGGCGCCCAGCGCGTGTCGGTCTGCTGGAACATATCCTCCATCGCCGCCAGATATTGCTTGCGCTTCGAACGGTTGCGATAGTCGTCGACGCCGGTCTTCCACCGCTTCCACGGATCGTTCAGCCGGTCGGCGAAGCGTTTGTCCTGTTCCTCTTGCGTGACGTGGACGAACAGCTTGACCAGATTGGTGCGGCTGCCGGTCAACTGCGCCTCGAACTCGTTGATCTCGTCATAGCCCTTGCGCCACTCGGCCTCGGTCGCATAGCCCTCGACGCGCTCGACGAGGACGCGGCCGTACCAGCTGCGGTCGAAGATCGATATTTCGCGGTTTCCCGGCAGCCGCTTCCAGAAACGCCACAGAAAATGCCGCGCCTTTTCCTCTTCGTTCGGCGCCGCGATCGGCCACACCTCGAAATAGCGCGGGTCGAGCGACGCGGTCAGCCGCTGGATGATGCCGCCCTTCCCCGCCGCGTCCCAGCCCTCGAACATGATGACGCTGCGCTGGCCGTGGGTGATATGCGCCGCCTGCAACCGTTCGAGCCGCGCCTCGAGCAGCGCGACGTCCCTGGCGTAATCGCCCGCATATTTAGCGCCGGTTTCATAGTCGGAGAGCTGGATGGTCATCGCGCTATCCTAGCTGGCACCCCTCGCCCGACCAAGCGCGCGTTTTGTCCGGTTCCGGCACAGAAGCGCTATCTGACGCCCATCAGCCGCTTGCGCGCGTCCCAGTCGGCGAGCGCGCGGCGGTTCCGGTCGATCCGCGCGATTCCTTCGCCGATATCGCGGTTCTTCGATCCCAGCCGTTGCGCCTGGTCGTACCAGTCGACCGCGGCGGCGAAATCGCCGCGCATCTCGGCGCAGAGGCCGAGATTGAAGGCGAGCGCGGCGGTCGGCTCGGCGTCGCGCGTCAGGCCCGCCCATGTTTCGCAGGCCGCGGCGGGATCGCTCTTGGTCAGGCGGATCGCCTCCTTGAAGGCCTCGGCCGCGGGCTTGCCCAGCCCCTTGCGATTCTCGTCGACGCGGACGGCGACAGCATAGGCGGCGGGAGCGAGATCGCGGCGGATCGCCTGCACCTGATCCTCCTGCGCCCATTCGATATAGTCGTCGGCGGTGCGCGACGCGGCGCGGTCGGGGCACCAGGTCTGCTGGTCGCGGGCGCTCAGCGGGCGCGTATAGCGGATCGAGCCGTCCTTGATCGCGACCAGCCGCGCGGTGGTCGCGACGGTGATCGTACGGCGGCGGCACCGGATGTCGACCTCGACCTCCTTCACGCACTTCTTCGTGTCGGCCGGATCATATTCGGTGCATTTCTTGCGCTTCTCGATGACCGGCACCTCGTCGACGCTGGCGCGCGTCGTGCCCGTGAGCAGGCCGTCGACCGGCGCGCCCGATTCCGGGGCGACGATGCGGAAATAGCTATGCCCGTCGAACCGGGCTTCCCCCAGCGCGGCTTCCAGATGCTGCGCGACCGCTGCGCCGTCCGCGCCCTCGAAGCGTTCGACGGCGATGCGCAGCAGGTCGTTGACATTTGCCGACGCCGGGTCGCTGCCGGCGATGGGCAACGTCTCGGCCACCGCCGGAATCGCAAGAGACAGGGCTGTCGCAGCCAACAACGCACGCAGCATGAATCACCCCCCGATGGTCGCCCCCGGCGTGGGCTATCGCAGCCCCGTGGGACTGTCAAAGCGCGGTTGCGATCAGGTCCGCGATCCGCCGCGGCGCTTCCATGGGGATGAAATGGCTGAGCTCGGCCCATTGCTCGTCGCGCACCGAACCCAGCTGCGCGCCAAGCCCCGGCCACGACGGGCTCACCGAGAAATCGAGATTGTTCGCGCGCTCGCCGCTTTTCGCCCGGATGACGGTCGACGGCGCGGCGATGCGGCCGAGCCAAGCATAGGGATCGGTGCGCGCGGCGCCGAGGTAAACCGATGCTTCGAGCCGCGGCGGGCAGGCGAGCTCCCATCCCTCTCCGTCGGCGGCGGGGAGCAGGCCGTATCGGCAGTAGTCGGCAAGGACTTCAGGCTGCCAATGAGCATAGGGCGGTCGCTCTGCAAAGCTTGCCAGCATCGCCTCCCAACCGACCCAGCGGTTGCGGCGACGCGCGACAGGATGTTCGGACGGATCGGGGACCGGCTCGCCCGCGGCGTGCGCGTAGAAGACCGGATCCATGATCACCGGGTCGATCAGGAAGATGTGCCGGAACGCGTCGGGGCGCTCTGCCGCGAGGCGGCTCAGCACATAGCTGCCCATGCTGTGCCCGCAGCCGACGAGCGGGGTACCGGCGAAGCGATCGACCAGCGGCAGCAGCGCATCGGAGGTCGCCGCCCAGTCGGACAGCGAGGCGGGCTTGAAGCTGCGCCCATGGCCGCGGTGATCGGGCGCGATAACATGGGTGCCAGCGGGAAGCGCGGCGACCACCTGATCCCATAGCCGCGCGTGAAAGCCTGTCGCGTGGAGCAGGAGGAGCGAAGGCCCCTCGCCGCGCCGACCCCATTCGAACCAGCAGATTTCGCCTTCCGGCGTCGCCTGCCGGTGCTCGCGGGGCTGTTCCATTCAGATCGTCATCCCGGCGCGACCCGGAATCTCGCCATCTCGTTCCGCCGCAGCGGCGAGATCCCGGCCTGCGCCGGGATGATGAGAAAAGCGAGACCGGCCGTTATCCAAGAATCAGTTCTTCGGACCATCCACAAGGCGGATATGCAGCTCCTTGAGCTGCTTTTCGCTGACCGGCGCGGGGGCGCCCATCATCAGATCCTCGGCCTTCTGCGTCATCGGGAAGACAATCACTTCGCGGATGTTCGGCTCGTCGGCGAGCAGCATCACGATGCGGTCGACGCCGGGCGCCGAACCGCCGTGCGGCGGGGCGCCGAATTTGAAAGCGTTGATCATGCCCGCAAAGTTCGTGTCGACGTCCTGCTGGCTGTAACCGGCGATCTCGAACGCCTTGTACATGATGTCGGGGCGATGGTTCCGGATCGCGCCCGACGACAGTTCGACGCCGTTGCAGACGATGTCATACTGATAGGCGAGGATATCGAGCGGATCCTTGGTCGTCAGCGCCTCCATCTCGCCCTGCGGCATCGAGAAGGGGTTGTGGCTGAAATCGATCTTGCCGGTCTCTTCGTCGGCCTCGAACATCGGGAAATCGACGATCCAGCAGAATTCGAAGCGGCTCTTGTCGATGAGGCCCAGCTGTTCGGCGACGCGCGTGCGGGCAAGACCGGCGAGCTTCGCGGCCTTCGCCTCGACGCCCGCGGCGAAGAAGATGCCGTCGTTCGGGCCGAGGCCCATCGCGTCGGCGATCGCCTTCATGCCCTCCTGGCCGTGGTTGTTGGCGATCGGGCCGCCGAACACGCCGTCCTTCTGCGTCGCATAGCCGAGGCCGGGGAAACCTTCCGACTGCGCCCAGCTGTTCATCTCGTCGAAGAATTTGCGGCTCTTCTCGTGCGTTTCGGGGGCGGCGACGGCGCGGACGACCTGCCCTTCCTCGACCATCGACGCGAAGCGGCCGAAGCCCGAGCCCTTGAAGAAATCGCCCACGTCATGGACGAGCAGCGGGTTGCGCAGATCGGGCTTGTCGCTGCCGTACTTCAGCATCGACTCGCGGTACGGGATGCGCTTGAACGGCAGCGGCGACACGGTGCGCCCCTTGCCGTCGAAGTCGGCGAATTCCTCGAACACACCGTGCAGGACGGGCTCGATCGCGGCGAAGACGTCGTCCTGCGTGACGAAGCTCATCTCGAAATCGAGCTGGTAGAATTCGCCGGGCGAGCGGTCGGCGCGCGCGTCCTCGTCGCGGAAGCAGGGCGCGATCTGGAAATAGCGGTCGAAGCCCGCGACCATCAGCAGCTGCTTGAACATCTGCGGCGCCTGCGGCAGCGCATAGAATTTGCCGGGATGGACGCGGCTGGGGACCAGATAGTCGCGCGCGCCCTCGGGGCTGCTCGCGGTCAGGATCGGCGTCTGGAACTCGGTGAAGCCCTGGTCGATCATCCGGCGGCGCAGCGACGAAATCACGTTCGAGCGCAGCACGATATTCTTGTGCAGCCGTTCGCGGCGCAGGTCGAGGAAGCGGTTGGTGAGGCGGATTTCCTCGGGATAGTCGGCCTCGCCGAACACCGGCAGCGGCAGGCGCTCGGCAGCCGACTGGACCGTCACCGCGGTCGGATAGATCTCGATCTCGCCGGTCGCCAGCTTCGGGTTGAGCGTCTCGGGCGAGCGCGCCGCGACCTTGCCGGTAAAGGTCAGGACGGACTCGGGGCCGACGCCATTGACCGTGGGATAAAGGTCCGAGCCGGTCTCCACCACGATCTGGGTAATGCCATAATGGTCGCGAAGGTCGACGAAGAGCACGTTCGCATGCTCGCGCGTCCGGTGCACCCAGCCCGAAAGGCGGACGTCCTCGCCAACGTTGGCGGCGCGAAGATCGGCGCAAGTGTGGGTACGATAGGCGTGCATTGTGATCGTCTTTCAAATGTCAGGAGAGGCGCGCCGGAAAACGCCCCGATATGGCCGCGCCTAAGGCAATGCGGCGCACGATTTGTCAAGGGTCGAGGGCGGATTCGCCCTCTTCGTGTCTCCGGTTCATCCGCAGTAAATTTTCCTGCCCGCTTCGTCAAAGTCGCGGTATAGGCCGGACATGCAAATCCATCCGCTTATCGAAACCAGTGCCGCACTCGCCGAATTTGTCGACCTCATCAAGGGCAGCGATTTCATCGCCGTCGACACCGAATTCATGCGCGAAAACACCTTCTGGCCCGAACTGTGCCTGATCCAGGTCGCGGACAGCGACCATGCCGCCGCGATCGATCCGATGGCGCCGGGAATGGACCTGCAGCCCCTGCTCGACCTGATGGTCGACAATGAGGACATATTGAAGGTCTTCCACGCGGGCGGGCAGGATGTCGAAATCATCTTCAACCTGACCGGGAAGACCCCGCACCCGATCTTCGATACGCAGATCGGCCAGATGGCGCTGGGGCAGGCCGAACAGGTCGGTTATTCGAACCTGGTCGAGGCGTGGATCGGCCTGCAACTCGACAAGGGCGCGCGCTTCACCGACTGGAGCCGCCGCCCGCTCGACAAGCGCCAGATCGACTATGCGATCGGCGATGTGACGCATCTCGCGAAAATCTTTCCGATGATGCTCAAGAAGCTGGTCAAGACGGGCCGCGGCCACTGGCTCGACGAGGAGATGGAAAAGCTCGCCGACCCCGCCAACTACACCCTCGATCCCGAAAAGGCATGGCAGCGGATCAAGGTGCCGACGCGCAAGCCCGAGGTGCTGGGGCGACTGAAATCGCTCGCGGCGTGGCGCGAGCGCGAGGCGCGCAACAAGAACCTGCCACGCGGCCGCATCGTCAAGGACGAGACGCTCGCCGACCTTGCCGCGCATCCGCCCAAGGCGCAGGAAGGCCTTGGCAGTGTGCGCGGGCTGTCGGCGACGTGGAAGTCGAACGATATCGGCGGCCGGCTGATGGATGCGATCGCCGCTGCGAAACCCCTGGCGAAAGAGGACATGCCCGACCGCGCCGCGCGCGGACCGGGGCTTGGCAAGGAGGGCGCTCTCGTCGCCGACCTGCTGAAGCTCCTCCTCAAGATTCGCGCGCGCGAACTCAACGTCGCCGCCCGGCTGATCGCGCGCAGCGACGATCTGGAAGCGCTCGCCGCGAACGGACGCAGCGAGGACATCCCGATGATGCAGGGCTGGCGCTACGACGTGTTCGGTCATGCCGCGCTCGACCTCGTCGAGGGGCGGATGGGGTTCGCCGTCAAGAACGGCAAGCTGGTGATGAGCGAAATCGACACTGCGACCGCGAGCGAGGTCTAGGTCACCGACTCATTATGCCGCAACCAAATCCTGATTGATGCGAGCTGGATGGAAGCGA
>NZ_JAFMTR010000046.1 GCF_018682675.1 Sphingopyxis soli
CGCTCGGCCCCTCCGTCAGCCCTTCGGGCTGCCACCTCCCCATCGCAAGTCGATGGGGAGGACTATAACGACAGCCCCCCCGAAACAGCCTTCCCGTCTATTCCTGCGCCTCCAACCGCGCACACAGCTCGTCGACCTTCTCGTGCAGTTCGTGAAACCGCATCTGGTCCAGCTTTTCGTGCAGCCGCATGATCTCCAGCTCGGCGCGCAGGTTGATTTCATAATCGACGCTCGCGGTCAGCCGGTCCTTCGCGGCCTGCCGGTTCTGGCTCATCATGATGATCGGCGCCTGCACCGCGGCGAGAGTCGAGAGCATCAGGTTCAGAAAGATGAAGGGATAGGGGTCGAACGCCAGCCCGAACCGCTGCAACACCTCCGAATTGAGCAGCATCCATCCCAGCAGCACGAGCGTGAAGACGGTGATGAAGCCCCACGAGCCACCGATCGCCGCGACGCGGTCGGCGAGCCGGTCGCCGCGGCTCGCCTGCGCGTCGCCAAGGTCCGCCGCATCGCGGCTGCTCGGCGCCCGCGCGGCGATCGCCTGGAGGACGCGGCTCTCTTCCAAATCCAGATCGTCATACGGTCGGCCGAGTAGCCGCAGCGACAAATCGTTAAGGTGCGCGGTGCTGTTCATGCACCTGCTATCCCACCCAGCGCCATATCCCCGCAACCATGAATCCCAGCGCGCCGTGCGCCCACGTCGCGGCAAGCCACAGGACGATCCCGCCGAACAGCGCATGGCCGCGCGGCAAGGCATCTCCCCACGGCGTCGTTCCCGCGACCTGGCGCGCAAAGGGCACGAAGCTCGTCCGCGCCGCCCAGTGCCGCCAGCTGTCGCCCATCAGCCGCGCCTTCTTCGCATCCTGTCCCGCCGATCCGACGAGCGCGAGGAAGGCGATCGTCGCCGACAGCACGATCTGCCCGGGCGTCGGCATCACCAGCGCGTGCGCGAGCGCCCACAGGGTGAAGCCCCACATCATCGGGTGCCGGGTGATCGCAAACACCCCGCGCGGCGCCGCCTGCGCGGCGGCCGCGGCATTCGGTGCGGGCATCGCCGGATTGCCGATCAGCGATCCCATGAACAGGATGCTGGCGACCAGGACGAGCAGCGACGCGAGGATCCACAGCGGATCGTCGACGGCCCACAGCGGTGGTTCGGGCGGCATCCCGCGCCATGCCTGCACGATCAGGACGAAGGTGGCGATCGCGACGATCGAATAGACGATCATGAAGCCGCGCTCGCCGAGCCGCCCGGCAAGCCCCGCGCGCAGCGGATGCGACAGCAGCAGATGCGAACCGACGAACAGCGCGCAGGTCGTGATCAAAAGCGACATCGGTTGCATTGGACGGCCCCTCTCCTCCCGGCGGCGCCCTCCAGTCTTTCGTCATCCCGGCGCAGGCCGGGATCTCACCCGTGCGGACTATCGCTACGGCAGGATTCCGGCCTGCGCCGGAATGACGAAATGGGAAGGGACGCCTTCAACAACTGTAATCACCGATCGTAAGCCTTGGGCAATGCCCCTTCGGTCGGCGTCAGATAGCGGTCGCGCAGCCGGTCCTGCCGCGTGACGAGCGACTGGCGCTTGCCATCGATCCACACCATCGTCGGACGGCTGCCGAGTTCGAGCGGATCATTGTCCCAGATCACGATATCGCCGGCACGCCCCGCGCGCAGCGACCCGATCGCGCCGTCCATGCCCACCGCCTTCGCGGGCACGCTGCTGATCGAGGCAAAGGCCTGATCCCACGTCAGCCCGCTCGCGCCCGGCAGCTTCGACAGCCCGACCAGATTTCCCGCATATTGCGTCGTATAACCCATCTTGTGCGCATCGTCGTCGTCGAACACGCCGACCGACACCTCGACCCCCGCCGCTTTGAGCCGCCCGGCGTTCGACTGCGTCGCGCCGAGTTGCTCGAAACTGCCCGGCAGGTCGGTCAGCGGCGAGACCAGCACCGGCACCCTCGCCGCCGCGATATCGCGCGCGACCAGCCAGCCCTCGGTCGCGCCGACGAGCACCAGCTTCAGCGCCGGGAATTCCCCCTTCAGCTTCAGCACGTTCAGGATATCCGCCGCGCGGTCGACGCGCACGAACAGCGGGGTCGTGCCATTGATCACGCGCACCAGCGCCTCTGCATCGGCGCGCTGGATCAGCGAGTCATTGCTCCACTCGGCCAGCGTCGCGGGGTTACGCGCATAGCTCCGCGCCGCCAGCAACTGCTCGCGGAACAGCAGGAAGGTCGCGGCGCGGCTGCCGCCCGCCTTCGCCGACCCGTCTTCGCCGAACGCCACGAACTGCAGCGCACGCGGCTTGGTCACCATGTCGTTGTCGTCGCCAAGGTCGACGACCGCGCCCTGCCCGGCGAACAAATTGCTGCTGCTGCCCGGCGCGACGATCGCGCGCGTCACGCCCGCGGCGCGGTTGACCGCGATCGGCGATCCCATCGGGTTGAGCGCCGGGGCGATATCGAGCCCCGCCGAGAAGCGCGAGCGCGTCGCCGATCGGTCGTTGGTGCCGGTGACGGCATCGACCTCGACCAGCCCGACGCGGCTGAACGCCGCGACGATCCCCGGCGTCACATAATGGCCGCCCGCATCGACGCGCTCGATGCCCGCAGGCACCGCCACACCGCGCCCCGCCGCAACGACCTTGCCGCCGCGCACGACGACGGTGCCGTCCTCGATCGGCGCGCTGCCGTCGCCGATGACGAGCTTCGCATTGGTGATCGCGACGTCCTGCGCCCCGGCGGGAAGCGCGACGAGCGCGGCGGCGGACAAAAGCAGCGCGCGGATCATTTCACGTCTCCTTCGCCCGGCTGCCCCAGCTCGAAGTCGGTCACCGGACGCCGTTTCGGGTCCAGCGCGTCGAACATCAGCGCGCCGTCGATCCAGACCTTTTCGGGCCGCGTATAGACGCTGAACGGATTGCCGTTCCACAGCACGACGTCGGCCATCTTGCCGGGCTTCAGGCTGCCCGTCCTGTCCCCGATGCCAAGCGCTTTCGCCGGGTTGATCGCCAGCCAGGTCCACGCCTGTTCGTCGCTGATCTGCATCCCCATCCGGCGCCCGGCGGCGAGCGCCTTCGCCGCTTCCTGATTGAGCCGCTGGATCTGGTTCGCATCGTCCGAATGGACGATCGTACACGCGCCTTCCTTGTACATCAGCGCGATATTCTCGGGCACCGCGTCATAGGCTTCCATCTTGAAGCCCCACCAGTCGGCCCACATCGCGGCGCAAATGCCCTCTTTCTTCAGCAGGTCGGCGATCTTGTACGCCTCGACCGCGTGGTGGAAAGTCGACACCTTGTATCCGAACTCGTGGCTCATATCGATGACGATCGCCATTTCGTCGGCGCGATAGCAATGGTTCTGGACGACGATTTCGCCCGACAGCACGCCCGCGAGCGTTTCCATCGCCAGGTCGCGGTCGACCGCTTTCCCCTCGTCGAGCTTCTTCTTGTACGCCGCCGCCTTCGCCCAGGTCTGGCGATTGACCGCCAGATTGCCCATGCGGGTCGAGGGCATCCTCCCCTTGGCGCCATAAACGCGCTTCGGATTTTCGCCGCACGCCATTTTCAGGCTGTACGGCGCGCCCGGGAACTTCATCCCCTGCATCGTCCGCGCGGGCACGTTCTTGAGCGTCACCGAACGCCCGCCCATCAGATTCGCACTGCCCGGCAGGATTTCGAGCGTCGTCACGCCGCCATTGGCGAGCGCGCGGGTAAAGCCCGGGTCCTGCGGCCACACACTATGCTCGCTCCACACCTCGGGCGTTGTCGGCGAGGTCGCCTCGTTGCCGTCCGAATGCGCATCGACCGCCGGCGAGGGATAGTCGCCGAGATGGCTGTGGATGTCGATGACGCCCGGCGTCACATATTTGCCGGTGCCGTCGACGACATAGGCGTCGGTCGGCACCTCCAGATCGGGGCCGCCGACCGCCAGCACCTTGCCGCTCGACAGCACCACGGTGCCATTGTCGAACCGCCCGCCCTCGCCGTCGAAAACGGTCGCGCCCTTCACCACGGTCAGCCGCGTCGGATATCCCTTGTAGGTCGAGGGATAGGGATCCTTGTCGAACTTGGCCGGCTTTTCGGCCGCGGCGGTGGCGGGCTTGTCGCCCGCCGATTTCGGCGCCTCGCCGGTCGAAGCACAGGCGGCGAGGGCAAGCGACGCCGCAGCCAGCAGGCCGCTCTTCAAGCTCCTGACCATCGATTACGCCCCCTTCGGTTCGGGGTGGATGCCCGCGGCCTGCGGCTCGGCTTCGCCGACACCCGCCAGGCCGTCGTCACGATCGCGCAGCGTGTCGAGGTGCATCCAGCGCTTGACGATCGGGCTGACCAGCAGCACTGCAACCGCCGCGCCAATCGCGATCCAGCCGAACATCTCATAGATTTCGAGCAGCTTGGCCTTGCTCATCTCCCCGCCATGGCCGCCGGTCGCCTCGCCGATCTTGCCGGCGACGAAATTTCCGACCGCGGTCATATAGAACCACGCGCCCATGATGAGCGACGCAAGATAGGACGGCGCGAGCCGGTTCATCGCCGACAGGCCGACGGGGCTGAGGCACAGCTCGCCGGTCGTCGCGAGGAGATAGTAAAGAAAGACGAACAGCACCGGCGTCATCGCCGCCACGCCGAACGCTTCGGCGCCCCACACGAGGACGAGGTTGGCGAGCCCCATCTGCGCGAGCGCCAGACCGAACTTTGCCGGAGCCGACGGCTCCATGCCGCGCTTGCCCAGCCATTGCCACAGCCCCGCGAAGAAGGGCGCGAAGAGGATGATGTAGATCGGATTGATCGACTGGAAGATCGATGCGGGGACCGCGCCGCGTTCGACATAACGGTCGGTGAACAGGTTCATCGATCCGCCGGCTTGCTCGAACAGCCCCCAGAACAGCGGGTTGAGGGCGATGAGGAAAAGGATCGCGAACATGCGCTCGCGCGGTTCCTTCTCCAGCTTGAAGCTTTCGTAAAGGACATAGCCGAGCAGCGCGACGCCCGAGATGGCGAGCAGCGACTGGATGACGTCCTGATACTGGACGAGCGCCCAGATCACCGCGACCGCGGCAAGACCGATGCCGTAAAGCGTCCATTCGCGCGACTTTGCGAGCGGCGCGGGCGCCTCGCCGGCGCCGAGGAGCGCGCTCTTGCCGAGGACGAAGACGACCAGACCGGCGAGCATGCCGATGCCGGCGAGCCCGAAGCCGTAGCCCCAGCCGATCCGCTGGCCGAGATAGCCGACGAGGATTGTGCCGAGCGCAGCGCCGACGTTGATGCCCATATAGAAGATCGTATAGGCACCGTCGCGGCGGACGTCGGTGAGCCGGTAGAGCTGGCCGACCATCACCGAGATATTGGCCTTCAGGAACCCCGAGCCGACGATGATGAAGGCGAGCGCGGCCCAGAAGACGTTGATCGTCGCGTCCTCCTGTCCCCCGACCCCTTCGACCGCCATCAGACTATGCCCCGCTGCGAGCAACAGGCCGCCGAACAGCACTGCCTTGCGCTGGCCGAGGTACCGGTCGGCGAGATAGCCGCCGAGCACGGGGGTGATGTAAACGAGGCTGGTATAGGCGCCGTAGATCAGGTTCGACTTGCTGTCGCTGAACAGCCAGTGCTGGGTCAGGTAGAAAATCAGGATCGCGCGCATGCCGTAGTAGGAGAAGCGCTCCCACATCTCGGCGAAGAAGAGCATGTAGAGGCCCTTGGGGTGTCCGGCGAATTCGGGTTTCTTGCTGCCGGCGATCAATGCGCCAATGCTCAGGAAGACGCCAAGGACAACGAGCGCGATCACCGCGATCCAGTCTCCCTCGTCCCACAAGGCCATGCTCTTCATTATACTGCGTCCCTTTTCCCGGATGTTTTGCCGCGGCTTTCCGCCGCGCGAATGGGACAACCTAGCGCGAAAATTGCGCAAGGGAAGAATCTAATTGCGCGTGAAACCATGTCGCGCCGCCGGGAAATTTATTGCGAATAGTTCGCAACACTTGCGCATATGCGTGAAGATCGCCAAATTGCGGCCATGTTCAACGACATCTCCTCGCTCCGCACACACCTTGCCACCCGCCGCTCGGGCAAGGCGCGCGACATGGTCGCACCCGGCCCCGACGCGGGCCAGCTTCACGATATCATCGCGCTCGCGCTCCGCACCCCCGACCATGGCAAGCTCGCGCCGTGGCGCATCGTCACGATCGCCGACGACCAGCGGAGTGCCTTCGCCAAGCTGCTCAAGGACGCATGGGTGGCGGAGAATCCCGGTGCCGCGGGGATGGACCTGTCGGCGCTCGACCAGTTCGCGCACCAGGCGCCCAGCCTCGTCGTCCTGATCTCTACTCCGGTGCCGGGCGTAAAGATCCCGGTCTGGGAGCAACAGATGTCGGCCGGCGCTGTCGGCATGAATCTCCTCCACGCCGCGCACGCGCATGGCTTCGTCGGCAGCTGGCTGACCGGCTGGGCCGCGTACAGCCCCCATGTGGCGAAGGCGTTCGGAGTCGCCGACGGCGACACGATCGTCGGCTATTTCTTCTTCGGAACCCCCGCCGCCGACCTCTCGGAGCGCCCGCGACCCGAATATGACGACGTCGTAAGCGCTTGGGATATTTAATTTCAACGTTGATGGCGTTTTTCTAATTTTCGCGATTTGACTGTACTGCTGTCTTATGGCATTAAGTCGCCATGCTCGATCAGTCCAAACCCGTCTATCAGCGTCTCCGCGACGTGATCGCCAACGCCATTCTCGACGGCACCTACGCCGACGGCGATATGCTCCCGTCGGTGCGCTCGCTTGCGGCGGAGGAAGGTGCGAATCCGCTGACGGTCGCCAAGGCCTATCAGACCTTTCAGGACGAAGGGCTCGTCACGGTAAAGCGCGGCGTCGGCATGTTCGTCGCCGAGGGCGCGACCGACCGCCTACGCACGCTGATGCGTCAGGATTTCCTCGCCAACGTCTGGCCCCCTGTCGCGCAGCAGATGCGCCGGATCGGGCTCGATGCACGCACCCTGCTGGACCTGACCGAGGCCTGAGGGCTCTTTCCGCTCTCGAGTGGTGAACGGAATTTCGTCACCCAGCACTTGATCCGGGGTCAATGAGATCCGCGCTGCCGTGGATGCCGTCCCCTCCCGCCTGCGGGGGGAGACGAACGGCCGCAGTCGCTCGTCAGCAGCCACCTACCGCCCGATCTGCGCCGCCTTGTCGCGCAAATCCTCCGCCGCCTGCGCATTTCCGCGCTGGTCCAGCAAATCGGCATAGATCCGCATGATCTCGCCGTTCAGCGGCTGCAGCCGATAGGCGAGCGCAATCATCGGCAGCGCCTGCTCGCTGTTGCCCTTTGCGATCCAAGCGCGGGCCAGTTCGCGCAGCACCACGGCGTCTCGGTTGCCGATCCGCCGGCGAATGCGCTCATAATGTCCGATCGCGGCATCCCAGTCGCGGGCGTCCATCGCCAGCGAACCGGCGATCCGCTCGCCCGCCACGCTCGACGGATCATTTGCAAGCAGCCGCATCACGACCCGGCGCGACGCCGCGGCGTCGCCGATACGGTAAAGCGCGTTGGCCAGCCGCAAGGCGACCCGCTCGCTCGCATCGAGAGCCTGCGCCGACCGGTACGCCTGCACCGCAAGGTCGAGCCGCCCGCCTGCCAGCGCCGCATCGCCCAGGAGGACATGCGCGTCGGCCACCCCGGGGTTGGCATCGCGCAGCCGCGTCGCGCGCGCGATTGCGGCGGAATAATTGCCCCCCGCCATATCGGCGGAGATCGCCGGGATCGCCTTCGCCGGATTGAGCGGATCGCCGTCGGCCGAAAGCGAAGCGAGACCGTAGCTGTCGCTCGCGGCGAACGGCGCCGCCGCGCCGCGCGCCAGCGTCGCGGCGCGCGCCAGATAGGCTGCGGACGCGTCCGCATCCCCGGTTTCGGCCGCCAGCCGCGCCGCGAGCAGCAGCGCCCAGCTATCGGCATCGGCGCGGGCCGCGACGGGCGCCAGGGCATCGGCCGCCGCACCGGCATCGCCATCGGCCCAGTCGGCCACCGCGAGGATGCGGCGCGCGGTGAAATTGTTCGGCTGTTCGGTCAGCAGCCGGTCGGCCCAGGTCGCCGCCACGGCCTGTCCGCCGAGTTCGAGTTCGACGACGGCGCTCAGCAGCATGAAGCCGGGCACATCGTCCATCGCGCCGCGCGTGCGCTGGAGCAGGCTGCGGGCCAGCGGATAGTTTCCGGCGCGCGCCGCCAGCACCGCCTGCAGATAATATATCCTTGGATCGCCCGGCGCCAGCTCGACCGCCGCGCGCAGCGACGCCAGCATATCCTTGTAACGGCCGAGGTCGCCGAACGTCGCGCCCTGCTCGATCAGCGCGTCGGCGTTGGCCGGATCGGCCGCCAATGCGGCCTCGTACCAGCCGAGCGAGGGCTTCAGTCCCTGCTGTGTGCGCACCAGTTTCGCCTTGAGCGTCAGGGCGGCGCTGTTCTTCGCGTCGAGTTCTATCGCATAGTCGGCGGCGTCGTGCGCGCCCGCCGCGTCGGCGTTGGCGTCGCGAAAGCGGGCGACCGACACCCACAGCGCGGATTCGTTCGGCAGCGCCCGGACCGCGCGATCGAACGCGGCACGCGCCGCACCAAGGTCGCCGCCCGCAAGCTGGACATCGCCCTCGACCCACGCCGCCTCGCCCGCCATCTCGGGTGCGACGGGTCCGTCGGCAAGCACCTCCAGCGCGCGCGTCCCGTTCCCCTGCAACTCATAAGCCCGCGCGAGCAGCGGGCGCAAATAGTCGGCGTTGGCGCCCGCCGCGAGCGCCGCCTTCACCGTCGCCTCGGTCCCCACGCCGTCGCCCAGCGCGATCTGCACGCGCGCCAGCCGGACCCGCGTCGCAATATCCCCGGGATCGGCCGCGACGTCGCCCTGCAGCTTTGCAGCGCGCTCGCGAAGTTCGCTACGCGCGCCCTCCTTCGTGGCATCACCGCAGCCCGCGAGCGCCAGCGCCGCCAGCGATGCGGCGAGCAGGACGCGAACACGGACCACTCAGGCCTGCATCCGATATTGCTTGAGCAGGTCGTAAAGCGTCGGGCGGCTGATCCCGAGCAACTTCGCCGCCGACGAGATATTGCCCTCGCTCTGCGTCATCGCGCGGCGGATCGCGACGCGGTCGGCCGCTTCGCGCGCGCTGCGGAGGTTCAGATAATCCCCGCCCTCCCCCTCGCTCCCGCCCGCCAGGTCGAGGTCGTCCTTCATCACCAGCTTGCCGTCGGCCATGATCACCGCGCGCTTGATCCGGTTTTCGAGTTCGCGGACATTGCCGGGCCACCGCCCCTCGTCGATCGCCTGCAGCGCGTCGGGCGCGAAGCCGCGCACCGACGGGTTCATCTCGGGCGCATAGTGGTGCAGGAAATGCCGCGCCAGCAGCACCGCGTCGCCCGGTCGTTCGGCAAGCGGCGGGATCTTCACCACCATCTCGGCGAGACGATAATAGAGGTCGTCGCGGAAGCGCTGCTCGGCGATCATCGCGTCAAGATCGCGGTGCGTCGCGCAGACGATGCGCGTGTCGACCGCGATCGCCTTGCGCCCGCCGATCCGCTCGATCGTCCGTTCCTGCAGGAAACGCAGCAGCTTGACCTGCAGCGGCAGCGGGATGTCGCCGACCTCGTCGAGGAACAGCGTGCCGCCGTGCGCCAGCTCGATCTTGCCCTCGGTCGTCTTGACCGCGCCGGTGAACGCGCCCTTCTCGTGCCCGAACAGCTCGCTTTCGAGCAGATTCTCGGGGATCGCGGCGCAGTTGATCGCGACGAACGCGCCGTCGCGCCGCCCGCTCGCCTCGTGCAGCCCGCGCGCCAGCAGTTCCTTGCCCGTCCCGCTTGCGCCAAGCAGCATCACCGATACGTCGAGGTTCGCGACCCGCTCGATCGTCCGCGCGACCTTCAGCATCTCTGGCGCCCCGGTGATCATCCCGCCGAGCACGCGATTGTCGCCCGCACCCCGCTCGGCGAGCCGCCCGTTCTCGACCTCCAGCTCGTGGACATGGAACGCCCGGCGGACGATCAGTCCCAGCTCCTCGATATCGATCGGCTTCTGGTAGAAATCCCACGCCCCGCTCGCGATCGCCGCCAGCGCGCTGGCGCGCTCGCCATGCCCCGACACGACGATGACCTTGGTATCGGGCTTCACCTCGAGGATCGCCTTCAGCACGCGGAATCCCTCGCGCGTTCCGTCGGGATCGGGCGGCAGCCCGAGGTCGAGCGTCACCACCCCAGGCTCCTCGGCGCGCAGCAGCTCGATCGCGCTGCCGAAATCGCCCGCGATCAGCACTTCATAATCGTCATACGCCCATTTGAGCTGCGCCTGCAGCCCCGGGTCATCCTCGACGACCAGCAATTTCTTCGGCGCGGTCCCGCTGTCGTTCATGTCTATGCCACTTTTCCTGTCGGCGTTCCGGCGTCCGCGCGGGCCTCGGCCAGCGGCAGCCAGAATGTGAAATTGCTGCCCTTGCCCGGCTCGCTCGCGACCTCGATCGACCCGCCCATCGCCTGCGCGAGCTGCAGCGCCTCGAACGCGCCCAGCCCGAAGCCGCCTTCCTTGGTCGAAACGAAAGGCTTGAACAGCTCGTCACGGACGAAGGCGCGGGTCATGCCCGCCCCCTGGTCGATCACGTCGATGCGCACGCGCCCATTCTCGGCGACCGCGATCAGCTGCACCGGCGTGTCTTCGGCAGACGCGTCGATCGCATTGCTCACCAGATGCTGGACGACCTGCCGGATCGACCCCGCGTCGCCCCACGCCGCAAGCCCCGCCTGACAGCCAACGAACAGCGCGCGCCGCGTCCGCACCTCGGCCGCGACGTCGCGCATCAGAGGCTCGATCAGCGTGCGCACCGCATCGGCCGACGGCCCGCGTTCGCGCGGCGACAGCCGGACGAGCAGGTCGGACAGCCGCCGCGAGGAGATTTTCAGCGTCTCGATCATGTCGGCGCGGAACGCCGGCTTGTCGGCGTGACGCTCGGCATTGCTCGCGAGCAGGCTCAATTGGCTCGCCAGATTCTTGATGTCGTGCATGATGAAGGCAAAGCGGCGGTTGAACTCGTCGAAACGCTTCGCCTCCGACAGCGCCGCCTGGCTGTGCGATTCGGCCAGATAGCTTGCCGCCTGCTGGCCCGCGATGCGCAGCACGTCGAGATCCTCCCAGTCGAGCGCGCGCGACACCGGCGGGCGATGCAGCACGACGACCGCGATCATCCGGTGGAAATGCAGCACCGGCACGACGACCCATGCGCGCGGGTCGGCCAGCAGCCAGCCCGGAATTGCTAGATCCTGCTCGCCCTTCTCGCCGCGCCGCTCGGCGTCGAGGTCGACGATGTGCCGCGTTTCCTGCAGCATGAAGGCCGACCGCAGCGGCAGCTCCGCGCCCTCATCGATCCCGGCGGGCCAATGCCAGTGGTCGGAGACGCGAAACGCCCCGAGCGGATCGGGCAGCATCAGCAGCGCCCCCGGACTTCCCGTCAGCTCGGCCAGCGCACGCGCGGCGCGGCGATGCAGGTTGCGATCGTCCTCGCCGTCGCCTTGCGCAAGCGTCGCGGTAAAGCGCATCCATTCGGCGCGATAGTCATAGCGATGCTCGAAGAAATGCTTCGAGATCATGACCGACAGCCACGCCCGCGCGCGCGCCGACAGCAGCAGCAGCCCGCCCGCCCCCAGCGCCAGCGTCAGAAACACCCCCTGCGCGAGGTCGCCATAATCGCCGCCGAGCTGCCGCGCGACCGCACCCGACAGCCCGATCAGGACCAGATAGAGCGCCGCGCCGAGCAGGATCAGCGTGCGCACCGCGGCGGGGCGCGACAGCCGCATCCGCTCGCGCCCGATATCCATCGCGGCGATCACGAAGGTCGGCAGAATCGCCAGCGCGACCGCGGGCAGCAGATGGATCAGCGTCGTCGCCGCCCTGCCGGTCATCGCCCCGATCAGCTGGACGTTGAGCTCATAGCCCCACAGCATCGCAAAGCCGCCCGCGACCGCCATCACCGGCGTCCGCAGGCCCGCGCTCGCGCGGCGGACCCCGCTGTCGATTACCAGCAGTCCGCCGATCGCGACGAGCATCGTCGAGACGGCGAGCGACGGGCCCAGCCACGCGCTCGCCACCGCGCTTCGCCAATGGGCGATCAGGCCCGCGACCAGCGAAATGCCGCTGATCGTGACGAGCAGGCGAAAGATCAGCCGCTGCGCCCCCGCCATCGCGGCAGGTTTCGGCCAGAAGGTCGCCGCCAGCCAGCCGAGGATCGCCATGTCGCGCAGCGTCTGCGCGACCAGCACCTGCGACGCGCCGGGCGCAAAGACATAGAGCGAGGCGCTCCACGCCATCGTCGCGGCGGCGACGATCGCCAGCCAGCGCGGCGCGGGCATCAGCGCCGCCATCCGCTCGCGCGGCCGCGCCAGCAGCCACAAGGTCACCCCGCCATAGCCGAGAAAGGCCAGCGCGGATAAAATGTCGGCGAGGGCTCCCAGCGTCGGCATGGTCAGCGCGCGCCCTCCGGCCACAGCACGACACGGACGGTCTGGAGGAGGATCAGCAGGTCGAGGAAGGGCGAGTAGTTCTTCGTGTAGTAAAGATCATATTCCAGCTTCGCCCGCGCATCCTCGATCGACGCGCCATAGGGATAGTTGATCTGCGCCCAGCCGGTCAGCCCCGGCTTCACCATATGACGCTCGGCATAATAGGGCAGCTCGCGCTCGAGTTCCTCGACGAAGGCCGGGCGCTCGGGACGCGGCCCCACGATGCTCATCTCGCCCTTCAGCACGCACCACAGCTGCGGCAGCTCGTCGATGCGCAGCTTGCGGATGACATGGCCGACGCGCGTGACGCGGGGGTCGTTCTCCGACGCCCACACAGCCTCTCCCGCCGCCTCGGCGTCGGTGCGCATCGAGCGGATCTTCACCACCTCGAACGGCTGGTCGTACCGCCCGACGCGCGACTGGCGATAAAAGACCGGCCCGCGGCTATCGAGCTTCACCGCGACGCCCGCGATCAGGATCAACGGCAGCCCGACGACCAGCACCGCCAGGCTCGCGCCGATATCGAACAATCGCTTGCCGACGCGCGAAATCCGCTGGCCCGCCGAAAAGCCGTCGGAAAAGATCAGCGCGCTCGGGTTCGTCGTCGCCAGGTCGACGCGCCCCGTCTCGCGCTCGATGAAGCTCGCGATGTCGCTGACCTGCACCCCCGTCGTCTTGACGCGCAGCAGGTCGTCGAGCGGCAACGCGCCGCGCCGTTCCTCCAGCGCCAGCACCACCTCGCCCGCGCGCAGGTCGACGACATGGTCGGCGATGCTGGCGATCATCGCGCGCGGCACCGCGTCCGCGATCGCACGCTCGCCCTCGGTCATTGCGACGAAACCGGCGATCACGATCCCGCTTCCCGGCGCTTCGGCCAGTTTCTTCAGCCGCATCGCGCGCTTGCCCGCGCCCAGCACCAGAACGCGGCGGCGGAACGCCTCGGCACCCGCGCTCTGCGTCAGCGCCAGCCGGATCAGCGACAGCGACGCGATCGCGAACGCCATCGCGTACAGGCTGTTGACGCGCCACAAGGTCGCGGTCGGCAACAGGAAGCCGACGACCGCAAGGAAGATCACCCCCAGCGAAATCGCCGCGAGCAGCCGCGCGGTCGCGAACTTCATCGACCGCAGCGCCTCGTTGCCATACATTCCGGTCGCCATCATCGCGAGCGAGTTGGACAGCGCGAATGTCGCAAGCGGCAACCAGCGATCGGTCAGCGCGCCGGGGTCGAAACCGGCATAACGGGCATAAAGATGCCACGCGGCCTCGGCCGACCCCAGCAAGGCCAGAAATTCCACGAGCGCCAGCCAGACGACCGCGTGCGGCACATAATGTTTGAACAGTCGGAACATCGGAAAGTCTGGCCCTTTCGCGGATATATTTAGCGCGCAGGCGTCAACTGTCGGTTAATTTTACACTTGTTTATCGCCCCGATGCGGCGAGTCCAGAGCGGCAGCCCCGTTCGGCGCCCCGGCGCGGCTGCGCTCCGGACTTTGCCGGGAATCGCAGACGGCCGCTTTCGGCCGGAAGTTGTCCTTCCTTGTCTCGTCACCCCGGACTTGGTCGGGGGTCCATTCGCGCAGCGCTGGAAAAATGGATTCCGGATCGAGTCCGGAATGACGAAGGTCT
>NZ_JAFMTR010000047.1 GCF_018682675.1 Sphingopyxis soli
CCTCCCTGTGGCGAAGCCATGGGGAGGTGGCAGCGCGAAGCGCTGACGGAGGGGCGATGGCGCGACGTCCTGCCCCTCCACCATCCTTCGGATGGTCCCCCTCCCCACGGCTTCGCCGCAGGGAGGAACCAACTAGTCCGCGAACAGCAGGACCGGCGTCTCGATCAGCTTCTTGAGCGCCTGCACATAGCTTGCGGCGTCCCAGCCATCGACGACGCGGTGGTCGCAACTGATCGACAGGTTCATCAGTTTGGCGCGGCGGATGTCGTCGCCGTCAAACACGGGGCGTTCGACGATCTTGTTCGGGCCGATGATCGCTACTTCGGGGCGGTTGATCACCGGCGTCGTTGCGATGCCACCGAGCGGGCCGAGCGAAGTCACGGTCAGCGTGCCGCCGGTCAGTTCCTCGACCTTCGCCTTTCCGGTGCGCGCAGCTTCTGCCAAGCGGCTGATTTCGCTCGCGAGTTGCCAGACATTCTTGTCCTGCGCGTCGCGGATCACCGGAACCATCAGCCCCGCATCGGTCTGCGTCGCCATGCCCAGATGCACCGCGCCATACCGCGTCACCACGCCGCCTTCGTCATCGTAGCGCGCGTTGATCATCGGAAATTGCGGGATCGTCCGGCAGATCGCGACGATCAGGAAGGGCAGCATCGTCAGCTTGGGGCGACCGCCGCGATTGGCATTGAGGTCGGCGCGCATAGCCTCGAGCGCGGTGACGTCCATTTCCTCGACATAGGTGAAGTGCGGGATCGCGCGCTTCGATGCCGCCATATTCTCGGCGATCTTGCGGCGCATCCCGATGACCTTGACCGGCTCGTCGGCGCGGGCGCGGCTCGCGCCGGGCGCATGATACCCCTGTCCGCCGCTATAGCGCAGAAACGCATCGAGGTCTGCGTGACGGATGCGGTCACCCTCGGCATGAACCTGGCCGAGATCGACACCGAGATCCTTGGCGCGTGCGCGAACCGCGGGCGAAGCCAAAACCGACCTACCATAACCCGTTTGCCCTGAGCTTGTCGAAGGGCCACGCTCTTCTTCAGCAGGCAAGGACGGTGCTTCGACAAGCTCAGCACGAACGGGTTCGGGGGCAGTTTCCGCAACCGAGATTGCCTCGGCTCCCGGCGTTTCGCCAACGATCTCTTGCTCGACCGGCGTATCCGCGGGGGGGGCGTCGCCGGCGCCCCCATTTTCTTCTGCGCCTTCGGTTTCGATCACCGCGAGCGTCGAGCCGATCGCCACCATGTCGCCGACCTCGCCCGCCAGTTCGACGACAACCCCCGACACCGGCGATTCCATCTCGACGGTCGCCTTGTCGGTCATCATGTCGGCGAGCTGCGCATCTTCCTCGATGCGGTCACCGACCCGCACGTGCCAGGCGACGATTTCGGCCTCGGCAATGCCTTCGCCGATGTCGGGGAGACGGAACGAAAAACGAGCCATGGCGATCAGTCCTTCAGGATTTTATCAAGCGCGGTCGCGATGCGCACCGGTCCGGGGAAATAGGCCCATTCGAGGCTGTGCGGATAGGGCGTGTCAAAGCCTGTGACCCGTTCGACCGGCGCCTCGAGATGATAGAAGCAGCGCTCCTGCACCAAAGCCGCAAGCTCGGCGCCGAAGCCCGAGGTACGGGTCGCCTCGTGGATAATCAGGCAGCGCCCGGTCTTCCTTACCGAAGCCTCGATCGCGTCGATATCGAGCGGCAGCAGCGTTCTGAGGTCGAGGATTTCGGCGTCGATGCCGCGTTCCTCGACCACCGTCTTCGCGACATGAACCATCGTGCCATAGGCAAGCACGGTCACCGCTTCGCCCGCGCGCACCGTCGCCGCCTTGCCCAGGTCGATGCGATAATAGCCTTCGGGTACCGCGCTCGCGTCATGCTTTGACCAAGGCTCGACCGGACGGTCGTAATAGCCGCTGAACGGGCCGTTGTAGATGCGCTTGGGTTCGAGAAAGACGACGGGGTCGTTGTCCTCTATCGCTGCGATCAGCAGGCCCTTTGCGTCATAGGGGTTCGACGGAATGACGGTTTTCACGCCGCAGATGTGGGTCATGATGCTCTCGGGCGACTGGCTGTGCGTCTGGCCGCCAAAGATGCCTCCGCCGAAGGGGGTCCGCACGGTCATCGGGCAGATGAAGTCGTTCGCCGAACGATAGCGCAGCCGCGCCGCCTCGCTGACGAGCTGGTCGAGGCCGGGATAGATATAGTCGGCGAACTGGATTTCGGGGACCGGACGCAGGCCATAGGCGCCCATCCCGACCGCGACGCCGATGATGCCGCATTCGTTGATCGGGGTGTCGAACACCCGCGTCTTGCCATGCTTCTTCTGCAGGCCGGCGGTCGCGCGGAAGACGCCGCCGAAATAGCCGACATCCTCGCCCATCACGACGGTGTTGGGATCGCGCTCGAGCATGATATCCATGGCGCTGTTGATCGCCTCGATCATGTTCATGGTCTTGATATCGCCGCTCATCATTCGGGCTTCCAGTTCGGGCCGAATTTGGCCTCTTGCTCCGCGAGCATCTGATCGCATTGTTCCTTGAGGTGCCAGGGCATCTCCTCGAACACGTCCTGAAACATCGTCTCGAACGGCTGGTGCATCCCGTGACCGAGAACACCGAGCTTTTCCGATTGTTTCTGGGTCGTCTTTACCAGCTCTTCGAGCTCCCTCGCCTGCGCCTGATGGCGTTCATCGTCCCATTCGCCCAGCATTTCGAGATGCTGCTTCAGCCGCGCGATCGGATCGCCGAACGGCCACGCGGTCGCCTCGTCGGCGGCGCGGTAGGCGCTCGGGTCGTCTGACGTGCTGTGCCCTTCGCTGCGATAGGTGAAATGCTCGATCAAAGTCGGGCCGTTGTTGGTGCGCGCGCGATCGGCCGCCCACTGCGTCGCCGCATAGACAGCAAGCGGATCGTTGCCGTCGACGCGCAATCCCGCGATGCCATAGCCCACCGCGCGCGCCGCGAAGGTCGTGCGCTCGCCGCCGGCGAAGCCGGAAAAGCTCGAAATCGCCCACTGGTTGTTCACGACATTGAAGATGACCGGCGCATTATAGACGGTCGCAAAGGTCAGCGCCGAATGGAAGTCGCCCTCGGCCGACGACCCCTCCCCACACCACACGGTCGCAATCCGCGTATCGCCCTTCGACGCCGACGCCATCGCCCAGCCGACCGCTTGCGGATATTGCGTCGCCAGATTGCCCGACACGCTGAAAAAACCATGTTCGGGCGCCGAATACATGATCGGCAGTTGGCGGCCGAGCAGATGGTCGCCGCGGTTCGAATAAATCTGGTTCATCATCTGGATCAGCGGATAATCGCGCGTGATCAAGAGGCCCTGCTGGCGATAGCTCGGGAAGCACATGTCCGACCGGTCGATCGCCATCGTCGAAGCGACCGACGTCGCCTCTTCGCCGGTGCATTTCATGTAGAAGCTGGTCTTGCCCTGCCGCTGCGCGCGAAACATGCGATCGTCGAAGGCGCGGGTCAGCATCATGTAGCGCAGCATCGCACGCAGGCGCACGGCGGACAGCTTGGGATCCCACGGTCCCTTCGCCACCCCGTCGAAATCGAGCACGCGGACAAGGCCGTAGCACATGTCGCGCATCGCATCGGGCTTCGTATCCTCGCTCGGGCGCGGCGTCGCATCGACCGCGGGAACGACGATATCGCCAAAGTCGGGCGTGTCGCCGGGGCGGTAGCGCGGCTCGGGAATATGGAGCGAGAGCGGCGGCAGATTGCTCGCCGGTCGGCTGTCCGACTCAGGCATATCTTCTTCCCTTCGGCCGCGAATCGCGCGCCTAGTTATATTTCAGCGTGACGACATATTATTACAGTCGCCATACGAATGCAACGGGCGCGATCAGACCGCGACAGGCGCCGCAATATGCGCTTGCGGGGCATAGGCCTCGACCGCGAAATCCTCGAACCTGTAGTCGAAAATGCTCGAAGGCCGACGAAGGATGCGCAGCTTGGGCGCCCCCTGCGGAATCCGCTGCAACTGTTGTTCGACCAGCTCGGCATGATTGAGATAGAGATGAACGTCGCCGCCGGTCCAGACGAGCTCGTGCGCGGCAAGGTCGCATTGCTGGGCGATCATCCGCGTCAGCAGCGCGGCCTCGAAGATATTGAAGGCGAACCCCAGCCCGAGATCGCACGACCGCTGGAACAGCAGGCACGACAGGCCGCCGTCGCTGCGGACGTGGAACTGATAGGTCATGTGGCACGGCGGCAAGGCCATGCGGTCGAGGTCGGCGACGTTCCAGCCGGTAAAGATGTGCCGCCGCGACCCCGGATTGGTCCGCAGCGAGTCGATCAGCGCCGCAATCTGGTTGTACCCCTGGCCTGCGCGGCGGAAGAGCCCGTCGCCTGCCGGTTCGTAGCGCGGCCAGTTCACCCATTGATGGCCGTACACGGGGCCGAGATCACCCCATTTCGCCGCGAAATCTTCGTCGGCGACGATCCGGGCCTCGAACTCCTCGGCGCTGATCTCGTTGCCGGTCGCGCGGCGATATTTGTCGAGCGGCCAGTCGGTCCAGATCCGGACCCCCTGCGCCACCAGCGGCCGGATATTCGTATCGCCGGTGAGGAACCACAGCATCTCGCGCAGCGCGGTCTTCCAATAGACGCGCTTCGTGGTCAGGAGCGGGATCGCATCGTCCGCCAGCGAGAATCGCATCGTCTCGCCGAACAGCGAGCGCGTGCCCACCCCCGTGCGGTCGACGCGCTCGTCGCCCTCGACCCAGATGCGCCGCATCAGGTCGAGATATTGCAGTTCATAATGGATGGATTCGGGCAAGACTCGCTCCTCGCTTTCACCGTCGTTGCTAGGCCGCGCCGCGCGGCGCGACAAGGGGCGCGAGAAGGGGCGCGAGAAGGGGCGCGGCCTCGCGGACGACGCTATCGTCCGATACGGCCCAATCCTGTCTTTCGCCGCTTCGTGATCGGCCGCATGAACAGCCCGATGACCCTGATCGAGCCCATCGGCAGGCTGCCCCGATCGACGATCGCGGCCGGCTTCATACCGCGCGAGGCGGAGGACGATATCGCGCGCCTGCTGTTCCGCCCGATGATCCCCGCCGATCGCGAAATCATGATCCTCGCAGGCTTCGACGCCTATGCCCGGCTTGCCAGCTTCCAGCGCATTGCGGGCGAGGCAGCCGACCGATGCGTCATCACGCCGCAATGCTGGCACCGGTTGCTCGGCGGGCGCATCGTCGCGGTGCAGATGGCGCACAACCACCCGTCGGGAATCGCGCGGCCGAGCGCCGCCGATCTGCAATGCACGCGCGAAGCCGCGCAGTTCCTGCGGCTCGTGGGCATCGACCTTAAAGATCATCTGATTTTCGTCGAAAGCGGACATTTCAGCTTTCGCAATGCCCTGCGGATCTAGCCCGAACAATCGTCACGGCTATGCCGATTGGCGCTTGATGTTCGCAAAATGCGCGTCTAGAGGACCGCCCTGCCCTCGCGCCGGACCACCGGCGCCGGATCGGTCGGGGAGTAGCTCAGCCTGGTAGAGCACTGTCTTCGGGAGGCAGGGGCCGGAGGTTCGAATCCTCTCTCCCCGACCAGTATCTTTTGTAATCAACAGACCTTGTAACGCGCGGCGACTATCCCTAGATTGTCGCTACGCCGTTGTGGTTTTCCCCCTTTCCATTTCGGCGAGTGCCCCGTCGCTTGACGCGGGCGCGTCCTCCCTGGACCCTGGCCACCTCGTACTTCGGTACGAGGTGGTTTTTTATTCGGCCGCGAGCGGCACCTCGTCTTCGCCGGGCGCGATGCCCGCCAGCCGCTCGATCAGCCCGCCGAACCATTCGGACATCCGGACAACCGCCCGATGATCGGGGGATCGGTCGGGGTGAAGATAGAGGCTGCGGTCGATCTCGATCTGCACCGCGTGGATCGACCGGTCCGGCCGGCCGTGCGCCGACACGATATGACCACCGGCATAGGGCTGGTTCCGCGTTACCGAGACGCCCAGCCTCTCTACCTCCTCGACGACAGCGGCCGTAATCCGGTCATCGGCGGTCCGTCCGAACCGGTCGCCGACAACGATCCGTGCGCCATGACCCGGCTGACCGGCCGGAATCGCCGGCATACTGTGCAGGTCGATAAGGACCGCATGACCGAACCTGGCGCGCGCGCGCGCCAGTTCGCGCGACAGCGCCACATGATAAGGGCGATGAAAGGATTCGAGCCGCCAGTTCAATCCATGGCGGTCGATCGGAAATCGCCAGAGGGAACCGCAATCGGCAAGTCGCGTCGGAATGACGCCCAGCCCGGCGCGTTCCTTCCGCCCAGGCGCGGAAAATTGCGCGCGCAGCGGCAAGGCGACCTCACCGGGCGCCATCTGCCCTTCGCCGCGATTGCAATCGGCGACCGCACGCGCCCATACCGCCTGGACGACCGTCGCCCCACGATCGGCGGCTTGCCCCGCGATCAGGTCGCACCAGCTGTCTTCGAGCCGTTCGAGTTGCTCGCGCCCCACCCGGGCGGCGGCCAGTATCTCGGGCGGATAGATACGCCCGGCGTGGGGAATCGACACGATGACGGGGCCGCCCGATCCGGATCGATTGACAGCGATCGCGCTGGACGGAATGCTGAAACGGGTCATTGCGGCGAGCGTGGCAAAAAAGGTGAAGCAAATCCAGCCGCGCCGCAATTTGTTAAATGTCTCCCGCTATAGGACAGTTTCACCACCCACGGCGCCGGGAACGGGCGCCATGAAGGACCAGGGAGCGTATTTCGGGCCATGATTCGCATTTTGCTCGCGGAAGATGATGATGTGATGCGCGAGTATCTGGCGCGCGCGCTGACCAGCGCCGGCTATCATGTGACCGCCGTCGATCGCGGGACCGAGGCCGTGCCCTATGTCGAATCGGGCACCTTCGACCTGTTGCTGTCGGATATCGTGATGCCGGAGATGGACGGTATCGAACTGGCGCAGCACGCGGCGAAGGTCGCGCCGCAGACGCAGGTGATGTTCATTACCGGCTTTGCGGCCGTGTCGCTGCGCGCCGAGGAAAATGTGCCGCAGGCCAAGCTGCTGTCGAAGCCGTTCCACCTCAAGGATCTGGTGCGCGAGGTCGACAGTCTGTTCGGGCGCGCCGACCAGTCGCACCAACAATAACGACGCAACTTCGCGCGAAGGGGTTGCAAAGCCCGGCGGAGGAGATTAGGGGGCGCGTCACCCCAAGGGATGGGCGTGTAGCTCAGTGGTAGAGCACTGTGTTGACATCGCAGGGGTCGCAAGTTCAATCCTTGCCACGCCCACCATTAAAAACGCCGCCGACCCAATGGGTTGGCGGCTTTTTTGCGTTCAGGCCATACCCTTTGCCAGATCGCCGCGTGAGGCGTCGCCGATCTGGCTGCCGCCGTCGCAGTCGAGGATCGTTCCGGTGATATAGCCCGCGGCCGGCGAACAGAGGAACACCGCCGATTCGGCGACTTCGGCGATCGTTCCCCAGCGCTTCATCGCGATGCGGTCATAATGCGCCTGCCGCGTCGCGGCGTCGGGCGCGAGGCGTTTCATTCCTTCGGTATCGGCGATCGGTCCCGGCGAAATACCGTTCACGCGCACGTCGGGGCCCCATTCGAGCGCGAGGACGCGAATCAGCTGGTTGATCCCCGCCTTCGCGGCGCAGGCATGGGCCTGCAGCGCCGAAGCGTTGACCGCTTGCCCGGCCGTGATCGCGATCAGCGATGCTCCGGGTCGTTTCAGCAGGTCATGGCATCCCCGGAACACGTTGAAGGTGCCATTGAGATCGATGTCCACCACCGTGCGGAAAGCGTTCGCCGACATGCCGAGCACCGGCGCCAGGAAATTGCCCGCCGCGCCGGATATCACGATGTCCATCGCCCCGAGTCTGTCGGCAACCGTCTCCATCACGCCGCGGATCGCGGCATAGTCGCGTACGTCGCCCGACAGGCCGATTGCCCCCGGTCCGATCTCTTCGGCAGCGCGGCGCGCCTTGTCGGGATCGCGCCCCGCGACCGCGACCTTGGCGCCGAGTTCGGCGAAACGCTTCGCAATGCCCAGGTTGATGCCGCTCGTGCCGCCGGCAACAAAGGCCGTCTTGCCCGCCAGCAGATTGTCCCGAAATGTCGTCATGCCCCTGCCGCTCCCTTTCCGATGATCGCGACCGGGCTTGACGGATGCCATTCAGTCGCCTTTTGAAACCCGATCAGACAGCAAGGACGACACGATGGCAAGCGGCCCGACCTCGAACAGCATCATTTCGCAGCGGCTGAAACTCCACTATGTCGATTGGGGCAATCGCGACGCACCGCCGCTCCTGCTCGTCCACGGCGGCCGCGACCATTGCCGAAGCTGGGACTGGGTCGCCGAAAAGCTCGCCGATCGCTATCACGTCATCGCGCCCGACCTGCGCGGCCATGGCGACAGCGCCTGGGCCCCCGACGGCAATTACGAGATGGGCGCCTTCGTCTATGACCTCGCGCAGCTTATCCACCAGCTCGACCTCGCGCCGGTGACGATCGTGGCGCATTCGATGGGCGGCAATGTCTCGCTGCGCTATACCGGCCTCTATCCCGAAAATGTCCGCAAGCTCGTCGCGATCGAA
This sequence comes from Sphingopyxis soli, assembly GCF_018682675.1. Lineage (GTDB taxonomy): Bacteria > Pseudomonadota > Alphaproteobacteria > Sphingomonadales > Sphingomonadaceae > Sphingopyxis > Sphingopyxis soli. Next base: position 8,586 of record NZ_JAFMTR010000047.1, read on the forward strand.
GGGCTCGGCCCCTCGCCCAAGGTTCTGGCCGAGCGGGCCGCGACGCCCTTCGCCGAACGTTTTCGCGGCTGGATCGACAAGAAACGCGAGGCGGCGGGCCGTACGCCGCGCCGCTATGCGACGCTCGACGACGCACTGGCGCGGATGATCGCCGAGAACAGCTATCTGACCCCCGATCAGGCGCGCCACCTGACGATCCACGGCATCAACCGCAACGAGGACGGCAGCTGGAGCTGGAAGTTCGACAATTATCTGAACGTCTGGCCGGTGGTCGACCTTCCCCAACCCGATCTCGAATCGCTCTGGGCAGCGATCCGCTGCCCGACGCTGCTTCTCTATGGCGCCGACAGCTGGGCCTCGAATCCCGAAAAAGACGGACGCATCGCGCATTTCCGTACCGCGAAAGTGATCGAATTCGAGAATGCCGGTCACTGGCTGCATCATGACCAGTTCGACCGGTTCATGTCCACGCTAGAGGATTTCCTATAAACGGCATGGCGAAGGCGGACGAAGGGCGTTCGCCGCGGATGTTGCCATGGCCTACACGGGGCGGATCACCGGACGTCAGCGGCTTCTCGCCGGCAGCGCCGCGCTGCTCGCGGCATTCGCGGTCGGCGTCGGGCTGGTCAGCGGGCTCGACCTCCACGTCGTTCGCGCCGCCAGCGAGGCGATCAGCGCCATCGCCATCCCCGCGCCGAAACCTGCGCAAGACGTCATCGTGCCCGCCAGGGCGCAGCACGAGAAGGCAAGCGGCAAGGCATCGGCCGCCAACAGATTTGCGCGAGCAGCCCCCGTCGCCGCGCCCGAACCCGTGCTGCCGCCACCCGAACCGCCTCCGGTCAGCGCCGCCCCCCGGCCAGGCACGGGCAACGATGCGTCGGCCGGGGCTGCCCCCGTCGCCGGCCCGGGGTCGGGCGCCGGCGGGCGCGGCGACGG
>NZ_JAFMTR010000048.1 GCF_018682675.1 Sphingopyxis soli
CCCGGCCTCCCACAGGATAGACTGGTCGGGAGGCCGGGTGGGGGAGCGGGCCAGTGCCGAATCCGCAACCAACTGCCATGGTTAGCGAAATATCAACCATGATGGCGCAACAGGGACGCGACCAACCAAAGGGGTGACGGCCGTCGCCCGAACGATTGTGGGGATCGTGTCTATGTTGCGTATGTTCCGGGCCATCGGCCTGTTCGCTGCGGCTGCGCTTGGCGTGGCCGCGTCGCCTGCATCTGCCGCGGGCGACCTGCTCGTCGCGCCGACGCGCGTGATCCTCGACGGATCGCGCGGCACCGAGGTGGTGCTCAACAATATCGGCAGCGAGCCGGCGACCTATCGCATCAGTCTCGAGATCAAGCGGATGACCGCCGCCGGCGGGCTCGACGAGATCGCCGAGGCCGACGTCAATGCCGCCGAGCGCGCGGCGCTCGACATCATCAGCTTCAATCCGCGGCGCGTCCGGCTGCTGCCGAACCAGCCGCAGGTGATCCGCGTCGGCGCGCGGCTTCCCGAGGGATTGCCGCCCGGCGAATATCGCGCCCACATGCTGTTTCGCGCGGTTCCCGATGCGGCGGCCGAGGCGGCACCCGCGCCCGAGACCGCCAGGGCGAGCAGCGGCGGGGTGTCGATCGCGCTCACGCCGATCTATGGCATCACCATTCCGGTGATCGTGCGCGTCGGCGACCTAGATGCCGCGGCGAAGATCGGCGACGCGCGGGTGGCCGAGACGCGCGACGGGCCGGCGTTCGAGTTCGATCTGGCGCGCACGGGCAGCCGCTCGGTCTATGGCGATATCGAAGTGACGCGGCCGGGGGTGAGCGAACCGCTGCTGCTCGCGCGCGGGATCGCGGTCTATCCCGAGATCGGGTCGCGGACCGTCTCGCTGCGCGTGCCGCCCGAAGTCGCGGCGGCGCTGAAAGGCCCGGTGCGCATCCGTTACAGCGAGGACCGCGAGGTCGGCGGCGCGACGATCGACCAGGTCGATCGGGTGGTGAAATAGCGCGAGGGCCGGGCGGAGCCCGCGGGGCGGACGATGATCCGCGCGGCGATCCTGCGATGGATACCGGTGCTGGCCGCCGGGCTGGCGCTGGCGGGGCTCGTCCCCTCCGGCGCACACGCCGTCGATAAGGAGGCTGTTTCCGCCGCGTGGAGCCCGAACGAGGACGACAGCTGGCTGTTCGACCTGCGGTCGGGCCAATACCGGCTCGGCGACGGGGTGCGCGGGTATCAGACGCCGCAGGGGATTTGCGTCGACCTGGCCGACATGGTGCTCGCGCTCGACCTGCCGGTGCGTGTCGACCGGAAGTTGCGCCGCGCAACCGGGTGGGTGTTCGATGAGCGGCGGAGCCTGACGATCGACCGCGAGGCGGGCGAGGTGCGCGTGGGGAGCGCGCGCTATCCGCTGGCCGCGACGACGATCCGCGACACCGCGGCGGGGTGGTGCGTCGACCTCGATGCGCTGTCGAAATGGCTGGGCGTTCCGGTCGCCGCCGACCTGTCGAACGCGGTGCTGCGGATCGAGACGAAGGACAAGCTGCCCTTCCAGCTCGCCGCCGAACGCCGTGCGCGCGCGGCGGGGCTGCGGCCGCAGGCGAGTTTCGACCTGGCGAGCCTGCCGCAAGCGACGCGGCCGTACCAGATGTGGGCGACGCCCTCGGTCGATGTCGTCGCCTCGGCGGGGGTGGTGTCGGACAAGCGCGCGGGCGGCGGTGCCTACACGCAGGCGCGTTACGAGATTTTCGCGGCGGGTGAGATCGCCAAGCACAGCTTCGACGCGCGGCTGTCGTCGGACGAGAAGGGCGAGCCCGACAGCCTGCGGTTGCGGCTCTATCGCACCGATCCCGAAGGGCGGCTGCTCGGGCCGCTCAAGGCGACGCATTATGGCGTCGGCGATGTCAGCCTGCTGTCGACCGGGCTCGTCGCGCAAAATGTACCGGGGCGCGGCGCGGTGCTCACCAACCGGCCCGTCGAGCGCCCCGACAGCTTCGACAAGACGAGCTTTCGCGGCGACCTGCCCGCGGGCTGGGACGCCGAACTCTATCGCAACGGGCAATTGCTGGCCTTCACGACGCCCGACGGCAACGGCCGCTACGAATTTCTCGACGTGCCGCTGCAATATGGATCGAACCGCTTCGAGATCGTCCTGTACGGACCGCAGGGGCAGGTCCGGCGCGAAATCAGGCAGTTGCAGGTCGGGATCGATTCGATTCCGCCGCAGCAGAGCTGGTACTGGGCCGGGATCGCGGAAGAGGACACCGACCTGATCGAGTTCCGGCGCCACGGCGGCGCGTTCCGGCGCGGGTGGCGCGGCACGATGGGGATCGAGCGGGGGCTCGACACGCGCACCTCGATCGCCGCCTATGCCCACAGCCTGATGATCGAGAATGTCCGCCGCACCTACGGCGAACTCGCGCTGCGCCGCTCGATCGGCCCGTCGCTGCTCGAAGTTGCGGGGGCGCACGCCGACGACGGCGGGAGTGCGCTGCGCGCGAGCTGGCTCGCCGCCTTCGGCGACACCAATATCAGCGCCGACGCGATGCGCGGCTGGGGCGGCTTCGTGTCGGACCGGCTCGCCAACAACGTCACCGGCATCTACCAGATCTCGGTCGAACAGGCGGTGAAACTGGGGCGCACCGTGCTGCCGCTGCAATTCGAACTCGGCCAGGTCGACCGGGCGTCGGGCGTTTCGAGCCTCACCGCGTCGGGCCGCGCATCGGCGAGCTTCCGCGCGCTGACCTTTACCGGCCAGCTCGACTGGAGCCGCACGCGCGCGCCCGGCGGCCCCGACCCGCCCGACAATCTGAGCGCGACCTTGCTCGCCAACGCCCGGATCGGGCGCGTCCGCCTGCGCGGCGAGGCGCGTTTCGCGCTGTCCGGGCAGGAGGCCGACACGCGCATGACCGCGATCGCCGAATGGACAGGGAAGCGCGACGCCGAATGGCGCGCCGAACTCGGCTATGACAAGGGGCTCGACCGCGTACGCGTTGGTGCCGGTTATTCGCGCCGTTTCAAACAGTTGCAGCTTTCGGGTTTCGGCGAGGTCGCGAGCGACGGATCGGTCGCGGCGTCGCTGTCGCTCGCCTTCAGCTTCGGGCCGCGTCCGGGCGGTGGGGGCGGTGGCGGATGGCGTCTGTCGAGCGAGAAGCTCGGCGGGCGCGGGCAGGTGATCGCCGACGTCTGGATGGACGATAATGGCGATGGCGTTCGCCAGCCGGGCGAAGCCGCGCTCGGCGCGGTGCCGCTGACCGCGGGCGGCCATTTTGTCGCGGCGTCGACCGACAAGGCGGGCCGCGCGATGGTCGACGGGCTCGAACCCTTTCGTCCGGTGATGATCGGGATCGACGCGGGGAGCTTGCCCGACCCCTATGTCCAGCCCGCCGTCCCCGGCGTCGTCGTCACGCCGCGCCCCGGCGTCGCGACACTCGTCGCGCTGCCGATGACCGCCGCGGGCGAGATCGAGGGCGTGCTGGTGCGCGAGGGCGGCAATCCGGTCGAAGGGCTGACGCTTGAGCTGGTCGATGCCGAAGGGCGCGTGCGCGCGACGACCGCGACCGAATTCGACGGATATTTCCTGTTCGAAAGCGTTGCTTACGGGCGTTACACGGTTCGCATCGCGAAGGCCTCGGCGAGTGCGCTGCGGCTCGATCCGGCGTTTGTCATCGGCGCTGCGCCGGGCAAGGCGACCCCGCGCGTTCGGCTGGGGACGCAGGCACTGAAGCGCTTGCGGCGCGAAGCTGCGGCAACCGTTGCCATGGAAGAAGAAGCGAACCAAGCGCGCGGGCCGCCGGGCGCGAGCGGCGTACCGTGAAGCCCGGAGCGGATGGGAACGGGCGGCTTTGGGGTGGATTCCAGCCCTTCAAATCTCGTCATGCTGAACTTGTTTCAGCATCCATGGCCTTCGCTCAAATTCTACGCCACGCCGAAGGAAACGGCAGACCATGGATCCTGAAACAAGTTCAGGATGACGATGCTGGAAATGTCGTACTTCGGTCGGTAGCCGTCATTTGCTTCCGATCGACGACAAATGACGGGATGGGGGTGGGGAGTGGACGTTCGTCATTCCGGACTTGATCCGGAATCCATAGCCGCGCCGAAGTCGTTGACCCCGGATCAAGTCCGGGGTTCCGACATATGGAACGGCAGCCTCCGGTCGTTTTCGGCTACGGCCGGAATCTTCGCTCGGAAGGCAGCACCGGGGTGGGAAGCTGACTTCGCTCTGATGCATCCCGGCGAAAGCCGGGGCCCTCGGAGTTAGTGAGCTTGCGTCTCCTTTTGCCGCTCTGGGCCCCGGCTTTCGTCGGAGATCACAATATCCACCTCCGATCGTTGCCAGTCATCGCAGCCGGATCGGCGGCGACTCTTCGACGCGGGGGCGTGACCGGGCGGGCTGCGGCACCCGAATGCGCGCGCGTTAACCAGTTCTTATCCATGTTTGGCGCAGAGCGGACCGCAGCAAGTATTTGCCTGTGGGGGACTCTTGATGACCGACGCCCAAGTGCCGAGCAACCGCCCGACGAGCGCCGATGTCGCCATTATCGGCGCCGGGCCCGCGGGGCTGACGGCCGCCTATCTGCTGACCAAAGAGGGTTACAAGGTGACGGTGATCGAAAAAGATCCCGTTTATGTCGGCGGCATCAGCCGCACCGTCGAGCATGAGGGCTTTCGCTTCGACATCGGCGGTCACCGCTTCTTTTCGAAGGCGCAGGAAGTCGTCGACCTGTGGAACGAGATTCTGCCCGACGATTTCATCCAGCGTCCGCGGATGAGCCGCATCTATTACGAGGGCAAATTCTACAGCTATCCGCTGCGCGCGTTCGAGGCGCTGTGGAACCTCGGGATTTTCCGGTCGGCCTTGTGCATGGCGAGCTATGCCAAGGCGAAGCTGCTGCCGAACAAGACGGTGCGCAGCTTCGAGGACTGGACGGTCAACCAGTTCGGCCACAAGCTCTATTCGATCTTCTTCAAGACCTATACCGAGAAGGTGTGGGGGATGCCGTGCGACGAAATGTCGGCGGACTGGGCGGCGCAGCGGATCAAGGGGCTTTCGCTCGGCGGCGCGGTGATCGACGGGCTGAAGCGTAGCCTCGGGCTCAACAAGAAGCCGAATGACGGCATGGCGACCAAGACCCTGCTCGAAACTTTCCGCTATCCGCGCCTCGGGCCCGGCATGATGTGGGAGGCGGCGGCGGCCAAGGTGCGCGCGGGGGGCAACCATGTGCTGATGGGCCACAGCTTCAGGCAGCTGACCCAGGATCAGCTGTCGGGCCGCTGGCGGCTGACCGCGACCGGCCCCGACGGCGATGTCGTGATCGACGCGGCGCAGGTGATCAGCTCGGCACCGATGCGCGAGCTTGCGGCGCGTATCCATCCGCTGCCCGCCTGCGCGCTGACCGCGGCGCCGAAGCTCAAATATCGCGACTTCCTGACCGTGGCGCTCAAGATCCGGTCGGAGGATCTGTTCCCCGACAACTGGATCTATATCCACGACAGCAAGGTGAAGGTCGGCCGCGTCCAGAACTTCCGCAGCTGGTCGCCCGAAATGGTGCCCGATCCCGACCTGGCGTGCGTCGGCCTCGAATATTTCTGCTTCGAGGGCGACGGGCTGTGGTCGTCGAGCGACGCGGATCTGGTCAGGCTCGCGACCGAGGAAATGGCGATCCTCGGCCTCTGCGATCCGAAGGATGTCGTCGGCGGCGCCGTGGTCCGGCAGGAAAAGGCCTATCCGGTCTATGACGACGATTATGCGGCGCATGTCGCGGCGATGCGCGACGAGCTGGAGGCGCGCTATCCGACGCTGCACATGGTCGGCCGCAACGGCATGCACCGTTACAACAACCAGGATCATGCGATGATGACCGCGATGCTGTCGGTGCGCAACATCGTCGCCGGCGCGCGCGTCTATGACATCTGGGGCGTCAACGAGGACGCCGAATATCACGAGAGCGGCAGCGAGGGCGAACAGGCCGCGCTGGCGTCGGTTCGCGAGGTTCCGTCGCGCATCGGCAAGGCTGCCTGAGCAGCGCGCGGGGCGTCAGGGCGATGATGCGGACCTTCCGGACCCTGATCGCGACGGTTCGCCGCGGCGAGATCCGCTGGCTGAACTATCTGCTGGCGAGCGGCTTCGCGCTCGGCAGCGATGCGGGGCTGTTCCTGTTGCTGCTCGACGCCGGGCTGCCGCCGATGGCGGCGTCGGCGATCGGCTATTGCGCAGGCATCCTCGTCCACTGGCTGATTTCGAGCCGCCTCGTCTTCGCCGACGGCGCCGCCGAGCGCGGCACGGGCGAGCGCCACCGGCAGAAACTGCTGTTCGTCGGTTCGGCGCTGGTCGGGCTGGCGATCACCACCGCGATCGTCGGGGTCAGCACCGCGGTGGGGCTCGACCCGCGGCTTGCGAAGCTTGCGGCGATCCTTTTCAGCTTTCAGACCACCTATCTGCTTCGCCGTCATATCGTTTTTCGGGCCGCCGCAGCATGACCGCCGCGGCGCCGCCGCTCGCCGAGGGCGCCGCCGGTACCGGCGCCGTACCCGAACCGGGCTCGAGTGGCCTTTCGCCCTGGTTCACCCCGCTGCGCATCGCGCTGATCGTGTGGATCGCGATGAGCATCGTCGCGGTGATCGCGCAGTGGCACGCGATCCAGATCCTCGAACTCAGCGACACCGACGATGCGATGCGCATGGCGCAGGTGCGCGACCTGCTCGCGGGGCAAAGCTGGTGGGATCTCACCCAATATCGCGTCAATCCGGCGGGCGGCGGGGTGCTGATGCACTGGTCGCGGATCGTCGACGCGCCGATCGCGCTCGGGATATGGCTGCTGAAGCCGCTGCTCGGGCAGGCGCTGGCGGAGCAGGTGGTGATGACGGTCTGGCCGCCGCTGCTCGGCGCCGCGCTGAGCGTCGCCTGCGCGCTCGGCTACCGCAATTTGCCCGACCGGCGCATCGCCTATGTCGCGCCGCTCTATCTCGTCACCGCGGGCTTCATCGTCGTGCAGCTGCGTCCGCTGCGCGTCGACCATCATGGCTGGCAGATTTTCCTTGCGATGCTGATCCTGTGGCAGGCGCTGCGTCCGGCGAGCCGGCAGGCAGGACTGATCGCCGGGGCGTGTGGCGCGGCGCTGCTCGCGATCTCGATCGAGGGGCTGCCCGTCGTCGCGCTGTTCGCGGGGCTTTGCGCGCTGCGCTGGGCGCTGCACGCGCGCGCCGACGATCGCGCCCGCCTGACCGGCTATATGGCGGGGCTCGCGGGCGGGGCGTTGCTGTTCCAGTTTCTGACGCGCGGACCGACGGGCTTGGCCGGACGCTGGTGCGATTCGCTGTCGGCGCCCTATCTCGGCGCCTTCGCCGTCGCAGCCGTTGCGGTGCTGGCGATTGCGGCGGTCGATCCGGCGCGGCGCTGGGTGCGCTTCGCGGCGCTCGGCGGGGCGGGGGCGCTGGCGGCGGCGACGCTGGTGGCGATCGAACCCTTGTGCGCCGCCGGACCCTTTGCGACGCTCGACCCGATCGTCGTCCATTACTGGTATCGCAACGTCCTCGAGGGCCAACCGGTCTGGGCCTCGCCGCCGCATTCGGTCTTTTTCGTCGTCGTGCCGTGGGTCATCGGGCTTGTCGGATCGCTGCTTGCCTGGCGCGCCGGCAAGACTGCCGAGGACCGCCGCGCCTGGACGACGGTGATCGTCGCGCTGGCCGGCGCGTCGGCGCTGTCGCTGCTCGTCCTGCGCAGCGCCGGGACCGCGCATCTGTTCGCGATTCCGGGGTCGGCGTGGCTTGGTATTCGCGGCTGGCTGCGCGCGCGGCAGATCGCCTCGCTGCTGCCGCGGGTGATCGCGTCGGCGCTCGCGGCGCTAACGCTGCCGATGCTCGGCAGCCTCGCGGTCGCCGGGCTCGCGGGGCTTGTCTTCCCGGCGCTCAAGGCCGATCCGCGCGAGGTCGACGCGCCGATGGCGAAGCGGACGTGCATCGATCCGCCGACGATCGCGGCGCTCAACCATATGCCGGAGGCGACGCTGCTCACCCCGATCGACCTTGGCGCGCCGCTGATCTTCTGGACGCACCATGCGATGGTCGCGACCCCGCATCACCGCAACAAGGAGGCGATGGCCGACACGCTGCGCGTCTTCACCGGCGATCCGGCGAAGGCCGAGGCGCTGGTCCGCAAGCAGCAGGCGAGCCTGATCGTCTATTGCGCCGGGGCGAATGATTTCACGCGCTACCGGCGCGAGGCGAAGCAGGGGCTGGCGGCGCAGCTTTATGCGGGGAAGGCGCCTGCATGGCTCGAACCCGTCGCGATGCCCGCGGGCAGCAGCCTGGCGGTCTGGCGGGTGAAGCCGGCGTCCTGACCGGTCAGGCGGGGCGGAAGCCGAGCGCCGCGCCGTTCATGCAATAACGCTTGCCGGTCGGCTTCGGTCCGTCGTTGAAGACGTGGCCGAGATGGCCGCCGCAGCGGCGGCAATGCACCTCGGTGCGCGGATAGCCGAGCTCATAGTCGGTCGAGGTCGCGATCGCGCCCTTCAGCGGGGCATAGAAGCTCGGCCAGCCGGTGCCGCTGTCATATTTGGTCTGGCTCGAATAGAGCGGCAGCGCGCAGCCGGCGCAGACGAAGGTGCCGGGGCGATGCTCCTTGTTGAGCGCGCTGGTGAAGGGGCGTTCGGTCGCCGCCTCGCGCAGGACGCGAAACTGCATCGGGGTCAGCCGCTTCGCCCATTCGGCGTCGGTCAGCCGCCAGCCGGGTTCGGCGAGCGGGCGCTTGCCGGGCTTGGCGAACAGCATCGGCGCGGCGATCAGCGCGCCGCCGAGTGCGAGGCCGGACAGGATATAGCGGCGTTCGATCATATCGGGCTTCCTCATGACCGGGATACGCGGCGAGGCTGCGCCCGGTTACGCCCGGCTGTCAATATTGCTCGAGCTCGACCTGCATGTGGCGATAGCCATGAACGAAACAGGCGTTGACGCGCTCGGGCTCGCCGAGGACGTTCACGCGCAGGCGGCGCTTCTGCATTTCGGAGATCAAGGTCGTCAGCTGGAGCTCGGCGACGCGGGCGCCGACGCAGCGGTGGATGCCATAGCCGAAGGCGAGGTGGCGGCGCGCATTCTCGCGGTCGACGATGATCCGGTCGCCGTCGGGGAAAATATCCTCGTCGCGGTTCGCCGACGCATACCAGAGCGCGATCTTGTCGCGCTTCCTGATCCGGTGGCCGAACAGCTCGGTATCCTCGGTCGCGGTGCGGCGCATATGCGCGAGCGGGGTCTGCCAGCGGATGATCTCGTGCATCGCGTTGACCGCCAGGTCGGGATCGTGATTCGCCTCGAGCTTCGCACGTTCCTCGGGGAAGCAGTGGAGGCCGTAGGCATAGGCCGACATCGAATTGCGCGTCGTGTCGTTGCCGCCGACGATGAGCAGGATCAGGTTCCCCATGAACTCATTCTCGCTCATATGCTTCATCGCATCGGACTGGAGCATGATCGAGATGAGGTCGTGCTTCCCGGGATTCTGAGCCTTGCGGTCCCACAGCTGCTTGAACGCGCCGCCCATCTCGAACGCGACGGCGAGCCGTGCGTGGCGTTCCTCGACGGTGCTGAAGCTTTCGATGTCGCCGAGCGCATCAGACCAGCGGGTGAGGTTGTGGCGGTCCTCCCACGGGAAGTCGAACAGGATCGCGAGCATGTCGGTGGTGAGCTCGATCGAGACTTTTTCCACCCAGTCGAAGGGCTTGCCGACCGGCAGCGTGTCGATCAGCGCCGCGGTGCGCGCCTGGGTGTCGGCGCGCATCCGCTCGATCTCCGACGGACCGAAGGCGGGGGCGACGGTGCGGCGCTGCGCGGTGTGCTGCGGCGGGTCCATCGCGATGAACATCGGCATCGGCACGTCGCCTTCCTGCAGATGATCGATGCCGTCGCCGGCGACGGTGATCCCGCCATATTCCCACGAGGAAGAGAATATCTTGGGCAGCGCCTCGATATGCTGGATCGGTTTGTAGGTCGTCACCGACCAATAGGGCCCGAACTTCGAATCCTCGCAATAATAGATCGGCGACTCGGCGCGCAGCTGGCGCATCGGTTCCTGCCAGACATCGTTGCGCCACAGCTCGGCGCGGCTGACATCAAGCGGGTTGACGGTTTCGGGTGCGGGGCGGATCTGGGTGGCCATGGGGGACGCTCCTCTCTGGGCCGTCGTCTGCGCGGCCGATTGAGTTGCAGAATGCCACTATTTACAGCTTTGTCAATGATGGGGCGATGAGCGGTTTCCGGGGGGGGGGGGAGCGGTCGCCCCAAGCTGGCCATGCTGGCTGCGGCGATGGCCTCGCTGTTTCAGCATCCATGGTCTGAGCTCTCGAAAAGCGCCGCGCCGAAGGAAACGGCAGACCATGGACCCTGAAACAAGTTCAGGGTGACGATGCAGG
>NZ_JAFMTR010000049.1 GCF_018682675.1 Sphingopyxis soli
CGGTCGTTTTCAAACCTTCGTCATTCCGGACTCGATCCGGAATCCATTTTTCCAGCGCTGCGCCAATGGACCCCGGATCAAGTCCGGGGTGACGAGACAAGGAAGGACAACTTCCGGTCGTTAGCCGCCCCGTTCAGATCCGGCTGCCGCTGGTCGGCGGCAGACGTCGTTCATCGAAAAGCTGCTCGACGGGGTTTCGGACGTGGCTTGACGGGGCGGAAATCGCGGCCATCACGGGGGGATGACCCTCCGTCTTGCCCGCAGCGCGTCGATCGCGCTCTCGCCGTTCCTTCTCCTCGCATTCCATCCGGTGCCGCTGTCCGCCAGGGAGGCGGCCAAACCGGCGGCTGCCGCCACGATCAATCCGCAGACCCCCGCGGCGAAAGCGTGGAACTTTGCCGCGAGCGACATTCCGTTCGATTCCAGCATCGTCTTCGGCGTCCTGCCCAACGGGATGAAATATGCGCTGCTGAAGAACATGACGCCAAAGGACAGCGTCGTGCTGCGGATGCGGTTCGACGTCGGCAGCTTTGCCGAGGCCGACGACCAGCGCGGGCTCGCCCATTTCCTCGAGCATATGGCGTTCAACGGCTCGACCCATGTGCCCGAGGGCGAGATGGTGAAGCTGCTCGAACGCAAGGGATTGGCCTTCGGCGCCGATACCAATGCCTCGACCGGCTTCGACCAGACGGTGTACCAGCTCGACCTGCCCAATGCGTCCGACGACCTCGTCGACACCGGGCTGATGCTGATGCGCGAAACCGCGAGCGAGCTGACGATCGATCCCGGCGCAGTCGATCGTGAACGCGGCATCATCCTGTCGGAGCGGCGCGCGCGCGACACCTATCAACTGCGCAGCCTGATCGACCAGCTCGATTTCCAGATGCAGGGAATGAAGGTTGCAAGCCGCATTCCCGTCGGCACCGAAGAGGTGATCAGAACGGCCCCCGCGGCGCGCATCCGCGACCTTTACGACCGCTATTACCGCCCCGAACGCGCGACGCTGGTGATGGTCGGCGATTTCGATCCGGCGGCGATGGAGGCGAAGATCAAGGCGCGCTTCGCCGACTGGCAGGGGCGCGGCCCGGCAGGGGCGAACCCCGACATCGGCAAGCCCGATTATGCCCGCGCCGCCGCGAGCGACGATTTCGTCGATCCCGCGATCCAGGATTCGGTGACGATCACGGCGTTCCGGCCGTGGGTGCAGGAAGCCGACACCAAGGCGAAGCGCGCCCGCAAGCTTGCCGAGGATATCGGCGAGTCGATCGTCGGCCGCCGCCTCGCCAAGATCGCGCTCGAAGAGAATTCGCCGATCCTCGCCGGCTATTTCAACGATGCCGAGGGCTGGAAGGTTTTCGATCAGGTCACGATCGGCGCGGTCGCGAAGGAGGGCGCGTGGAAGGACGCGCTCGCGCTCGTCGAGCAGGAATGGCGACGCGCCGCCGAATTCGGCTTCACCGAAGCCGAGGTTGCCGAACAGGTTGCGAACCGCCGCACCGCGCTCAAGAATGCGGTCGCGGGGGTGACGACGCGGCGCAGCGATACGATGGCCGATGTTCTCGTCGATGCCGCCGACGGCGATTTCGTCGTCGTGCGGCCCGAAACGTCGCTGGCGATGTTCGAGGCGGTGGCGCCGTCGCTCACCGCCGACGCGATCACCGCCGCCTTCCGCAAGCGGATGGAAGGGTTCAGTCCGCCGCTCGCGCGCGTGACCTCGAAAAAGCCGCTCGATGGCGGTACCGGCGCGATCCTTGCGGCGCTCAAGGCGTCGGCGCAAGTCGCCGTCACCGCGCCCGCGCAGAGCAAGAGCGCAGCGTTCGCCTATGACGATTTCGGGACGCCCGGAAAGGTCGTCAGCGACGGCCGCATCGACGATCTCGGCATCCGCCGCATCCGCTTCGCGAACAATGTGATGCTCAACATCAAGAAGACCGATTTCCAGAAGGAGCGCGTCTATCTGTCGGTGCGCGTCGACGGCGGCAATCTGCTCGCGACGCGCGACGATCCGACGAAGGTCGCGCTGGCGGGCTCGCTGACGGTCGGCGGGCTCGAAGCGCATAGCGCCGACGAGCTGCGGACGATTCTGGCCGGCAAGACGGTGAGCCCCGGCTTCGGCGCCAGCACCGATGCTTTCGGGGGCAGCGCACTGACCTCGTCCGAGGATTTTGCGCTGCAGGCGAAGCTGATGGCGGCGTTCGTGACGCATCCGGGTTACCGCGCCGACGGGCTCGCACTCATCCGCCGTTTCCTGCCGCAGCAATATGCCGCGAACGATGCGACGCCAGCCGCCGTCCTCGGCCGCGACGCAGCCGGAATCCTCGCCAACAACGATCCGCGCGCGCAGACGCCGCCGCTCGAGAAACTGCTGGCGCTCGACTGGAACCAGCTCAAACCCGCGATTGCCGACAGCCTTGCGCATGGCGCGATCGAAATCGGCGTCGTCGGCGACATCGACGAGCAGGCGGCGATCGATGCGATTGCGGCGACCTTCGGCGCGCTGCCCGAACGCCGCGCCACGTTCGATCCGCGGACGGATGCGCGGGTCCGCCGATATGCGACCGACCGCAGCGAGCGGACCTTGATCCACAAGGGGCCCGCCGAGCAGGCCGAGCTTCGCGTCTATTGGCCCGCGCGCGACGACAGCGATCTTGTCGAGGCGATGCGGCTCAACCTGCTCGCGCGCGTGATGCAGTTGATGCTGACCGAGGAACTGCGCGAGAAGCTGGGCGAAAGCTACAGCCCCGGCGCGGCGGCGAGCCTGTCGGACGAATATCCGGGCTATGGCCATCTGTTCGCCGCGAGCAATGTCGACTTCAAAGATCTGGCGACGACGCGCGCCGCGATTTTCGCCATCGCAAAAGAACTGCGCGACAAGCCCGTCGATGCCGACCTGCTCGACCGCGCGCGCAAACCGCTGCTTGAGGCGATGACCAAGGCGCGGCGCGAGAACAGCTATTGGCTGCCCTATGTGTCCGAGGCGACGAGCCAGGAGGCGCGGCTCGACCGCAGCCGCAAGAGCATCGCGATCGTCGAGGCGGCGACCCCCGCCGACCTCGAAACGCTGGCGCAGCGCTACCTGACGGACGACAAGGCGCTGGTGATCAAGGCGATCAGCGACAAGGCAGGGAAATAGGGGCCGGGAAATAGGGTCGGGCGGCGGACAGGCACGGACGATTGCCTCTGGACCCTCCGGCGCTCGTCCGCCTATAGGCGTCGCCGATGGTTTCGCGCCCGAAAGGGCAGGGGAAGGACAAGACTATGAGCGTGACGACGGTTCCACTGCGCCCGGTGAGCAAGGGCGGGCTGTGGCTGATGTGGATCGGCCTGATCGCGCTGCTCGTCGCGGGTGCGGCGTTCGCGTTCACCGGCACGCCGAAGATCGGTTTCGAAACGGTGAAAGCCGGGACGGGCCCGAGTCCGACCACCGCCGACGTCGTCCTCATCAAATATGAGGGGAAGCTCGATAATGGGACCGTGTTCGACGCCAATGAACAGGCGCCGATGCAGGTGTCGCAGGTCGTTCCCGGCTTTTCGCAAGCGCTGACCCGGATGCAGAAGGGCGGCAAGTACAAGGTCACGATTCCGCCGGCGCTCGGTTATGGCGACCGCGCGGTCGGCCCGATCCCCGCGGGCAGCACGCTGCATTTCGACATCGAGCTGATCGACTTCCGCACCGAAGCCGAAGTCCGCGCGATGCAGCAGATGATGCAGCAGCAACAAATGATGCAGGGCGCCCCCGGCGGCGCTCCGGGCGCACCCGGCGCCCCGGCTCCCGCGCCGCAGCGTTAATCGGCGCGCTCCGGCAAAAGAAACGGGGCGGCGGCGGGCTAAGGGCTCGCCGCCGCTTTCGTTTGTCCGGGGCCCGCGTTGCGCTCGGCTTCGCGTTCCAGCGCGACCTTGATCATCGCGACGATCGGGTCGGCGAGGAACAGCCCCATGATGCCCAGCAGGGCGCCGAACAGGATCTGGGCGCCGAGGACGAGCGCGGGGGCCAGGTCGACGGTCTGCTTCGCAACCATCGGGACGATCAGATAGCCGTCGACCGTCTGCACGATGAAATAGATGGCGATCGCCCAGAGGCCGGTGTCGGTGCCCGCCGAAAAGCCGACGAGGACGAGCAGCACCCCGGAGACGATCGCGCCGATGTTGGGGATGAAGGCGAGCAGGCCGGTCAGCAGCCCCATCAGCGCCGCCATCGGGATGCCGACCGCCATGCACGCCAGCCACGTCCCGACCCCCTCGACCGCCATGCCAAGCAATCGTCCCGCCATCAGGCGGCGCAGGGTGAAACCCATGCGCGCGGTCGTGATGTAGAAATTCTCCCGGGCTTTCATTGGCAGCATCCACGCGACGCCGCGCTCATACAGCCGCGGCTCGATCGCGATGAAGACGCCGAGGACGAGGACCATGACAAGGCTGGTTAGCGCGCCCAGCACCGTGCCGACCGCGGCGGTGACGCGGCCGAAGGTGCCCGCCATATTGTCGGTGATCGTCTTGGTATCGAGCTGGAACTCGCCCATTCCATGCTCGCCCGCCCAGGCGGCGATGCGCTCGACCTGACCCATGACCACCGTCTGCAGCGTCGCGGCCTGGTCGGCGATCTGCGAGCCCGCGAACATCATCGTCCAGATCAGGAAAGCGACGAGCGACAGGCAGACGATCAGCAGCCGCCAGCCGCGCGCGATCGGCAATATCCGGCCAAGCAGGCGCGTGCCGCCGTCGAGCATCGACGCCATCACGATCCCGGCAAAGATCAGCAGGATCGGCTGGATCAGGACGATGCAGACACCGACCAGCAACGCAAGGCCGAGCCAGACTGCCGCCTTCAACAGTTCGGTGCGGACAAGCTGGCTGCGGATTTCGGTGGGGCCGGGCGCGGCGTCCTGCGCCTTGGCTTGCGCCGCGGCTTCCTCGCTGGTCGCAGCCATGGTCTTGCTCCCTCGAACCTATTTTGCGCCCTTATCATGCTCGGGGCGCAGATTGGTTCCCGCGCGGCCGGGGCGCAGCGCCTCGAACCAGCTGACCGGATTGTACCATATAGCGGTGCCGTCGGTCGAAAAGCTGATGATCTCGGCGCGGCCCGCGATCGCGTCGAAGGGAACCGGTCCGCCGAGCCCCTTCTGCTGCACCGACACGCGGCTGTCGGCGCTGCCGTCGCGGTTGTCGCCCATCAGGAACAGATGGTCGGCGGGTATCTTGATCGGACCATAATCGTCGGTCTGGTATCCGGGGCCCATGTCGATCGTGTCGAAGGTCGCGCCGCCGGGCAGCGTCTCGCGCACGATCGGCAGTTCGAGCACCTCCTTGCCGGCAGCATCCTTGACGATGAAGCGGCCGAGGCTGCTGTCGGGGCCGGGCAGGTTGGCGTCGACCGGGATCGACAGCATCGGCTGCACCTCGCGCTTTACCGGCTTGCCGTTGATGAACAGCGCGCCGCCCTTGAGTTCGATCGTGTCGCCGGGCAGGCCGATCACGCGCTTGATATAGTCGACGCGAGTCACCGGATGTTCGAGCACGACGATATCGCCGCGCGCGGGCAGCTTGCCGAACAAGCGGCCGGCCATTTTCGGTGCGAGGTGAAAGCTCACCGAGGCGTAGGACCAGCCATAGGGGTATTTGCTCACCACCAGCCGGTCGCCGTTGCGCAGCCCCGGCATCATCGAATCGGAGGGGATATAGAAGGGCTTGGCGACGCAGCTATGGATGCCGAGCACCAGCAGCACGATCACCACCACGTCGCGGATCAGCTTGCCCCAGCCGCCTTCATCCTTGTCCGCTTTCGCCATGCTCAGTCCTTGATCGCCTCGATGATGACGAAAGCCTGCGCCCACGGATGGTCGTCGGTCAGCGTCAGATGGATATGCGCGCTATGTCCCGCCGGGATCATCTCGGCGAGCCGCGCGGCCGCGCCGCCGGTCAGCGCCAGCGTCGGCGCGCCCGAGGGGGCGTTGACGACGCCGATGTCCTTCATGAACACCCCGCGCTTGAAGCCGGTACCGACGGCTTTCGAAAAGGCTTCCTTCGCGGCGAAGCGCTTGGCGTAGGTTCCGGCACGGGTGAACGGCCGCCGCGCCGCCTTGGCGCGCTCGACGTCGGTAAAGACGCGAATCTCGAAACGCTCGCCGAAGCGGTCGAGCGAATTCTGGATGCGCTCGATATTGCAGAGGTCGGAACCGAGGCCGATGATCATTTCCGCCGCTCGTCATGAAGGGTCTTCGCGCGCACGAATTTGAAGATCAGGCGCATGAAGATGTAGAGAAATCCTGTCCATAGGAGAAAGCCGACGCCATAGACCAGATACATCCAGTCAAACGCTTTTCCTGCTTGCTCATTGTGCCAGACGTTGATTCCGATGATCAGCATAATGAAGAATGGAAAAATCTTCAGGAATCGCACCGAGGCGCGCCATTGCTTCTCTACAAATTCCGACCTGCTCACCCGCGCGCCTCGTCCATCAGCACGCGCATCCGGCGGACCGCATCTTCGAGGCCGGTAAAGATCGCCTCGCCGATCAGATAATGGCCGATGTTGAGTTCGGCGAGCTGCGGGATCGCGGCGATCGGGACGACATTGTCGTATGTTAGGCCGTGTCCGGCATGCGGCTCGATGCCGTTCTTCCACGCCAGCGCCGCGGCATCGGCGATACGGCGGAGTTCGGCGGCGCGCTGCTCGCCCTCGACATGCGCATAGCGGCCGGTGTGGAATTCGACGACGGGTGCTTTCAAGCGGATCGCCGCCTCGATCTGGCGCGGGTCGGGTTCGATGAACAGGCTGACGCGGATGCCGGCGTCGTTCAGCCTGCCGACGATCGGCGCGAGATGATTGTGCTGGCCTGCCGCGTCGAGTCCGCCCTCGGTCGTGCGCTCCTCGCGCTTTTCGGGCACGATGCAGGCGGCGTGCGGCCTATGGCGCAGCGCGATCTCCAGCATCTCGTCGGTCGCCGCCATCTCGAGATTGAGGGGCAGGTCGGTCGCGGCCTGGATGCGCGCAAGGTCGTCGTCGCGGATGTGGCGCCGGTCTTCGCGCAGGTGCGCGGTGATGCCGTCGCCGCCGAACGCCGCGACGATTTCCGCCGCGCGCACCGGGTCGGGGTGGTCGCCGCCGCGCGCGTTGCGGATCGTCGCCACATGGTCGATGTTGACGCCGAGCCGCAGCTTTGAGGGCATGACGCTCAAGCCGCCGCGCTCCTGCTCCCCGGCTTCACCGCCTGCGTGCCCGCCAGTTCGGGCGGCAGTTCGCCGGGGGCATAGGTCGGGAAATTGATCGCGACGAGCGGAAAGAAGGGGACGCCGAGATCGACGCTGCCCGCCGAGCGATCGACGAGCGCCGCTTCCGCGACGACCTCGCCGCCCGCGGCGCGGACCGCCTCCATCGCCTCGCGCGACGACAGGCCGGTGGTGACGACGTCCTCGACCATCAGCACTTTCGCGCCCTTGTCGATCGCGAAGCCGCGGCGCAGCTCGAAGGTGCCGGTCGGACGCTCGACGAAAATCGCCGGCTTTCCGAGCGCGCGGCCCATTTCATGTCCGATGATCACGCCCCCCATCGCGGGGGAGACGACGACGTCGATCGCCTGCCGCAGGTCGCGCGGCAGCTTGGCGGCAAGAGCGGCGGCCAGCCGACCCGCGCGGGCGGTGTCCATGAGCACGCGCGCGCACTGGAGATAATATTCGCTGTGGCGGCCGGAAGAGAGCAGGAAATGGCCCTGCAGCAGCGCGTCGGCAGCGCGGAACTCGGCCAGGATTTCATCATCGGTCATGGGAGATTGGGTCTTTTGTTCCTGTGATCGCCCCGATCGGGCGACCGGGTTTCGGCGGCGAAAATTTGCCTGCCGTAAAATAGTGTTAGAGATGCTTGAGGCAAGCGGCAAGCGGGGTTATAGCGCCCGCGAGATTCAGCCTGCCCGATGGTTGCGTGGACGCGTGTCGCGCAGTGGGGAAGGGCAGGCTGGGGCATCATAAGAACAACAGGCAACGGGCGGCACTATCCTTATGAAGAGCTTGAAATCCCTTGTAATCGTAGCGGCTTTGTCGCTCGGCACGGTGGGCGCGGCGCATGCGGCGGCTCCGGCGGCGGCACCCGTCGCGGCGCCTGCCGCC
>NZ_JAFMTR010000050.1 GCF_018682675.1 Sphingopyxis soli
CGGCATCATCATCCCCGACACCGCCAAGGAAAAGCCGCAGGAAGGCGAAGTCGTCGCCGTCGGGCCGGGCGCCCGCGCCGAGGATGGCACGGTGACCGCACTCGACGTCCAGGTCGGCGACCGCATCCTGTTCGGCAAATGGTCGGGCACCGAAGTCCGTATCGACGGCGAGGAGCTGCTCATCATGAAGGAGAGCGACATCCTTGGCGTCATCGAGCAGGCCGCGGCGCGCAAGAAGGCGGCCTGACGCCGCATCCATCCAGCAACTGAAAGGACATCAAGAAGGAGGTCAAAATGGCTGCCAAGGAAGTGAAATTTGCGTCGGACGCGCGTGATCGCATGCTGCGCGGCGTGGATACGCTTGCGAATGCAGTGAAGGTCACGCTGGGCCCCAAGGGCCGCAACGTGGTGATCGACAAAAGCTTCGGCGCGCCGCACATCACCAAGGATGGCGTCACCGTCGCCAAGGAAATCGAGCTTGCCGACAAATTCGAGAATATGGGCGCACAGATGCTGCGCGAGGTCGCGTCGAAGCAGAACGACAAGGCGGGCGACGGCACGACCACCGCAACGGTGCTCGCGCAGGCGATCGTTCGCGAAGGCTCGAAGGCGGTAGCCGCGGGGATGAACCCGATGGACGTCAAGCGCGGCATCGATCTTGCCGTGAACACCGTCGTCGAAGACCTCAAGGCGCATGCCAAGAAGGTCGACGCCAACAGCGAGATCGCGCAGGTCGCGACGATCTCGGCCAATGGCGACGAAGAGGTCGGCCGGATCCTCGCCGAGGCGATGGAAAAGGTCGGCAACGAGGGCGTGATCACCGTCGAAGAGGCGAAGAGCCTTGCGACCGAGCTCGAGACGGTCGAGGGCATGCAGTTCGACCGCGGTTACTTGAGCCCCTATTTCATTACCAATGCCGAGAAGCTGAAGGTCGAACTGGACGACCCCTATATCCTCATCCACGAAAAGAAGCTGTCGAACCTGCAGGCGATGCTGCCGCTGCTCGAAAGCGTCGTGCAGTCGGGACGGCCGCTGCTCATCATCGCCGAGGATGTCGAGGGCGACGCGCTCGCGACGCTCGTCGTTAATCGCCTCCGCGGCGGGCTCAAGGTCGCGGCGGTCAAGGCACCGGGCTTCGGCGACCGCCGCAAGGCGATGCTCGAGGATATTGCGGTGCTCACCGGCGGCAATGTCGTCAGCGAGGAACTCGGCATCAAGCTCGAGAACGTCACGATCAACATGCTCGGCCGCGCGAAGAAGGTCGTCATCGACAAGGACAACACGACGATCGTCGATGGCGTCGGCGCGAAGTCCGACATCGAGGGCCGCGTCGCGCAGATCCGCCAGCAGATCGAGACGACCGCGAGCGATTACGACCGCGAGAAGCTGCAGGAGCGGCTCGCCAAGCTCGCGGGCGGCGTCGCGGTGATCCGCGTCGGCGGTGCGACCGAGGTCGAGGTCAAGGAAAAGAAGGACCGCGTCGACGACGCGCTCCACGCAACGCGCGCAGCGGTCGAGGAGGGCATTCTTCCCGGCGGCGGCATTGCGCTGCTCCGCGCGCTGAAAGCGCTCGAAGGCCTCAAGGCTGCGAACGACGACCAGCAGTCGGGCATCGACATCGTCCGCCGGGCGCTGCGCGCGCCGGCGCGCCAGATCGCCGACAATGCCGGCGGGGACGGCGCCTGGATCGTCGGCAAGCTGCTCGAAAGCGAGGAGTATAACTGGGGCTTCAACGCCGCCACCGGCGAATATCAGGACCTCGTCAAGGCAGGCGTGATCGACCCGGCGAAGGTCGTGCGTACCGCGCTGCAGGATGCGGCGTCTGTCGCCTCGCTGCTGATCACGACCGAGGCACTCGTCGCCGAGCTGCCGAAGGAGGAGAAGGCCGCAGCCGTACCGGCGATGGACTTCTGATCAACCGGGGGCGGCGGGAAATGCCGCCGCCCTCCTTCGCCCTGGCAGGAAGGACGATAACGGACGATCAGTTATGCCCTCTAGCGAGCACAGCCTTCGAAGCTGCGCCGCGCCCAACAGGGCTCAGCACGCAGGCAAGCCGAGTTGCTCGTCGCCAGCAAAGATCGTGGGCGCGCGACCACAGCCGCGAGAAGGAAACCGCGCTCTGCAGTTCCGTCGGCGAAGATTTCGACAAAAAGCTCATGAGCGACTAAAATGGCCGCTTCCAGATTGTCCGGCTTGAAATCGCGAGAGCCGCACGGCCGACATCGATTTGCAGAACCTCCTCAATTTCTCCAACCGCTGTCGCGAGCAGCGCGCTCGGCGGCAACGTCAAAGGGATCCCCTGCCATCATAGCTGCGGCAGCTGCTGACAGTTCGCCCGAGGATGCTTGGCGATACTCCTGACTTCCCCGCCCGCCGATCGCGCGCTCCAGCTCCCAACGGCCGCCGTCGCGGCAACCTATGCCGGACAGGTCGCGGGCCTCAAAGCTGCGGCACGCGCGCCCTTGTCTGTCGCGGAAGCTCAGCCGGATGCGGATTTCGGCATTCGCCAACTGATCCGAGGCGAGTTGGGTTTCGAGTGCGTCGGCGAGCGCGCCCGAGGCTACCAACCTACCATTCACAGAAGCAATATCCGCCGCAGGTGCCCACGGTCTAAGGCCGATCGTCAGTCCGAGCACCAGCGATGCGGCGATCGCACCCCAATGCACGGGCGCAAACGACCCGCGTTTCGCATTACGCCGAGCAGCCATGCTGGTATCGACGCCGGGTTCGACCAGCAGCGCGCGCAGCCGCTCTGGCACCAACTCCTCGGCAATGGGAGCAAAATGCGCCGACAGCTTCGCGGTCAGCGCTCGATAGCGGGCGATTTCAGCGGCAAGTGCGGCATCGCTTTCAGCCTCCCGTTCGATACGGCGCGCGGTCAGGTCGTCCAGTTCGCCATCGACGAACGCCGCGATCGTGCCAGGGTCGAAACTCATGCCGCTTCTCCGAGATAGTGCATCAACGTCTCTCTGCCACGCGCAAGGCGCGAGGTGACGGTGCCGATCGGCACCTCCAATATGTCGGCGGCTTCGCGATAGGCATAGCCTTCGACAAGGACGAGCATGACCACTTCGCGCTGCTCGTCCGGAAGCTGGGCCATAGCGGTATCCACGTCGCCGCGCAGCGCCCCGGCCTCGACCTCGGCTGCGCCGTCACCTGCGACCTGCGTGGCCGCGTCGTCGATCGGGGCATGAACGCCGCGCCGACCCGCGGCGCGGCGCTCGTCGATCCAGATATTGCGGGTGATGCGGTACATCCAACTGTCCAGTCTCGTGCCTTGTTGCCACTGATCGCGCGATTTCAGCGCGCGTTCGATCGCTGCCTGGCACAAATCATCTGCGTCGCTTGCATGGCGTGCCAATCCGCGCGCGAACCGGCGCAGCCGCGGCAGTAATTCGACCAGTTCCTCTTCGAAGCGCATATTCGCCTTTTCATCCGATCCGAGGAAGAAACGACGCCACCCTATCGTTTCTTCCGCATGATGCTAAATTTTTTGGGCCCCGTGCGTTCGACATGGATCAGCCCCGGCCGAGCAAGGACGAGCGATGCGAAAATGGACCGCCCTGATATTGATCTTTGCCTTGCCGATGTCGGGCACGGCGCAGCGCGTCACCGCCCAGATCGCACTGCCGCCGGCTCAGCTGCCCGATGCCGCGCGCACGCTTCCGCCCTTGCCAAACCTTGGGCCGAATGTCGGCGCCGAGCCGCTGGCGCGCATCGGCGATACGCTCGCCCAGGCGCGGATCGACCGGATCACGAACCTACTGCGCGATCATCGCGACCGGATCGAACCCGACCACGGCGGCCAGCC
This sequence comes from Sphingopyxis soli, assembly GCF_018682675.1. Lineage (GTDB taxonomy): Bacteria > Pseudomonadota > Alphaproteobacteria > Sphingomonadales > Sphingomonadaceae > Sphingopyxis > Sphingopyxis soli. The sequence continues at coordinate 3,812 of NZ_JAFMTR010000050.1, forward strand.
TGCGGTGCGCGGAATATTGATCGCGACGGGCATCGACGATGCGATGATTGCGCGCGCAACGGAAAAAGGCTTTCGCCTGCTGGAGCGCGATCGCATCGAAGGTCTGGACCTCGACATCGTCCGCTTCGCGGTCCCCGACGGACGCAGCCTCGCGCGCGCGCAAAAGCAGCTTGCGAAGCTGCTCCCCGATGCCGAGGTCGATGTCGACCACATTTATTTCACGAGCGGTCCCGGTAGCCCGCTCCCCGCCGCCACGCTGGCGAGGGCCGCTGCCTCCGGCAAGGCATCGCTCGGGCTGATCGACGGCGGCGTGGCCGCGCATCCGGCGGTCACGGGGCGCGTTTCGCAGCGCGGCTTCGCCGCCGGAGCACCTGTCGCCAGCAGCCACGGCACCGCGGTCGCCTCGCTGCTGGTCGGCAGCGGCCCGGTGCAAGGATCGGCGCCCGGACAGCGGCTGCTCGCCGCCGACGTCTATGGCGCCGACCCCGCGGGCGGCAATGCGAGCACCATCGCGCGGGCGCTTGGCTGGCTCGCGCAAAACGGCGTTGCGGTGACGACAATCAGCCTCGTCGGGCCCGACAACAAGCTGTTGGCGCTCGCGGTTTCGCGTGCGCAGCAGCGCGGTATGCTGATCGTCGCGGCGGTCGGTAACGACGGCCCGGCTGCGCCCCCCGCCTACCCCGCCTCCTACAGAGGTGTGTTCGCCGTAACTGGGGTCGACGCGAGGAACCGCGCGCTTCCGGAGGCTGGACGCGCGCGCCACGTGGACTTCGCAGCGCCCGGCGATGACGTGCTGGCGGCGACCGGGCCAGACTCCGTCGACCGGCTGCGCGGCACATCCTTCGCTGCGCCGCTCGTCGCGGGACGGCTCGCGCTTCACTATCCTACACCGGCAATCGATCGCATCGGTCCTGCCGTTTCCGCGCTAGTCATGGAGGCGCGAGACCTTGGCCAGCGGGGCCGCGACAAGACTTACGGGCACGGCCTTATTTGCGGCGATTGCGGCGGCCGCTGACCGTGCCGGCATTTTTTTGGAAGAAGTTCGAACGCGCCATCGTTCTTCGAGGCAGGCCCTCCCCTCCGGGCCGCAAGACGAAGGAGACGGACAATGGCAAATCGACTTTTCACCTCGGCCCTCGCGCTTGCCGCGTCGGCCATGGCGTTTTCGGCGCCCGCCTCGGCGCAGCTGCTCGGCGGCAGCGGCGGGCTTGGCGGCAACCTTGGCGGCAACCTTGGCGGCACGCTCGGCAACCCGACCGGCCCGATCGGCGGTACCCTCGGCACCGCCGGCGAGATCACCGGATCGGGCCGCGGAGATGCCCGCGTCGATCGCCGCTCGGGCCGCGTCCAAGGTATGGGCAGCGCCGATGCGAATGGCAAGGCCTCGGCCAATGGCAACGCCGATCTGCTAGGCAGCACAATCGGCGGTAACGCCGCCGGATCGGGCAGCGCATCGGGCAGCGACAGCATCGACGCACAGGGGGTCGGCACCGATCTCGTCGGCCAGACCGCGCGTGGCGCCGTCAACACCGCACAGGACACTGCTTCGACCGCAACCGACACCGCGCGCGGTGCGGTCGGGACTGTCCGCGACTGGGCCGGCGGCGCGCTATCGAACGTCTCGGGCAGTGCCAGCGGCGCCGGGTCGGCCGCGGGCAGCTCCCAGGGCAGCCTGGGGCAGCTTGCCGCAGCGGGCAGCGGCGCGGCGAGCGGCAACGGCATGTTCGCCGTCACCCCCGGCATGCCCGTCACCGACCCGCGTGGCAAGGTGATCGGTTATGTGCAGGAACTGCGCCAGACGGGGCGCGGCATTGTCGAGGCGGTGACGGTCGAGGTTGGCAACCGCACCGCAACGCTTCCTGCCGCCAGCTTCGTCGGCTCAGGCGACGTGCTCGTGAGCGGGATGACCGGGGGCCAGCTCAAGAAAGCGGCCGAAAAGCAGAATAGCAGCGAGTAATCGACCGAAGGGGAGATCGGCTACGAACCCACTTGACGCCGATCGTTAACTGGGCGGGCCCTGATGTGGCCCGCCCCAATTTTCGTTCGAGAATGGCCGGTTTCGGCCTGGCGGCTTTCAGGCGGCGAACCTTAAGAAGCGGACGTTCGAAACCGATCGGGCGGCGATGACAGCTCGCAACCGATTGCGGATGCTTAAGCCGCTTCTTCTTCAACCCCGAGCCCGTCAAAGAACCCATCGAAGTCGAAAGCACTTCAGGAAGCGGTCATGCGGCTTCCGCTTCATTGCGGATACCCGCGATGGGCATCCCCGCTGTTCAGAAGCACCGTGATATTAGGCGTAGGTGCTGGCCCACATACCGCTGAGTGCCGTGCTCGACCTGATCGACAAGCTGCTGGTCATCCTTTCGAAATAGTGCCTGTAACAAAGTCGTTGATAGAGCGAGATTGCCTGACACCAGTTTCACCGCGATAGCCGTGCCGCCGAACAGCCATGCTTTGGGCTGATGGCCGGTCGGACAAGAGGCGCCTTCGTCGTCGAACAGCGCCAGCCATGCTTTTTGCTGGCTCTTCGATGCAAGAGTGAGATGGCGAACCGTGCCCGCATCGATCTCGCCACCGCGATAGAGGGTTCGGATGCGCGGGAGCAGATTGCCGAGCGCGAGGATGCGCTCCACCGCGCGCGGCTCGAACCCGAAGCTGTCGGCGACCTCCTCGACCGACCGCCCCGCCTTCACGAGCGCGACGAATGCTTCCCGCTGGCTGACCTCATCGGGCTGCAAGCACCCCCGCTGCCCGGCCGACTATGGCCGTCTCACCTGGGTCACGCGCGAACTCGCCCACCAGCGGATCAACGTCACGATCGAAACCGTCCGCCGCTGGCTGCACGGGCTCTCGATGCCGCGGCGCGAGAAGATGACCGCGTTGGCAAAGATTTTGCAGGTCGATGAGACATGGCTGGCGATGGGGGTGCAACCCGTGACCGAGGCCGTGCCGCAGAGCCGTGTTGATCTGCTCGAAGCGGTTCTTCGGGAAATCGAAGACACGACCGACGACGCAAAGATCAAGGAACTCATCGCTCGCACGCGAAAATGAGCGAATTTTGAATTTGTTGGGTAAGTTGTTGGGTAAGGCCTGATTTCCACTCCGGATTTCAGGTTTTTCTATTTGAAATACCAACGTTTCTTAGGAGAAGGTTTGGATGCCCCGTGAGGATTCGAACCTCAATAGACGGAATCAGAATCCGTAGTCTTACCATTAGACGACGGGGCAATGAGGCGGGCGCAATATGATTGCGCGGCCGTCCTGTCAAGGCCGCTGCGTCGACCTGCAACAGTCTGCTTGCCCTCCCGCATTTCGCCGCTAGCATCGCGCCATAACAAGAGGGGCCGCGCCCTGGCGCAGGCCCCGCACATGGAGGTGGGTTGATGCGTCATGTCGCGATCGTCGGGTCGGGTCCGGCGGGATATTATACCGCCGAAACATTGCAGAAAGCCGACGATATCGCGATCGACGTCATCGACCGGCTGCCCGTTCCCTATGGCCTGATCCGCACCGGCGTCGCCCCCGATCACCAGTCGATCAAGGCGGTCTCGCGCCGCTACGAAGGCGTCGCGCTCACCGACAACGTCCGCTTCGTCGGCCATGTCTCGGTCGGCACCGACGTCGGCATCGATGAACTGACGAGCCTCTATGACGCGGTGGTGCTGGCGACCGGCGCCCCGCACGACCGTCCGCTCGATATCCCCGGCGCGGAACTCCCCGGAGTGATCGGCAGCGCGGCCTTCGTCGGCTGGTACAACGGCCATCCCGATTTCGCGAAGCTCGATCCCCCGCTCGATGCCCCCGGCGTCGTGGTCGTCGGCAACGGCAATGTCGCGCTCGACGTCGCCCGCATCCTTGCCAAGACCCCGGAGGAGTTCGCGGGCAGCGATATCGTGTCGCACGCCCGCGCGGCGCTTTCCGACAGCGCGGTGCGCGAGATCCACATCCTCGGCCGCCGCGGCCCGCACCAGATCGCGATGACCCCCAAGGAGCTTGGCGAGCTCGGCCATCTCGAGCGCGCGAGCCCGCGCGTCGACCCCGCCGACCTCCCCGACGAGGGCGCCGACGCGATGCTCGAACCCGGGATGCGCAAGTCGGTGACGCACCTCCGCAGCTTCGCAGCCAACCCGGTCGCGAAGCCGGTGACGATCGAGTTCGATTTCTTTGCGATGCCCGTCCGCATCGAAGGCGACGGCCGCGTCGAGCGCGTGATCGTCGAACGCACGACGCTCGACGCCGACCTGCGCAGCCACGGCACCGGCGAAACCTATGCGATCGACGCGGGGCTGGTGATCAGCTGCATCGGCTATCAGACCCCGCCGATCCCCGGTGTCCCCTATGAGCATGGCCGCGGCCGGTTCGCGAGCGACGAGGGGCGGGTGCTTCCGGGTCTCTATGCGGTGGGCTGGGCCCGGCGCGGCCCGTCGGGAACGATCGGGACAAACAAGCCCGACGGCACCCGCATCGCCGAAATGGTACTGGAGGACATCGGGCGCGGGGCGGGCAAGGCCGGGCGCGCCGCGCTCGACGCGCTGCTCGCGAGCCGCGGTATCGTGCCTGTCACCTTCCGCGACTGGCGCAAGATCGAAGCCGCCGAGATCGCGGCCGCGCTCGACGGCAACCCGCGCGAGAAATTCACCAGCGTCGAGGCGATGCTCGCCGCGATCGGACGGTGAGCCCCGGCCGGGACGGCATCCGCGCACTGCTGCGCTGGCTGCTCGCGCTGGCCTATGCCTATGCAGGCTATCGCCACCTCGCGACCCCCGCGCCCTTCCTGGCGATCACGCCCGATTGGGCACCGCAGCCCGAATTCGTCGTCGCCGCGACCGGCGTCGCCGAGCTGGCGGGCGCCATCGGACTGACGATCCCGCAGACGCGCAAGGCCGCGGGCTGGGGGCTCGCCCTCTATGCACTCTGCGTCTGGCCCGCCAATTTCCACCACGCGCTTGCGAACGTCGCGATCAACGGCGAAACGCTGAGCTGGTGGTACCACGGACCGCGCCTCGCCGCGCAGCCGCTGATCATCTGGTGGGCGCTATGGGCGGGCGGCGCGACCGACTGGCCGTTCCGTCGCCGCTAGCCCCTATTTCGCGACCGGCGTCTCGATCGGCGGCTCGCCCTTCTGGCTCGCGGCATAGGCCTCGACCGCCTTCAGCACGCGCAGCATGTTGCCGCTGGCGATCTTTTCGAGTTCGGCCTGCGAATAGCCGCGCTTCGCGAGTTCGGTGAACAGCGCCGGATAGCCCGACACATCCTCCATGCCGACCGGCGCCGAATCCATCCCGTCGTAATCGCCGCCGAGCCCGATATGATCGACCCCGATCGTCTTCTTCAGATGATCGATATGGTCGGCGACCTTCTGGACATTGGTCTTCGGCACCGGGTTCGCCGCGTCCCACGCCGCCAGCGCCGCCTTCGCCGCCACCGGATCGCCGGGATAAAGCGCCTTCAGCCGTGCATCCTCGGCGGTGCGCGCGAGCCCCTGCACGCGGACGTCGGCGTCGAGGAAGCTCGGCAGGAAGACGACCATGACAATCCCGCCGTTCGCCTTGACCAGCGGTTGGACGCTGTCGGGGACGTTACGCGGATGCGGGTTCACCGCGCGCACGCCCGAGTGGCTGAATATCACCGGCGCCTTGGCAACCTCCAGCGCGTCCTTCATCGTCGCCTCGCTGACATGGCTCAGGTCGACGATCATGCCGATGCGGTTCATCTCGCGCACGACCTGCCGGCCGAAATCGTTGAGGCCATCAAGCACGGGCGCGTCGGTCGCGCTGTCGGCCCAGGGGATGTTTTTCGAATGCGTCAGCGTCATGTAGCGTACGCCGAGGTCGTACATCTGGCGCAGTACCGCGAGCGACGAGCCGATCGACTGGCCGCCCTCCATCCCCATCATCCCGGCGATCTTGCCCGCCTTCATCGCCTTTTCGAGTTCGGCGCTGCTCGCCGCGAGCGCGAGGTCGTTGGGGTAGCGCGCGACGAGCCGCTTGGTGACGTCGATCTGCTCGAGCGTCTGCTGCACCGCCTGCTGCTCGTTCGTATTCGCGGGCACATAGACCGACCAGAATTGCGCGCCGACATGGCCCTTGCGCAGACGCTGGAGATCGGTGTGCATCGCGATCACCGGCGGGGTCGCATCGGGCTTCGCAGTGTCGGTCGTGTCGACGAAATCGAAGCCGTTGATGACATTGCCCTCGCGCCCGCGCAGCGCCCATGGCACGTCGTTGTGCCCGTCGAACACCGGCGCCTTCTTCAGCGCGGCTTCGGCGGTCGCCTCGGGCGACTTCTGGGCCATGGCGGGAGTGGAGATCAGGGCGAATGCGGCGAGGCCGACAAGCAGGGGGGCTTTGTTCATGGCGCGCGACCCTAACGCGTCGATCGGATGGCGCAAGCCCGGGACGGAGCGGAAGGCCACAAGGGCGAGCGGTTTGTTTCACGCAAAGGCGCGAAGAAGATAAAATCCCGCACAAGGACACAAAGAGGGCGCGCGCCCACGCGGAGGGCAGCTTGTCGCCGCAGGTGACCATAAAGGCGCTTCGCGCGATTATGGCGCTGCGGTTGCTGGCGTCCAGCGCCCTTCTTGTGTCCTTGTGCGATATCCGTTTCTCTTCCCTTCTTCGTGCCTTTGCGCCTTTGCGCGAGATTTTTTCCGCGACGCGCCCGCGGGTCAGACTTGCCTTGACGTTCGCGTAAACCCCGCCCAGCATCGGGCGATGACAGCCTTCGACGACTGGCGCGCCCGCTCGCCCTATTATGACGAAACCCACGACGCGCTCGCGCAGAGCGTCCGCCGTTTTGTCGAGCGCGAGATCGCGCCGCATATCGACCGCTGGGAGGCCGACGGCGAATTGCCGCGCGAACTCCATAAGAAAGCCGCCGAAGCGGGCATCCTCGGCCTCCGCTATCCCGAGCAATATGGCGGGCATTCGGAAGGCTTCGACAATTTCCACAGTCTCGTCCTCACCGAGGAACTCGCCGCGGTCGGCGCCGGGGGTCTCGGCGCCTCGCTGATGACGCACGGCATCGGCCTGCCGCCGATCCTCGCGCTCGGTTCCGAGGAACTGAAACAGCGCATCGCGCCGCCGGTGCTGAGCGGCGAGAAGATCATCGCGCTCGGTATCACCGAAGCGGGCGGCGGCAGCGACGTCGCCAATCTCAAGACCACGGCCGTCAGGGATGGCGACCACTACATCGTCAACGGCGGCAAGATGTTCATCACCAGCGGGATGCGCGCCGACTGGCTGACCTGCGCCGTGCGCACCGGCGGCCCCGGCGCCGCGGGCATCTCGCTGCTGCTGATCGACATGGACAGCCCCGGCGTCGAGCGGACGCGGCTCGACAAGATGGGCTGGCGCTGCAGCGACACCGCCGCGATCCACTTCAGCGACGTCCGCGTCCCCGCCGAGAATCTGATCGGGCCGGAGAATGGCGGCTTCATCGGCATCATGCGCAATTTCAACAGCGAGCGGCTCGGCATGGCGATGGGCTGCTGCGCGATGGCGCGCGTCGCGATGGCCGAAGCCGCCGAATGGGCGCAGCAACGCGAGACCTTTGGGCGGCCGCTCGTCGGCCACCAGTCGATCCGCATCAAGCTCGCCGACATGGAACGCCAGATCGAGGCGACACAGGCTTGGGTCGACCTCTGCGCCTGGCAGGTGAAAGAAGGCAAGGACCGCCCCGCCGACTTCGCGATGCTCAAGGTGCAGGCGACACGGATGCTCGAAGCCGTCGCGCGCGAGGCAGCGCAGATACTCGGCGGCGCGAGCTATATCACCGGCAGCAAGGTCGAACGCATCTACCGCGAGGTCCGCGTCAACGCGATCGGCGGCGGCAGCGAGGAAATCATGCTGGATCTGGCGGGTCGGCAACTGTTCGGAGGGAAGCGCTAGGCGGTGTGCGTCAAGCCTTGCTGGGGAGGGAAGCCGTAAATCAACTGGCCATTCTCGCAAACGAAGCGGGCTGGTATTTTGGGATTATTCAGGTCCCTCTTTCCTCGCTCCAACCAAGTTGCCTCCCACTTGGCAAAAAGTCCCTCCAACTGAGGAGGAGACATGCGATAGACCGCAGACAACTCGATTCCACGATAGAAGGCGAACAGCCAATCGACTGACCTGAAGTGCCTCAAAATTGCATCGTTAAGATGATGGTGCGTCGAGAAGCTGCGGGTCAACGACAGGTTCATCGTCTTGATCTCAAACTCCCTTCCCGACCTGTCTATCGCGTCACTTCCCGCTCGACCTGCAACAATCGTCAAATCCAGCTCGATCAATAGCTGAAGAAGCTTCCCGCCGTTGTCCTGGAAAATGTCTGAAATCCCATGCGCGGAGGCGAGAGCCTGATACTCCCGTAACGCCGGGAACAAGCGATCGAGCCGCGCCTTGTCTTTATGTGGTTTCAGCATTCTTCTTGCCTTAGCAGTTCACTAACGCTGACGCCCAAAGCCACAGCCAAGCGCTCAATATTGTCCAGAGAGATGTTCCGCTCTTGCCTTTCGACCGAACCGACGAAAGTCCGATGCAAGTGGGCCAAATCCGCTAACGCCTCTTGACTCATACCCATCGATGAGCGCAGCCGACGCAAGTTCGTTGCCAGAATGTTCCTTGTGTTTCCACCCGATTTGTGCATGGTCACAGAGACGGCGCTTGATGCCTCTATGTCTACAGCATTTGAGTAGCAGTTAGGATGATTTTCGATGCAAAGTGCCTATCGAACTGAATTTGGTGAAGCTTTTTCAGGAGACTCACTAGATTTGCTTCGGCAGATGCAGAATGAAAGCATTGATCTTGTCATTACGTCACCCCCCTTCGCGTTACAGCGCGAGAAGGAGTACGGAAATAAAGATCAGGCAAGCTACATCGACTGGCTAACAGAGTTCGCCCAGCTTGTTTTTAAGAAACTGAAACCGAGCGGTAGCTTTGTGCTCGATCTTGGTGGCGCTTACCAAAAAGGCGTCCCTTCGCGTAGCTTATATAATTTCCGCGTGCTTATAAAGTTCTGCGACGAGCTTGGCTTTCATTTGGCTCAAGAATTTTTCTGGAACAATCCATCGAAGCTTCCGAGCCCCATAGAATGGGTGAATAAAAGAAAAATTCGAGTTAAAGACTCAGTAAATACAATTTGGTGGTTTAGTAAAACTGAATGGCCAAAGGCAGACATAAGCAGGGTTCTGGTTCCATATAGCGATCGAATGAAAAAACTTCTCGACAACCCTGATCGATATTATTCGGCTGCGCAGAGGCCGAGCGGCCACGGCATCTCAAAGGGCTTCGCTACGGACAATGGGGGTGCTATTCCGAGCAATCTCCTCAATATTGCAAACTCCGAAAGCAACGGTAACTATACGAAAGACTGTAAATTGATTGGGGCGCGGGTTCACCCGGCACGTTTTCCTGCCAAAATTCCAGAATTCTTCATAAAAATGCTGACGGAGGAGAATGACTTGGTCGTGGATATATTCGGTGGTTCAAACACTACGGGTCGCGCGGCTGAAACTGAGGCCCGTCGCTGGATAAGCTGCGATTTGAACCCTGAGTATGTAGCCGCATCAGCATTGCGATTTTTGCCGAGCAGCATGTCCAAAGACGAAAAGTTCGACGTCTATACACGTATCGTGAATGGCGAGACTTTAGACTTACAGGATGATATGCCAATGGCTGCCGAATGAACGCTCCTAGTCCTTTTGTGGGGGACGCCGAAACCTTGCTCGACGACCTCGTCGACCTTCGCCGCGCCATCCACCGCGAGCCTGAACTCGGGCTGCAAAACCCGAAGACGCTTGCGAAGATCAAGACCGCGCTCGCCGGGCTCCCGCTCGAATATCGCGAGGGGCCGTCGACCACCGGGCTGGTCGCGATCCTGCGCGGTCCCGCCAACGGACGCACCGTGCTGCTGCGCGGCGACATGGATGCGTTGCCTTTGCTCGAAGAGACCGGTCTCGATTTCTCGTCGGAGATCAACGGCGCGATGCACGCCTGCGGGCACGACACGCATGTCGCGATGCTCGTCGGTGCGGCGAAGCTGCTCTGTGCGGCGCGCGACCGCCTGCCCGGCACCGTGATGTTCATGTTCCAGCCGGGTGAGGAAGGGCATCATGGCGCGCGCTTCATGCTGGAGGACGGGATTATCGACCCGCTCCCCGACGCCGCCTTCGCGCTCCACATCATGCCCAACGCGCCGCACGGCATCTTTGCCGGGCGCGCAGGACCGCTGCTTGCCTCGTCCGACGTGCTGAACATCTCCGTCAAGGGGGCGGGCGGGCACGCCTCGATGCCGCACGACAGCATCGATCCGATCCCCGTCGCCTGCGCGATCGTCACGGCGATCCAGACGATGGTGACGCGCCGCATCTCGGTCTTCGACCCCGCGGTCGTGACGATCGCGAAGATCGCTGCGGGCACGACGAACAATATCATTCCCGAGACCGCCGAGATGCTCGGCACGATCCGCACCCTGTCGCCCGAGCGCCGCGGACACGTCGCGCGCGAACTGAAGCGCCTCGCCCCCGCGATTGCCGAGGCGCATGGCTGCACCGCCGAGGTCCGGATCGACGAGGGCTTTCCCGTCACCATCTGCGACGCGCGCGCGGTCGCGTTCGGCCAGTCGGTCGTCGAGGAGACCTTCGGCGAGGAGGCGTGGCTGACGATGGACAATCCGGTGATGGGTGCCGAGGATTTCTCCTACGTCCTCGAAAAGGTACCCGGCGCGATGTTCTGGCTCGGCGCAAGCGAGGCGGGCAGCGACTGGCGCCAGTGTTGCGGGCTGCACAGCAACCACATGGTCCTCGACGAAAAGGTGATGGCGCGCGGCGCGGCGCTCCACGCGGCGCTCGCGGAACGGTTCTTGAACGAGGGGTTCGGGTAGGAAAATTGCTTCACGCAAAGGCGCAAAGCCACCAAGAAAGAGATAAGGTGAACGTCGAGGAACTGGCCAGCATAGCCGTCGATTGTGGCTTCCATCTCCATAAGGAATTGGGTCCCGGATTGCTGGAATCGGCCTATGAGGCGATCATGGCCGACCAGCTTGCGCGGCGAGGGCTGAACGTCCTTCGCCAAGTGCCTATCCCGCTTCGTTACGGGGGCGTCGAACTTCCCGAGGGGTTTCGAGCCGATCTGTTGATCGAGGGCCGGTTGCTCGTCGAATTGAAATCCGTTGAACGCCTATCGCCGCTCCATGGGAAACAAGTGCTGACCTATCTTCGCCTGCTCGACATGCCGCTCGGCCTTCTCATCAATTTCGGCGGGGAGACGTTCAAGGAGGGCGTGAAGCGCATCGTCAACAACCACCGTCGTTAGCGTTCTTCTTTGTGCCTTTGTGCCTTGGCGTGAGACGTTACGACCTCGACTTGGCAAACAGCCTGACGGCCCTAAGTTTCCGTCCGGCATAAATTCAAAAGGACCGCGCCATGATCAACATCCTCAGCGCCATTATTTCAGGCCTGATCATCGGCGCGCTCGCGCGCTTCTTCTATCCCGGCGCGGTGCAGATGGGCTGGATCGCGACCATCCTGCTCGGCATCGGCGGGTCGCTGCTCGCCGGGCTGGTGACGACGCGCGGCGTGCGCGGCGAGTTTCACCGCGCGGGCTGCCTCGCCTCGATCATCGGCGCGATCGTGCTGATCTTCGTCGGGCGGCTGCTCGGAATCGGCGGTTGAGGAAGAAATATCTCACGCAAAGGCGCAAAGAAGAAGATTAGTTTTGGCGATTGTTGGCTATGCGCTTGACGCCTTCCTTGCAGGTTTCGCCGCCGAAATTGATGAGAAGGCCGAGCGGAAAATCCATCAATCGAAGATAAGTGAGGTCTTGCTTGCCGTGAAGCGGCAATAGCCGCTCCACGGATCTTATTTCGACCAGCAGTGTGCCTTCGATGAGCAAATCGGCCCGAAAGCCCTCAGGCAGTTCAATGCCTCCATATCATATCGGAATGGCCGCCTGTCGCTGAACCTTCAATCCGCGTCGCGACAATTGATTAGCCATAATGGCTTCATAGACCGACTCCAGCAGGCCCGGGCCCAGATTCCTGTGCAGATGGAAGCCGCAGTCGATCGTGACGCGCGCCAGCTCTTCGATATCCAAGCAGCCCCCTTGTTTGCGCCTTCGCGCCTTTGCGTGAGACTATTTCTTGAACAATCCTACGGCACCAGCACCGTATCGTGCGCCTCGGAGAGCAGCTTCGGATAATCCAGCGTATAGTGCAGCCCGCGGCTTTCCTTGCGGTGGAGCGCGCTTTTCACGATCAGGTCGGCGCATTGCAGCAGGTTGCGCAGCTCGATCAGGTCGGTCGTGACGCGGAAGTGGCCGTAATAATCCTCGACCTCCCCGGTCATCATCTTGATCCGGTGCTGGGCGCGCTCCAGCCGTTTCGTCGTGCGCACGATGCCGACATAATTCCACATGAAGCGGCGGATTTCGGTCCAGTTCTGCTTGATCACCACCTCTTCGTCCGAATCGGTGACGCGGCTTTCGTCCCAGGGGCGGATCGCGGGCGGCGGCTCGAGCTGATCCCAGCATCGGACAATATGCTTCGCCGCCGCCTCGCCGAACACGAAGCATTCGAGCAGCGAGTTCGACGCGAGACGGTTCGCGCCGTGGAGCCCGCTCTCGGTGCACTCGCCCGCGGCATAGAGACCCGGCAGGTCGGTGCGCCCGTCGAGATCGATCAATATCCCGCCGCACGTATAATGCTGGGCGGGCACGACCGGGATCGGCTGCTTCGTCATGTCGATGCCGAGCGTCAGCAATTTCTCGTAGATGTTCGGGAAGTGCCCCGCGACGAAATCGGGGTCCTTGTGGCTGATGTCGAGATGGACATAGTCGAGGCCGAAGCGCTTGATCTGGTCGTCGTTGGCGCGCGCGACGATATCGCGCGGCGCCAGCTCCGCGCGCTCGTCATAATCGGGCATGTAGCGGTGGCCGGTGACGGGGTGCTTCAGGATGCCGCCCTCGCCGCGCACCGCCTCCGTAATCAGGAAATTCTTGACCTCGAGATTATAAAGGCAGGTCGGGTGGAACTGCATCATCTCCATGTTCGAGACGCGGCATCCCGCGCGCCATGCCATCGCGATGCCGTCGCCGGTCGCGCCGCGCGGCGCCGTGGAGAATTGATAGACGCGCCCCGCCCCGCCGCTCGCAAGGATCGTCGCGCGGCCGACATGCGCGTGGACCTTGCCGCTCTTCTCGTCGAGCGCATAGACGCCCCAGACGCGGCCCGACCCGGAATAGCGTAGCTCATGGCGTCCGCTAATCAGGTCGATGCACGCCTGTCCCGGCAGCAGGGTGATGTTCGGATGCGCCTCGGCGGTCTTCAGGAGCGCCGCCTGCACCGCCCAGCCGGTCGCGTCGTCGACATGGACGATGCGGCGGTGCGAATGCCCGCCCTCGCGCGTCAGGTGCAGCGCCTCGGCTTCCTTGTTGAAGGGGACGCCCATCTCGATCAGCCGCAGAATCGCGTGGGGCGCATTCTCGACGACGAATTCCACGGTCTCGCGCCGGTTGAGCCCCGCGCCCGCGACCATCGTGTCCTCGATATGATTCTCGAAGGTGTCGCCCGCGTCGAGCACCGCGGCGATCCCGCCCTGCGCCCAGGCGGTCGATCCGCCCGTCAGCTCGCCCTTTGCGAGTACCAGCACGCGGCAATGATCGGCGAGCGCGATCGCGGCGGTGAGGCCCGCCGCGCCGGAGCCGACGATGATGACGTCGTGCTGGCTAGTCGGATCGGCCATCGCCCTTCCCTCTCATACGTTCGTCCTGAGCTTGTCGAAGGACCGTTCTTCTGGAACCGCTAGAGAAAGCACAGCGCTTCGACAAGCTCAGCGGGAACGGGAAGCAAGGGACGCTTTATCAAGCCGCGCGCGTCAGATTCAGGAACACATCCTCCAGATCGGCTTCGCGCGTCGAGACATCGACGATGCCATGCCCCATCGCATTCACCGCGGCGAGCACCTCGCCGGCGTTCATCCGGTCCTTGTTGTAGCTGATCGCAAGGCCGCGTGTCCCATCGCGTTCGACCTTCTCGAACGCCGGATGCGACGGCAACACGGTCACGTCGGCGTCGAGCGTCACCACGACGATCTTCTCGCGCGCCATGTCGACCAGCTCGCGCGTCGGCTTGTTTGCGATCAGCTTGCCATGGTTGATGATCGCGATCCGGTCGCACAGCTCCTCGGCCTCTTCCAGATAGTGCGTCGTCAGCACCACGGTGACGCCGCGGTCGTTGAGGCTCTGCACATATTCCCAGAGCTGCTGGCGCAGTTCGATATCGACCCCCGCCGTGGGCTCGTCGAGCACGATGATCGGCGGCGAATGCACCATCGCCTTCGCGACGAGCAGGCGGCGCTTCATGCCCCCCGACAGCGTGCGGGCATAGGCGTCGCGCTTGTCGCTGAGATGCACCGCGGCGAGCAGTTCGTCCGAAATGCGCCTGTCCTTCGGCACGCCGTACAACCCCGCCTGATTCTCGAGCGTCTCGAACGGCGTGAAGAAGGGATCGAAAACGATCTCCTGCGGCACGATGCCGATCGAATATTTGGCGTTGCGCGGATCGGCGTCGATGTCGAAGCCCCAGATGCTCGCATGGCCGCTCGTCTTGTTGACGAGTCCCGCCAGGATGTTGATCAAGGTCGACTTGCCCGCGCCATTGGGGCCGAGCAGTCCGAAAATCTGCCCGCGCGGCACGTCGAAACTGACATTGTCGAGCGCCCGCTTGCCCCCGGCATAGGTCTTGGAAACGGCGTCGATGCGGATGGCGGCTTCACTCATGGCCGCCTCCATAGCCGCGCGCCTTCGCGCGCGAAAGCCCTCTCGCCGCGGCGAATTCAACCCGATCCGCGCGTTAACGCTAAATTGGCGAGTCGCGCTTATCAGCGACGATGTGAGGACCAGCCACATCATTCGCCCGCTGCCGCTGCAGCAGGGTCTAGCCGCCATTGCGCTCCTGCTCGCGCCCGCCACCGCATCGCCGGCGCTCGCGCAGACGAGTACGCAGGGCGAGGCCGAGGTGATCATCCTGCGGCCGCTTTCCTTCTTTCGGGTCAACGACCTCGATTTCGGCGATATCGTCGCGTCGGGAACCGCAGGAACCGTGCGGCTTGCGCCCGACGGGACGCGCACCCGCACCGGCGGCGCGACGCTCGCCGGCAATGGCGGCGAGCCCGCACGCTTCGCCGGGCTCGGCACCCCGAACCGTCAGGTCAATATCTCGCTCGGATCGAACACGATCTGGATCACCGGGCCGGGCCCGCGGATGCGCGTGCGCGATTTCGAGATCGGATCGACCCCGACCGCGATCCTGTCGACGACGCCGACGCGCTTCACGATCGCGAGCGCACTCGGCAACTATAATTTCCCGGTCGGAGCGACGCTCGAGGTCGGGGCGAACCAGACACCCGGGACCTACAGCGGCACCTTCACGATCACCCTGAATTACCTCTGACAGGCGATTGCGGGCGGGCATCGCGCTTGCTAAAGGCGCGTCGATGACCCAGCCCGCACCCCAGCCCGAGACGATCCGCACGCCCAAGACCCGCATCGCCTGCGACGGCACCGGCGACGGCCTTGCCGACGCCGCGCTCGGCCATCCGCGCGTCTGGCTGGAGATCGATCCCGACCAGGGTTTCGCCGACTGCGGCTATTGCGACCGGCGCTTTGTCCTCGCCGGAGGCATAGCCGACCACGCCTGAACGTTAAGCGCGGCTTTACCATCCCCGCGCATCATCGATTCATGTCCCGATGGCATTAGTCTGTTCCAGACAGGAGCAGAATCGTGGGGATTCGAGGGACCAGCCAGTCGCGAGCGGCGCTCCGCCGCCTCGCCATCGCCGCCGCTGCGGCGGGCACGCTCGCGTGCACTCCGGCCTTTGCCGCGAACCAGACGGGCACCGCCACCTCGGTGGTCGTGCGCCCGAACACCCTCGTCAAGGTCGACGATCTCGATTTCGGGACGATCGCCGCGGGGCCGACCGCGGGTACGGTGACGGTCAATGCGCTGACCGGCGCGCGCACCGCGACCGGCGGCGCGACCCCGGTCGGCACGCTTGCGCAGCGCGCAATGTTCCAGGGTACGGGCGGCATCCTGCTCATCACCGTCAGCGGCGACACCAGCGTGACCCTGACCCGCACCGGCGGCGGCGCGCCTGCGATGACCGCCAGCCTGGTCCGCGCGGCGACGACGAGCGGCGGCGGCATCGCGCTCCTCGGCGGCACCCTGCTGCCGAGCGGCGTCCAGACCTATTATGTTGGCGGGACGCTCAACGTCGGGGCGAACCAGCCCGCGGGCGATTACAGCGGCACGTTCCAGCTCACCGTCAATTATCTCTGAGCGCTGGCGCCGCGGCGCGCGCCCCCCTATATCGGCCGGATGACCAGTCCCACCGATCCCCGCCGCTTCCTCTATCGGACCGATGCGCTCGACCCCGATCTGGCGCAGAAGCTCGCCCGCGAAGCGCTCGCCAAGGCCGACGACGGCGAACTCTACCTCCAGTATCGCGCAACCGAGAGCTTCGGCTTCGACGACGGGCGGCTCAAGACGGCGGACTATTCGACCGATGCCGGCTTCGGCCTGCGCGCCGTGTCGGGCGAGATGACCGGCTTCGCCCATGCCAGCGACATCAGCGCCGGCGCGATCCGCCGTGCTGCGGAGACGCTCGCCTTGCTCGATCCCGCGAACCGGCCGCACGCCGCGCCGCCGCCGCGCACCAACCGCCATCTCTATGACGAGGCGAACCCGCTCGACCTCGTCCCCTTCGCAAAGAAGGTCGAGCTCTGCCAGAAGGTCGACGCCGCGGCGCGCGCGCGCGATCCGCGCGTCGTGCAGGTCTCGGTCGCGCTCGCGGGCAGCTGGTCGGTGGTCGAGATCGTCCGCGCCGACGGCTTCCTGGCGACCGACATCCGCCCGCTCGTCCGCCTCAACGTCTCGATCGTGGTCGAAGAGAATGGGCGCCGCGAGAGCGGCTATTTCGGCCTCGGCGGCCGCTATATGTACGACCATCTGTTCGAGGAGGCGCAGTGGAACCGCGCGATCGACGAGGCGCTGGCGCAGGCGCTCGTCAATCTGCGCGCGGTCGATGCGCCCGCGGGCGAGTTCACCGTATTGCTCGGCCCCGGCTGGCCGGGCGTGCTGCTCCATGAAGCCGTCGGCCACGGGCTCGAGGGCGATTTCAACCGCAAGGGCACCAGCGCCTTTTCGGGCCGCATCGGCGAACGCGTCGCCGCGCCCGGCGTCACCGTCGTCGACGACGGTGCGATGGAAAGCCCGGTCGGCGGCGG
>NZ_JAFMTR010000007.1 GCF_018682675.1 Sphingopyxis soli
GGTCTCCCGACATAGTATTCTATGGGAGGCCAGACGCGGGAGCGGGCCGGTGCCGCCTTCGCCGTCAGGCGAAGAACATCAACGCCCCTGGCTGCGCCAGCGCTTGACCACACGTTCGAGGATTTCGGCCTCTCCGCCGGTCTCGCGCCACAGTTTCGAGAAGAGCGGATCGCTCGACGCCGGGCGCTTCTCCTCTTCGAGCGTGTCGAGATAGACGCGGATCGGGATCGACACGCCCTCGCCGCAGACGATGCACTCGCGGTTGCGGAGCGCCGGGATCGAGTCGATGAAGCCGCGCGCGCCTTCGGGCATCGCCGCCTTGACGAAATGCTGGTCGCGTTCGTTGTTGAGGCGCATCGAGATGATCGTGCCGCACTGCGACAGCACGCCTTCGGCGAGGTCCGAGGGGCGCTGCGTGATCAGGCCCAGCGACACGCCGTATTTACGGCCTTCCTTGGCGATCCGTTCGAGGATCTTGCGGACCGCCTGCCCCTCGCCGACATCCTTCGCCGGGATGTAACGGTGCGCTTCCTCGCACACGAGGAGGATCGGGCGCTGCGGCTCGCCGCGCGACCAGATCGCATAGTCGAAGGTCAGGCGCGACAGCACGGCCACGACCACGGACGTGATGTCCGACGGAACGCCCGAGACGTCGATGATCGAGATCGGACGGCCATCCGACGGCAAGCGGAAGATCTTGCCGATGAAATTCGCCATGGTGTCCGCGACGAGCATCCCCGAGAACATGAAATTATAGCGCGGGTCGGCGCGCATTTCCTCGATCTTGCCCTTGATGCGCATGAAGGGCGCCGACGAGGTCGTCTTGTCGAGCTTGCCCATCTCGTTCTGCAGGATGTTGAGCAGGTCGGAGAGCAGATAGGGGATCGGCGAGTCGACGGTGATCTTGGTCATTCCCTCGGCGAGCCGGTTCTTGGTGCGAGCCTGCAGCAGGCAGCGCGCCAGAATGTCGCAGTCGGCCTGGCGTTCGCGGCCCTGCGCGGTGACGAACACCTCGCAATGTTCCTCGAAGTTCATCAGCCAATAGGGCAGCGCCAGATTGTCGACGTCGAACAACGCGCCGGTGCTCTTGAACGCGGCCGAATATTCGCCGTGCGGGTCGATCATCACGATGTGACCCTGCGGCGCGAGCTCGCAAATCTTGTGGAGGATCAGCGCGGCGCTGGTCGACTTACCCGTACCGGTCGAGCCCAAAAGCGCGAAATGTTTGCCGAGCATCGCGTCGACGTAGAGCGAGCCGCGAATATCCTTGGTCGGATAGACGTTGCCGATCTCGACATGCGCCCGTTCGTCGGCGGCGTAGATCTGCTTCAGATCGTGGCTGGTCGCCGCATAAACCTGGCTGCCCGGGATCGGATAGCGCGTCACGCCGCGGCGGAAATTATGAATACGGCCGGTAATTTTCTCCTCTTCGCCCTCGCCGAGGAAGTCGATCGTCGCGACGATCAGCCCCTCGCCGCGCTCGTGAAGCTGCTGGTCGCGGATGCTGGCGACGAGCCAGGTGCTGCCGACGCGGATCTTCACCTGCGCGCCGACCTGTCCGGCCATCGCCACGGCAGCGTCGGCGGAGGTCGACAGTTCGCCCAAGGTCGCAGCGTCGAGCAGGATGCGCGATGCGGAGCCCGAAATATCGATGACTTCGCCGATCAGCAGGTCGTCGCGGTGATGGTGCGTGGCCGGCGCGACCGCCGCCGCCGTGCCGCCGCCTGCGAGGCGCACATGCTGCGCCGCCGTCGTGTCACCGGCGCTGAAACCGCCGCCATGCATATCCATATTTAGCCCCGCCACTTGTTGTCCCGGGGTCGTTATCGCAGGCGAGAGTAAACAAAGCGCTTATGCTAAACGGCAAGATATCTCAGCGGCGGCGGAAAATGGCCGATGCGCCATAGCCGAGCAGCAGCGACAGCGCGACCGCGGTCAGGCCGTAGAGGAAACCGTGGCGCTGCGCCGCGAGGGCGACGAAACGCTCGAACCCCGCCTTGCGGATCTGGACGTCGCGCGACGCGACCGCGAGCACGCGGCCGCGGCTGATCAGATAGGTTTCGGCACGATAGGTGCCCACCGGCACGCGCGCCGGAACCGGGATGCGCGCGCGATAGAGCACGCCTTCGGTAATCTCGACCGCGCCCGGATTCTCATAGAAAAGTCCGCTCCGCCGATAGAGGTCGATCAGTCCGCTCTCGAAGCGCGCGAGCTTGCGCGCCTCCGAAAAGCCGGCAGGCGACATCGACAGATTGTCGAGGCCGAGTTCGAAGATCGCGGCGGTGCGTTCGTCGACCAGCTTGTCGATCGGCCGCGACGAACCGATTGCATAGAAGCCCGGCGACGTGCGAAGGCGGATGCTGTTCGCGTTGACCCAGATGCCCGCGACGCGGCGCTTTTCGCGAAGCACGATCGGGCGCACCGGTCCTTTCAGCACGACGACGATATCGGCGCGGTCGTCGGGAAGGCGCTGGCCGGGATAGAGGATCGCGCCGAACAGCAGCAATTCCTCGCCCGTGAAGCTGTACTGGATGTCGATCGCGCGGCTCGACACGTCGGGCACCAGCCGCGGATCGGCGGCCTGCGCCGGTCCCGCCGCGAACAGCGCAAAACCGAGGATCGAGGCGAGCGCGGGCCTCATTGCACCGTATAGATTTCGTCGGGGCGGATGAAGAGCCCGACGGCCATCCGCGCCGCGACCAGCAACACGATCGCCGCCAGCGCCATGCGCAGATATTCGGGCTTCACCTTTTGCGCGAAGCGCGCGCCGAACTGCGCCCCGGTGACGCTGCCGAGCAACAGCAAACCGGCAAGGACGATATCGACCGCACCTGTGGTCATCGCATGGACCATCGTCGTCGCGATCGTCACGAACAGGATCTGGAACAGCGAGGTGCCGACCACGACCTGCGTCCCCATGCCGAGCAGATAGAGCATCGCCGGGACCATGATGAAACCGCCGCCGACGCCGAGCAGCATGGTCAATATGCCGACCAGCATCCCGAGGATCAGCGGCGCGAGCGGCGAGATGTAAAGGCCCGAGCGATAGAAACGCCAGCGCAGCGGCAGGTTGGCGACCATCGGATGGTGGCGCCGCTTGCGCGCCGGAGCAGGCAATCCGGCCCGCGCGGCGCGGAGCGCGCCCCACGCCTCCCGCGCCATCAACCCGCCGACCGAACCGAGAAGAGCCACGTAAAGGATGTTGATCGCCGTATCGATCTGGCCCCAGGCCGTGAGCAGTTCGAACAGCCCCGCGCCGATCAGCGACCCGAGCAGCCCGCCCGCGATCAGCACCGCCCCCATCCGCACATCGACCCCGCCACGCTCGAAATGCGCGAGCGCGCCCGATACGCTGGCCCCGGTCACTTGCGTCGCCGCCGATGCCGCGGCGACCGTCGGCGGGATACCATAGAAGATCAGCAGCGGCGTGGTCAGGAAGCCGCCGCCGACCCCGAACATCCCCGACAGAAAGCCGACCCCGCCGCCGAGCAGGACGATAACGAGCGCGTTGACCGACAGATTGGCGACTGGAAGGTAGAGATCCATGGGCCCCGAAACATGCGTCTGCGGCGCAAAACTGCGCCGAGTCCCGAAACCCTAGAGCATTTTTCATCGCCGGGGAATCGGATGAACCAGCTAAATTTCGAACGCCCTAAAAGTCGGACGCAAGCGTGAGCGCAAAGCCGCTTTCGGGCTTTGCATTGCCCGCGACGCGCTGCCGCCAATCGAGCGCGATGCGGCTTCCCTGCCCGACATCGGGCAACCGCAATGTCAGGCGCGGCCCGACATCGACGCGCCGGGCGCCAGGCTGGATCGCACCCGCAACCAGCGCCCCGGCGCGAAGGGGAGCATCTTCGCCCCCGCCCAGCCGATGGTCGACCACCACCGCACCATCGGCAAAGCCATCGCGCCGCCGCGCGCCGACGACACCCCCCTGCGCATAGGCATCGAGTTTGAAACCGGCAGGCATCCGGACATCACTGACGCCGCCTGTGACCATCGCCGCCAAGGCGGTGCGCCCTTCGCTGCCGACCGCAAGGCGCTGTTCGACCGCGATATCGACGGGCAACCGGGCGATGGGGGCATAGGCAAAGCCGGCCGCCATTTCGCGCTGCCGCGGCTGGCGGAGCGCCATCACCGCGCGGCCATAGGCGCGCAGGCGGCCCGTTGCACCGAAACCGTAGGCAAGGCGGAGCCCGGCCTGCGACCCGCCAAGCTGGCTGCCCGCGCCGATATTCCCCGACGCATTTGCAGAATCTTCGCGCAAATAGACCCAACCTCCGAGCGACCAGCCCGCGAGCGGACGCTGCATCCAGAAAGGCTGGTCGGCGGTCGGTTCGCCGCGTGGAACGCCGGCGGCCGCAGGCAGGTAGCCGGCCGATGCCTGCGCCGGCCCTTGCGAGGGGAACACACGGGTCGTCAGCGCGGGCCGCATCGCATGGCGATCGAAAGCGCCAGCGTCGGCTTGGTCCAGGGCTGCCCTGTTCTCGTCGATTGGCGCGGAACGATCCCCGGTGGCCCGCCCCGCCGCCGATGCCATTGTCGGCCGGGCGCCAAACCCCTGTGCCGGAGATAGCGCCACCCGGTCGCGCCGCGGCGGCGCGGCGACGATCGACGGCGGAGCCCACCGGCCCGAACCCCGATCGAGCGCCTCGGGAATGGCCGGATTCCAGAGCATCATGACGCGCAGCGCGATCCATCCGCCGATGCAAAGCGCGAGAAAGCGGAGTGCCGAGGCATTTGCGGTCTGCGGCCTGCCCGGCTCGCGCGCGATCGTCATTCGCCTCGCCCCGACCGGACCGTCAGCGCAACGGCTTCCCCGATGTGGTGATCGGTCTTGTCCCAGATCACCGCGCCCGATCGCAGCATCTGCAGATACAGGACAATGGCCCGCCGCGCCGCGAGGATCGCGACGATATTGGAAACGAAGGCGCGCGGCACCGACAACAGCGCCTGCCGCGCCCCGTACCAGCGCCCGGCGAAATACATCCGCATCGCCAGCCGCCACAACAGAAGCGCCGCATTGATAATGAGAATCGCGCGCATCGCAGGCCCGATTTCCGCCGGTCGCCAGCCCAGCAGCGCTTCGCCGGCCCAGCCGAGCGCGACAAGGACGCAGCCAGCGTAGGCGGCGAGCAGGATAATCGCCGCCAACGGCGCGCGGCGGTCGCGCCACAGCATCCAGCGCGCGAGCCAGCCGCCGAGGCGCGAAGCCTCCGGCCGTCCGACCCGCGAACCCGGCCAGCCGAGATGGTCCCATCCGGCCAGCGCTATGCCCGTAATCCACCGCGCTTTCTGGCGGATCGCGGCCTCGAACGTCTCCGGGAAGCCGCCGCGCGAGACGATGCGATCATCCATCGCGTTCCGGATATCGACAAATGCGGCATCGAGGCCATAGGCGCCGATCAGCATCCCGACCTCATAATCTTCGGTCAGGCTGTCGGCGCGGAACGGATGGCCGCCACGCTCGATCGCAAGCAGCGCCAGCGCGCTCCGCGTCATCGCACAGCCGACTCCCGCCGAAGGCAGCGGAAGCCCGAGCCGCGAGCGCAGCGCCAGTTCCTTGCCATGCGCCTCGGCAAATTCGTCGCCATAATGCGCCGCAACCCATTGCCGACCGGACGCGACGTCCGGCACGACCGGGATCTGCACCATCGCACGCCCGCGCAGATGGTGGCGATAGAGCGCCAGCTCGTCCGGATGAACGCGGTCCTCTGCGTCGTGAAGAACGATCGCCGCATAGCGCATCCCCTCGGCGCGCTCGTCCTCGCCGACCGCCGCCCACAGCCGGTTGAGATTGTCGCCCTTGGTGGTGGGGCCCTCTTCGCTGCTGATGACCAGCCGCAGCCGCCGGTCGCGCGCGATCAGCGGCGACACCGAAAAGAGTGTCACCGCATCATTCGGGTAGCAGCCGACATAAACGCGATAGTCCTGCCCGCCCCACGCGGCGAGCATCGCCTCGAGCGTCGGACCGAGAACCCGCGCCTCGTCCCACGCGGGCACGAATATGGCGAAGGGGCCGTCGAGCGGCGGGCCCGCTGCGTCATCGCGCCGCGCGCCCGCGGCCGACCGCCCGCCAAGCCACATCAGATCGAAGAACAGATCGTCGAGGCCCATCAGCAGGATGCCGGCCGATGCAAAGAACATCAGCTCGCGGCCGCCGCCCTGGACCAGCCACTCCAACGATACAGCCGACAGCTCCACCCCGCTCGCCCGACCCCCCTTGACGGCGCCATGCCGCCGACCGCGCCTTGGGTAATCGCGACTTACTTTTTGTAAAGGGTGACGGACGCGTCCACGATCGCTAGGAAAGTGGAGTCAAACCTGTTGAAAGCGATCCGGTATTTTCCCGAATGTCCAGTAAATCCGCCCCTCGATCCGCCCTTCGCGACTTTCTGGAGAGTGAAAGCGCGGGAGGAATGCTGCTGATTTTCGCCGCCATAATGGCGATGATTGTTGCGAATTCGCCGTTCGCGGAGACCTATCATCATCTGATCCACGCCGTGACCGGGCCGGTCCTGACCGACAAGCTCGGTCCGATGACCGTGCATCTGTGGATCAACGACGGGCTGATGGCGATTTTCTTCCTGCTCGTCGGGCTGGAGATCAAGCGCGAGTTCGTCGACGGGCGGCTCGCGACATGGGACCGCCGGATCCTGCCGATGGTTGCCGCGGCTGCCGGCATGGCGGTCCCGGCGGCGATCTATATGGCCTTTGCCGGCGGGACGCCCGGCCTCGCCCAGGGCTGGGCGATTCCGGCCGCGACCGACATCGCCTTCGCGATGGGCGTCCTCGCCCTGCTCGGCAAACGCGCGCCGACCTCGCTCAAGCTGTTCCTCGTCACGGTGGCGATCGTCGACGACATGGGCGCGGTCGCGATCATCGCGCTCTTCTATACCGCCAAGATCAACCTCGTCGCGCTCGGCGCGGCGGCGGCGATCCTCGGCGTGATGGTCGCGATGAACCGCTTCGGAGTGAAGAGCCTCGCGCTCTACCTCGTCGCCTTCCTGATCCTCTGGTACGCGATGCTGCTGTCGGGCGTCCACGCGACCATCGCGGGCGTGCTCGCCGCGATGGCGATCCCCTTCGACCGGACGCCGGGCGCGCCCGACAGCGAAGAGTCGCCGCTGCACCGGCTGGAGCACGGACTGCATCCCTGGGCTGCCTTCGCGATCGTCCCGCTGTTCGGCTTCGCCAACGCCGGGGTCGATGTCCGCGGCCTTGGACCCGAGCAGATGTTCGCGCCGCTGCCACTCGGCATCGCGGCCGGGCTCTTCCTCGGCAAGCAGATAGGGATTTTCGGCAGCGTCTGGCTGGCCGTCAAATTCGGCATCGCCGGGCGCCTGCGCGGCGCGACCTGGCTCCAGATCTATGCGGTCGCGATGCTGTGCGGCATCGGCTTCACGATGAGCCTGTTCATCGGCGGGCTCGCCTTCCCCGGTGACGCGCTGCTGGTCGAGGAAGCCAAGATCGGCATCCTGATGGGGTCGCTGGTCGCCGCGCTCTCGGGCTTTGCCCTGCTGCGCCTTGCCCCGCCGCATCCCGACCATGACGCGATCGAAAGCCAGACGAACGCGGAAATCGCCGCCGATGGCGATGTACGCGATACGTCGGACAGCAAGGAACCGGCCGCCACCTGATGGACAAGCTCCCCTTCCTGCCCCTCCTCGCCGCCGCCTTGGGATCGTGCGCGTTCGATGCGCCGCCGCGTCCCGCCAATGAAGCGGGGATCGCATCGCTCGATGTCCGGCGCGGCCCCGCCGCGTCGCAAGCGCTCGATGCCATCGCCGCCGACTATCTGCGCCTGACGCTTGAGATCGGGACGCACGAGGACGGCTATATCGACGCCTATTACGGCCCGCCCGAACTTCAAAAGGCGGCCGAGGCGGCCCCGCGCGACAAGGATGAGCTGCTCGCGGCGACGCGCGACCTGATGGCGCGGACCGATGCCGCAGCGCGGCGGCTCTCCGATCCGCTCGGCCGCCGCCGCGCCGCCTTCCTGCGCGCGCAGCTGCGTGCCGCCGAAGCGCGGCTGATGATGATGCAAGGCACGCGCTTCGCCTTCGCCGACGAGGCCGAAAGGCTGTTCGGCGTCCGCCCGCGCCTGAAACCGCTTGAAACCTATGACGCTGAACTTGCGAGGATCGAGGCGCTGGTTCCCGGCGAGGGACCGCTCGCGACGCGGGTCGAGGCCTATCTCGACCGCTTCACGATCCCGAAGGAGCGGCTACAAAAAGTCTTCGACGTCGCAATCGCCCGCTGTCGCGGCCGCAGCGCCGCGCATATCCCGATGCCCGCGGGCGAGAGCTTCCGCCTCGAGTTCGTCACCGGCAAGAGCTGGAGCGGCTACAATTATTACCAGGGCGGCTATCACAGCCTGATCCAGGTCAACATCGACCTGCCGATCCGCCTGTCGCGCGCGCTCGACCTCGGTTGCCACGAGGGTTATCCCGGCCATCATCTGCTCAACATGAAGCTGGAAGAAGGGCTGGCGAAGGGGCGCGGCTGGAGCGAGTTCAGCGTCTATCCGCTCTACAGCCCGCAAAGCCTGATCGCCGAGGGCAGCGCCAACTACGGTATCGACCTTGCCTTTCCGGGCACCAGCAAGGCCGATACCGAGCGCGACGTGCTGATGCCGATCGCCGGGATTCCAGTGCCGTCCGACGATCGTTACTGGCAATTGCTGTCGGCGATCAAACGCGCTTCGGGCGCGCGGCTGACGATCGCGCAGCAATATCTCGATGGCGCGATCGACCGCACGACGGCAGTTGCGCTCACCCGGAAATATCTGCTCGTCTCGTCCGAACGCGCCGACCAGTCGGTGCGCTTCACCGAACAATATCGCAGCTATGTGATCAATTACGGCCTCGGCGAGACGATAGTCCGCGCCTATGTCGAGCGCGGCAAGCCGAGCCGCGACGAGATGTGGCGGCGCATGGCGAAGATCGTCAGCGAACCGACCTTGCCTTCGGATTTGCTCGGGCGGTGAGGCGGCGGATCACTCCGCAGCCATCGCCAGCTCGACTTGCTGCGGACCGCGGATGACGCCGCCGGGGGTCGGGCCCTGCATCTTGCCGTCCCTGAAGGTGACGACCCCCGACTTGATCGTTGCGACATAGCCGTCGGCCTTTTGCAGCAGGCGCTTGCCCCCCGCAGGCAGGTCGAAAGCCAGCCATGGCTTGCCAAGCTTCAGCTTGTCCATGTCGATGACGTTCAGATCGGCGAGATAGCCCGGCGCGATCACGCCGCGATCCTCGAGGCCATAGAGCATCGCGGTATCGCGGCACTGGCGCTTGATCGCATGTTCGAGGTCGATGCGGTTCCCCTTGCGGTCGCGGACCCAGTGCTGGAGCATGAAGGTCGGCGACGCCGCATCGCAGATCGTGCCGCAATGCGCGCCGCCGTCCGACAGGCTGTTCACCGTGTCGTCCGCCGCCTGCAAATCCTCGAGGAAATTGAGGTTGCCGTCGCGGTAGTTCAGAATCGGGAAATAGATGAAGCCCTTTCCGTCGTCCTTCATCAGCAGGTCATAGGCATATTCGGCCGGCGAGACGCCCGCCGCGGCGGCGCGGTGGGCGATGCTCTCGTCCATCCTGGGCTCGTAGTTGAAGTCGGGGTCCATCTCGAAATGGACCGGCCAGCCCTCGGCGACGACCATCAGGAAATCGAGAATGTCGCTTTCGGGCCAGACATTCGCCTCTTCGATCATGCGCCTCTTGAACGCCGGGTCCTTCAGATGCGCGAGTTGCCGGTCCCACGGCAGATCGATGATCTCGTTCCATGCGGGCTTGAAGCGGAAGGGATGCACCGTCCCCTGCCACGCCATGATCACGCCATTGCCGCGCAGCGCGATTTGCGCGACGATGTTCGCACCGGCCGCATTCTGTTTGCGCATTTCGGAAATCTGTTCCTCGAGCGGCAGCTCCTTGGCGATCGACTGGAGCGCGGCGAAGGTTACGGGAAGCCCGGTTTCGCGGCTGAGATCACCCATCCACTGGAATTCGTTCCACTCGCGCTTCATGTCGCTCGCCATTTCGAACACGCCATAGCCGACGCGCCCCATCGCGCGGCCGATCGCGACCAGTTCCTCGGCGGTCGCGGTTGTGCCGGGGACGAGTTCGCCGTCGACCGACTTGTGGAGCACGGTGCGGCTGGTCGAGAAGCCGAGCGCACCCGCGCGCACCCCCTCCTCGACGATGCGCGACATCTCCGCGATATCCTCGGCGGTCGGGATCGCGCCGGGCTTTTCCCGGTCGCCGAGCACATAGGCACGCACCGCGCCGTGCGGGACGTGGCAGGCGACGTCGACGGTGCGCGGCAGCTTCTCGAGCGCGTCCATATATTCGGGGAAGGTCTCCCAATCCCAACTCATGCCTTCGGCGAGCGCGGTGCCGGGAATGTCCTCGACGCCCTCCATCAGCGAAATCAGCCACTCGTGGCGGTCGGGCTTGGCGGGCGCAAAGCCGACGCCGCAATTTCCCATCACCACCGTCGTGACGCCGTGCCAGCTCGACGGCGCCATCTCTTGGTCCCAGGTCGCCTGCCCGTCATAATGGGTGTGGACGTCGACGAAGCCGGGGGTAACGATCTTGCCGGCCGCATCGATTTCCTCGCGTGCGGGGCCAAGGTTCCTGCCGATCGCGACGATGCGGTCGCCCGCCACCGCGACATCCGCAACGAAAGGCGCGCCGCCCGTTCCGTCGACGACGGTGCCGCCGCGTATCACCAGATCATGCATCCCGACTCTCCCGTCTATTTGGTTTCTAGGTGAAACCTATCACCAAAATCAGGATGTGCAAATTGTGGCGCCGGACGCGTTCGAGGGCGCTATGATGGCGCCACAAACCATAAGGAGTCGATGCCATGATCCGTCCGCTGACCCTTGCCCTCCTGCTCGCCCTCGCCGCGCCGCCGGTCGCTGCGAAACAGGCCGCTGCCCCCGACTATACGGCCGCGCTCGCCGACCCGGCGCGCCCGGCCGCCGACCGCGATCGCGACGCGGCGCGCCAACCCGCAGAGCTGCTCGCCTTCGCCGGGATCACGCCGGGCCAGAAGGTCGGCGATTTCGTGATGGGCGGCGGCTATCTGACCCGCATCCTCGCGGGCGCGGTCGGACCGGAGGGCAAAGTCTATGCCTTCCAGCCCGCCGAATTCATCGCCTTCAAAAAGCAATATGGCGACGATCAGGCCGCGATCGACACCGCTTATGCCAATGTCGACGCGGTCGCCGGACCGTTCGCGGCGCCCGCCTTTCCCGAGCCGCTCGACGCGATCGTCACCGTGCAGAATTTCCATGATCTCTATCTCAAACCCTTCCCCGAGGGCACGGGCGCCAAGGCGAGTGCGGCGCTGTTCGCCGCGCTGAAGCCCGGCGGGACGCTGGTCGTCGTCGACCATAGCGCCGCCGCGGGCAGCGGCACGACGCTGTCCGACAGCCTGCATCGCATCGACAAGGCGGCAGTGGTCGCGGCGCTGACCGCCGCGGGATTCAAGCTCGATGCCGAAAGCAACCTTTACAAACGGGCCGACGATCCGCTTACCGCCAACGTGTTCGACCCAAGCATCCGCGGCAAGACCGACCAGTTCACGCTGCGATTCCGCAAACCAAAATGAGGTAACAAAGCCCGATCATGAGCAGCGACGACGACGATTATGTCTATGACGAGGCGAGCGGCGAATGGCTGCCCGCCAGTCAAGCCCGCGCCCGCGCCGAAGCCGCGAATGCGCTTCCGCAAGCGAAGGATGCGGTCGGCAATGTGCTGGCCGACGGCGACTCGGTCGTCCTCGTCAAGGATCTGCCGGTGAAGGGCGCGGGGCAGACGCTGAAGGTCGGGACGGTGATCAAGTCGATCCGGCTGACCTCCGATCCCGGGGAGATCGACTGCCGCTACGAAGGCATCAAGGGTCTCGTCCTGCGCACCGAGTTCGTGAAGAAGCGCTGACTGCGGATGCGCGCCGCCGCATCAGCGGCGCCGTTTCTTCCGATGCCTGTCGCACCATTTGCCCGCGAGTTGCAGCGCCAGGGGGTCGGCACGCGTTCGTCGGCCCCGGCCGTCGCCACAACCTCCCCGGCCCGCGCAAGGCCCGCGACATGCCAAAAGCGGGAAATCGTTAGAGTGCGTTCGGTCTTGATTGAATCAAAACCGGCACTCCAGATTCTTGTTTTGCCGTGTTTTCCGAGTCGTCAGGTG
>NZ_JAFMTR010000051.1 GCF_018682675.1 Sphingopyxis soli
TCCGGACTCGATCCGGAATCCATTTTTCCAGCGCTGCGCGAATGGACCCCGGATCAAGTCCGGAGTGACGAGACAAGGAAGGACAACTTCCGGTCGCCAGCCGACGATCAAGAAAACATTGCACGCCCTTCCGTCCCGCCCCACCTTCCGCCTATGCCTCTCCCCGCGCCCTTCCACGACTGGTTCGCCGCGCGCGGGTGGCGGCTCAGGCAGCATCAGGCCGCGATGCTGGCGGCTGAGCAGCGCGGCGAGAGCGCGCTGCTCGTTGCCGCGACGGGGGCGGGCAAGACCTTGTCGGGGTTCCTGCCGAGCCTTGTCGACCTGGCCGCGAACCCGACGGACCGGCTGCACACGCTCTATGTGTCGCCGCTGAAGGCGCTCGCCGCCGACGTCGAGCGCAACCTCACCGCGCCGATTGCGGAGATGGGCCTCGACATCAGCGTCGAGAGCCGCAGCGGCGATACCTCGTCCGACAAGAAGGCGCGGCAGCGGAGCCGGCCGCCGAACATCCTGCTGACGACCCCCGAATCGCTGTCGCTGCTGCTATCCTATCCCGACAGCTTCACCATGTTCGCCGATCTGAAGACCGTGGTGATCGACGAAATCCATGCCTTCGCGCCCGGCAAGCGCGGCGATCTGCTCAGTCTGGCGCTCGCCCGGCTTCAGCACATCGCGCCCGGCCTGCGCCGCGTCGGCCTGTCGGCGACGATCGCCGATCCGGTGCAATATGCCGGCTGGCTGGCTCCCGACGCCGATGCCGGGAAGGTCACGCTGGTCGAGGGCGAGGCGGGCGCCGATCCCGACATCGCCATATTGCTGCCCGCGGGCGCGGTGCCGTGGGCGGGGCATTCGGGGCGCTGGGCGGTGCATCAGGTGATGGAGGTCGTCGCGGCGAACCGCACGACGATCATCTTCTGCAACACGCGCGGCCTCGCCGAACTGATCTTTCAGGAATTGTGGAAGGTCAACGACCTGTCGCTGCCGATCGCGATCCACCACGGCAGCCTCGACCGCGAGGCGCGCCAGCGCGCCGAAGCCGCGATGGCCGAAGGACGGCTGCGCGCGCTCGTCGCGACGTCGAGCCTCGACCTCGGGCTCGACTGGGGCGATGTCGATTGCGTGATCCAGATGGGAGCGCCCAAGGGCAGCTCGCGGCTGCTCCAGCGGATCGGGCGCGCGAACCACCGGCTCGACGAGCCGAGCCGGGCGCTGATCGTTCCCGGCAACCGCTTCGAATATCTGGAGGCGCGCGCCGCGCTCGACGCGGTCGAGGCGGGCGAGCGCGACGCCGACCGCTTCCGCCCCGGCGCGCTCGACGTGCTCGCGCAGCATGTGATGGCGCTCGCCTGCGCGGCGCCGTTCAGGGAGGAGGTGCTGCTGGGCGAGATCCGCAGCGCGGCGCCCTATCGCTGGGTCGATGCCGGGACCTTCGGCCGCCTGCTCGGTTTCGTGCGCGACGGCGGCTATGCGCTCAAAAGCTACGACCGGTTCCGGCGTCTGGCGCCCGACGGCCACGGCGGCTGGCGGATCGCGCATCCGAAGCTCGCGGCGCAGCACCGGCTCAACGCCGGGATCATCGTCGATGCGCCGACGCTCGATGTGCGCTTCAGGAACGGGCGCCGATTGGGCAGCGTCGAGGAATATTTCGCGAGCACGCTGGTGACCGGGGACACCTTTGCCTTCGCAGGCCTGAGCCTCGAGGTAGAGAGCATCCGCGACACCGACCTGATCGTGCGGGCGACGACGCGGCCCGCGCGCATTCCCTCCTATGTCGGCGCGCGCATGGCGCTGTCGACGCGGCTCGCCGACCGCGTGCGCGGCTTCCTCGCCGATCCGGCAAGCTGGCGGCGTTTTCCCGAGGATGTGCGCTTCTGGCTGGAGATGCAGCAATTGCGGTCGGTGCTGCCGCGCCCCGGCGAGCTGCTCGTCGAGACCTTCCCGCACGAGGGGCATCATTATCTGGTCTGCTACCCCTTCGAGGGGTGGAACGCGCATCAGTCGCTCGGCATGCTGATCACCAAGCGGATGGAGCGCGCGGGGCTGCAGCCGCTGGGTTTCGTCGCGTCGGACTATGCGCTCGCCATCTGGTCGCTGCGCCCGGTCCTGCATCCCGAAAATCTGTTCGATGCCGAAATATTGTCCGAAGAATTCGTCGAATGGGTCGAAAATTCGCACCTGCTGAAGCGCGCCTTTCGCGAGGTCGCGGTGATCGGCGGCCTCATCGAACGCCAGCATCCGGGCAAGCGCAAGACGGGCAAGCAGGTCACTTTCTCGACCGACCTGATCTTCGACGTGCTGCGCAAATATGAGCCCGACCATCTGCTGCTCGAGGCCGCCTGGGCCGACGCGCGCGAGCGGCTGACCGACGTCGCGCGGCTCGGCGACCTGCTCGACCGCGCGGCCGGGACGATGGTGCACCAGCGGCTCGACCGGATCAGCCCGCTCGCGATCCCGGTGCTGGTGCTGATCGGGCGCGAGAATGTCGCGGCATCGGACCTCGACGACGCGCTGCTTGGCGAACTGGCCGATACGCTGGCCGAGGCGGCGATGCGCGCCGATTAGCGCCCCGATCCGGCCCGGTATCGTAACCGGCGTTTCGCTTGCCGCGAAAGACGAGGAGGCGTAGATTGGCGCAAAATATAGCGAGGATGCCTGCGATGACCCATGTTTCGAAGCGGTCCGTCCCTTGGGCGCTTTTGCTCGCCGCGCCGTTGCTGGCCGGCGCATCGCCCGCCCCGGCCGAGCCGGCCGCCGCACCCGCGGTGCCGCCCGGCACGACGATCGATCCGCCGGTCGTGGTGACCCCGATCGTCCAGCCCTTCGACCTCGACGCGACGCGGCGGATGGCGGTGCAGGTCATGGTCGGCGGTCAGGGGCCCTTTTCCTTCCTCGTCGACACCGGCGCCGAGCGCACGGTGATCGCGCGCGAACTCGCCGAGCGGCTGAAGCTGGTCGAGGGCGAGAAGCTGCGCCTCGCGACGATCGGCGGGTCCGCGACGGTGGCGAGCTACCGCATCGCCGCGCTGCAGATGGCCGACCTTCATCTTGCCGCCGTCGATGCGCCCGCCTTTTCGGGGCGCCACATCGGCGCCGCCGGGCTGATCGGCGTCGACATGCTCGAGGAACGGCGAATCCTGATCGATTTCCGCAAGCAGAGCATGCAGATTCTCGAAACGCGCAAGCAGTCGCGGCCGCTCATCCGCGACGATGATGCGATCGTCGTGATGGCGCGCAACTCGGCCGGGCGGCTGATCCTGTCCGACGCGCGGCTCGACGGAAAGCGGATCGACGTGATCGTCGACACCGGCGCGCAGACCAGCGTCGGCAACCTTGCCCTGCAAAAGCTGGTGATGAGCCGCCGCGCGAACCGGCTGCCGCTGATCGAGTCGACCCTCGACGCGGTGTCGGGCGAGGCGGTGCCGGCGTTGCGCACGGCGATCAAGCGGATCGTGATCACCGGCATGGACGTCAACGACCTGCCGGTAAGCTTCGCCGACAGCCAGGCCTTTCGCGCGCTCGGGCTGGAGGACCGGCCCGCGCTGCTGCTGGGGATGGACAGCCTCGCGCTGTTCGACCGGGTCGAGATCGACTTCCCGAACAAGCGCGTCGTCTTCGATCTGCCCGACGGCGCGAGCCGCGACACGAAACTCCGCCTTGCCGCGAATATGGCGGTGCGCGGAAGCTAACCGCGGACTGGGGAGTTGCCCGCGGGCGCCAGCGGCGCCATAGCGGGGCGATGTCCGTCGCCTTCGATTTTGCTGGCCACAGCTTTCGGATGCTCGCCGATCGCGCGCTGTTCTGGCCGCGGCACGGCGCGCTGGTCGTCGCCGACCTGCACCTCGAAAAGGCGAGCTGGTACGCCGCGCACGGCCAGCCGCTGCCCCCTTATGACAGCCACGACACGCTCGACCGGCTGGCAAGGCTGGTCGCCGACACCGGCGCGCGCCAGCTGTGGTGCCTTGGCGACAGTTTCCACGACCGCGACGCCGCCGCGCGCATCGCGCCCGCGGTCGCCGGGCGGCTGCTGAACCATGCCGCGGCGACGAAGCTCGTGTGGATCGCGGGCAATCACGACGGCCTTTCGGGCGGCGCGTGGGGCGGCGAGGTCGCCGACGAACTGGAGAGAGACGGGATCGTGTTTCGCCACCAGAGCGAGGCGCAGGAAAGCCGGCCCGAAATCTCGGGGCATTTCCACCCCAAACTGCGGCTGAGCCTGCGCGGGCGCCCCGTGTCGCGCCCCTGTTTTGCAGGCGATGCGCAGCGATTGATCCTGCCCGCCTTCGGCAGCCTGACCGGCGGCCTTGCGGCCGAAGATTCTGCAATCGCCCGCAATTTCACCGGACCCTATCGGGCGATGCTCGTCGCACGCGGACGCTTGCTGTCGATTCCATGCCGCGGCGTGGGCGACAATGACGTTACGGAAAGCCGGATCGCCGCGCGCCGCTGACCCGTCCGGCGTGTGGCGCACCGCTGCCCCGCCTGTGGCCAAAAAGCATCACCCCCCGAAAAACGACGCAAATGCAGGCCTCCGGCTGGATCGGCGGATCAATTTCGATATGTTCGGCAGGCAACAAAAATAATGAAATGTTGAGAGGAGTGCCCGTTATGACAACTTCTTCCCTTCGTGCCGCGCGCCTTTTGCGCAGCAGCGCGCTTGGCGTATCGATCGCCGTAGCCGCCGTTTCGGTCCCCGCCTTTGCGCAGGATGCCGCCGACACCACCGACGACAGCGCCGACGCGCCGATCGTCGTCACGGCGCAGGGCCGCGCCCAGCTGCTGTCCGACGTGCCGGTCGCGATTTCGGCGGTCAGCGCCGAAACGCTGCAGAACAGCGGCGCGAACGACATCCGCCAGCTGAACCAGGTCGCCCCGTCGCTGCTCGTCTCCTCGACCGGTTCGGAAGCGAACGGCTCGGCGCGTATCCGCGGCATCGGCACGGTCGGCGACAACCCCGGCCTCGAAAGCTCGGTTCCGGTGTTCATCGACGGCGTCTATCGCTCGCGGTCCGGGATCGGCCTCAACGAACTCGGCGAAATCGACCGCATCGAGGTGCAGCGCGGCCCGCAGGGCACGCTCGGCGGCCGCAACTCGTCGGCGGGCCTGATCAGCATCTATTCGAAGAAGCCCGACTTCAACTTCGGCGCCAATGGCGAGATCACCTATGGCAATTATGACTATTGGCGCCTCGCCGG
The DNA here is from genome assembly GCF_018682675.1 of Sphingopyxis soli. Classification (GTDB taxonomy): domain Bacteria; phylum Pseudomonadota; class Alphaproteobacteria; order Sphingomonadales; family Sphingomonadaceae; genus Sphingopyxis; species Sphingopyxis soli. Next base: position 5,193 of record NZ_JAFMTR010000051.1, read on the forward strand.
CAGCGTCACCGGCCCGATCGGCGACACGCTCGCCGCGCGCCTCGACGGCGTGTGGGTGAAGCGCGACGGCTTCTACAATGACACCAACAACAATCGCGACGTCAACAACCGCGACCGCTATTTCCTGCGCGGCCAGCTGTTGTTCGAGCCGACCGACGCGCTGTCGGTCCGGCTGATCGCCGACTATACCTATCGCGACGAGGAATGCTGCGCGGCGACCTATGTCAGTTCGTCGGTCAATCCGTACATCGGCAACCTCAACAATCCCGGCGTGCCCGCAAGCGCGACGACGAACAATATCGTGCGCGTGCTCGCCGACCTCGGCCAGCCGCTGGCGGCGTTCAACCAGGGCTATAGCCGCAATATCTCGGTCACCCCGGGACGCAGCTTTGCCGGCAAGACGAAAGACTACGGCTTCTCGGGCCAGATCGACTATGATCTCGGCGGCGCGACGCTGACCTCGATCACCGCCTACCGCGAATATCGCTCCGGCCAGGCGGGCGACGTCGACTATAATGCGGTCGACATCCTCTATCGCGCCCCGAGCGACGACGCCTATCGCCAGTTCCACACCTTCACCCAGGAGCTGCGCCTGCAGGGCGAGGCGTTCGACGGCAAGCTCGACTGGCTGGTCGGCGGCTTCTATGCCAACGAAAAGCTGCGCGTGCGCGACAACCTGCGCTTCGGCAGCCAATATGGCCGCTTCGCGAACTGCCGCATCATCTCGGGCGGCGGCCTCGCCGGCCTCTATTCGCCCACCAACCCGCTCTGCGTTGTTCCGGGCGTCGGACCCGCGACGATCGCAGGCGCCAGCGGCGCATCGGGGCCCGACATTCTCGCCGCCTTCACCGCGCTCGACGGTCTCAACGACCGCGGCAGCATCAACGACGTCTATCGTCAGAATGGCGAGAATTGGGCGCTCTTCACGCACAATATCTTCCACATCACCGACACGCTCGATTTCACGTTCGGGCTGCGGTACACGAACGACAAGAAGAAGTTCTCGGCGACCTTCACCAACGACAACACGGTTTGCACCACGGTGCAGGGACTCGTTCTCGACGATCTGTCGAGCACGAACGCGACCGCGCGCGCGCTCGCCGGCGCCCTCATCGGCCTCAGCTGCCAAGGCAATTCGACCGCCGAACTCAACAATGTGTCGATCAACGACAAGCGGAGCGAGGACGAATTCACCGGCACGGCTATCCTGTCGTTCAAGCCGGTCGACGACCTGATGGTCTATGCGAGCTACTCGCGCGGCTACAAGGCAGGTGGCTTCAACCTCGACGGGTCGGCGCTGAAGTCCCCGATCCTGCCGTTCGCGGCCACCCCGGGCGGCGCGCAATCGCTGGTCGGCAACCTGCAGTTCGATCCGGAAACGGTGAACAGCTACGAGCTGGGCGCCAAATATTCGAGCGGTCCGTTCAGCGCCGGGCTGACCTTCTTCCGGTCGGACTTCTCGAGCTTCCAGCTCAATACGTTCAACGGCACGGTCTTCCTCGTCCAGAACATCAACGGCTGTTCGAGCAGCCTGAACGGCGGCGACCGCGACCAAAGCAAGTTCACCGGCGCACCGAACTATAATGCGGCGGCGGCGACCACGGGCGCCTGCCCGTCGGACGACGTCGGTTACGGTGTGCGCTCGCAGGGCTTCGAGCTCGAAGCCTCGCTGGTCCCCGCGCGCAGCTTCCGCATGACCGCGGGGCTGACCTATGCCCGCACCAAATATCGCGGCAATCTGGTCGGTAATGATTCGGGCGCTCCGCTCGATCAGGCGCTGCGCCTGCTTCCCGGCAACAACCTGTCGAACGCGCCCGAACTGGTCGCGACGAGCAGCATCGCCTGGACCCCCGATATCGGCAGCAGCGGGCTCACCGGCCTCGTCTATATCGATGGCCGCATGACCAGCGACTATAACACCGGTTCCGACCTGTTCCCGCAGAAGGAACAGAATGGCTATGCGATCTTCAACGCCCGCATCGGCCTGCGCGGTCCCGACGAGAAATGGGGCATCGAATTCTGGGGCCAGAATATCTTCAACAAGCAATATGCCCAGGTGGCGTTCAACTCGCCGTTCCAGGAAGGCGGCACGTCGACCGGCACCGCCTTCGCCGACCCGCAATATCCGGGCGGCCGCCAGCTCTTCTCGCAGTTCCTTGCCGAGCCGCGGACCTATGGCGTGACGCTGCGCGGCAAATTCTGATCGCGTAGGCAGGGTTACGGGAACCGCCCGCTCGCTTGCGCGAACGGGCGGTTTCTTTTTGTCCCACGCGAAGCCGCGAAGATCACGATTCCGGGCCGACAGGCCCCTTATATGATCATCGTCGCGCCCCCCGCGACACGGCGGAAAAGAGCCGCTTTGCGGCCGACACCATCTCTTCGCGTCTTCGTGTGAAACAGTCAGCGCGCCCGCGCAGCCTGATGCGCGATGTCGGTCATCAGCTTGCGGAACAGCACCGCGCCCGCGGTGCCCGAGGATTTGAGCGCGCGCTCGCAATCGAGCAGCCGCGTCATCAGCCGCGCGACGCGGACCGAATCCCAGATGTGGAGCTGCGCGGTCACCGCGTCGCGTTCTTTCCAGAAGACGCCGCTGCTCTTCGCCGCGACGACGGTCGCGGGGTGGGCTCCGGCATCAACCTCTGCCCGCAGCCGCGCGAGCTGCATCGCGCGGATGCCGAGCGCGCGGATGATGCGGATCTCGGCGACGCCGACCGCCGCCGCGGTGCTCAGCATCTCGGGCAGGTCGCGCACCTTGCCGCCGAGCGCGACGTTGATGCATTCGCTGACATCTTCCTCGTGCGTCGCGGCACCGAGCGCGGCGATGTCGGCGGGTGTCACCTGCCGCTGCCGGTCGGGCGCGGCGTCGAGGTAGAGCGCGATCTTCTCGATCTCGCGGCGCATCAGCGCCTGGTCGCCCGAGACGAGGTCGACGAGCAATTGCGCCTCGGCATTGGCGAGCCGCAGCCCCTGTTCCTGCGCCGCGGCCATCGCGATGCCGACGAGCGCGCGGCGGTCGGGCTGGTAGCAGATCGCCGCCACCGCATGGTCCGACCCTTCGACCAGTTTGACGAGCTTCGACTTAGCGGTGACCGACGCGCCGGTCGCGATCACCGGGTTGATGACGGTGTCGGCCGCGAGCAGCGCCTCGACCGCGGCGAGACTGTCGTCGCCGTTGCCCGGGATTTCGAGCCGGATCACGCGTGCGGGCGAAAAGAGCGACATCGACGCCGCCTCGGCGGCGAGCAGCGACGGATCCTGCGACAGCTGCGCGCCGGTAAGGTCCAGCCGTTCGGCGTCCTTGCCGGCCAGCCCGATCAGATGCTGCGCGACCGCGCCCATCGTCGCCTCGTCGGGCCCGGTGAGGAGCGCGAAGCGAACCGCGGGATCGAGGCGGGTCTGGCGTTCGAAGTCGGCGGGCTTGACGCTCTTCACGAGCCTAGCCGCCAGGCGCCGCCGGCGGGTCGGCGGACTCGCCGCCGCCACGGTTCGCGAACACCGCGAGCCGTGCGACGATCTGGTCGGCGACGCCCGAGGCGAGCCGTTCGAGCGCGGTCGATTCGGCGGCGATCGTTGCATATTCGCTGCCGACGACGTCGATCCCGGCGTCCTGCGCCGCGGTCGCGTCGAGCAACACCTCGCCCGACGCGGCGTTGACGAGCTGGTAGCGCGCGCGCAGCGTCCGCCGCTCGCGCGTCACGGCATCGTCGGCGCGGACGCCGAAGCCGGTAATCGAATCCTCGAGCCGCACGTCGAGCCGCAGCCGTTTGCCCGCGCCATGCCCGGCCTGCGTCGCCTGCAACCGGTCGCGGAGCGCGTTACGGACCAGCCAGCCCGAATGCCCCTCGATCGGCGCGACGTCGACGTCGGCGAGCACCTGCGCCACCGCACCCTTGCTGCCGTTCGCATAGAGCGGGCGCAGGCCGCAGCCGCCGAGCGCCAGCGAGGCGGCAACAAGCGAGGAGACGAGAAGACTACGCATCTTAAGCACCAGTAACCCTTATTCCGTTCGTGTCGAGCGAAGTCGAGACACCCGGAAGGCAAGCCCGAACGATGGGCATCTCGACTTCGCTCGATGCGAACGGAGATGGAGATGCCAGCCCTTACGGAACGATATTCACCAAACGGTCGGGGACCACAATCACCTTCTTCGGCGCGGCCCCGCCAAGCAGTTCGACGATGCGCGGGCGCGCGAGCGCCGCGGCTTCGGCGGCGCCCTTGTCGATCCCCTTCGCAAGCGTCATCGTGTCGCGCAGCTTGCCCGCGACCTGGATCGCGATCGTCACCTCGTCGTCGACGAGCAGCGCGGGATCGGCGACCGGCCATGCGGCGTCGGCGATCATCGCGGTCGTGCGCTGGCCTTCCGGCAGCGCCGCCCACGCCTCTTCGGCAAGGTGCGGCATCATCGGCGCGACGAGCAGGATCAGCGTCCGGCACGCCTCGGCGCGGGTCGCCGACGGCGGCGCCTTTTCGATCTCGTTCGCGAGCGCGTGGATCTTTGCGACCGCCTTGTTGAAACCCAGCGCCTCGATATCGGCCGCAACCCCCGCGATCGCCTGATGCAGCTTGCGCGCAAGTGCCCGGTCCTCGCCGCCGTCACCGGCATTTTCGGTCTCGCCAAAGATCCGCCACAGGCGCTGGACGAAGCGCCACGCGCCCTCGATCCCGGCCTCGCTCCACGGCAGGTCGCGCTCGGGCGGGCTGTCGGAGAGCATGAACCAGCGCGCGGCGTCGGCGCCGTACTGGTCGAGGATGGCGTCGGGATCGACGACATTCTTTTTCGACTTCGACATCTTGATCACGCGGCCGACATCGACCGGAGCGCCATCGGCCGCCAGCGTCGCGCCGTCGGCGGTGCGGACGATCTCGTCGGGGGTGAAGAAGACCGGCGCATGGCCCTCGCCCTGGTCGCGGCTATAGGTTTCGTGCGTCACCATCCCCTGCGTGAACAGGCTGGCGAAGGGTTCCTCGATGTCGATCATCCCCAGCTTGTTCAGCGCGCGGGTCCAGAAGCGCGCGTAGAGCAGATGCAGAATCGCATGTTCGATGCCGCCGATATACTGGTCGACCGGCAGCCAGCGGCGGATGACGTCGGGATCGAACGGCTTGTCCGCGGGCGCCGAGGCGAAGCGCAGGAAATACCAGCTCGAATCGACGAAAGTGTCGAGCGTGTCGGTCTCGCGCACCGCGTCGCCGCCGCAGCTCGGACAGGCGACATGCTTCCACGTCGGATGGCGGTCCAGGGGGTTGCCGGGGACCGAGAAATCGGCGTCCTCGGGCAGCACGACGGGAAGCTGGCTCTTCGGCACCGGCACCAGCCCGCACGCGTCGCAATGGATGAACGGGATCGGGGTGCCCCAGTAGCGCTGGCGCGAGACGCCCCAGTCGCGCAGGCGCCACACGGTCGTGCCCTTGCCCCAGCCCTCATGCTCGGCGCGCGCGATGATCGCGGCCTTGGCTTCCTCGATCGTCATGCCGTCGAGGAAATGGCTGTTCACCAGCTTGCCGGGACCAACATAGGCCTCGTCGCCGTGGAAAACCTGTCCGGTCTCGTCGCCGTCGGCAATCACGCGGTGGACGGGCAGGCCATATTTGCGCGAGAAATCAAGGTCGCGCTGGTCGTGCGCCGGGCAGCCGAAGATCGCGCCGGTGCCATAATCCATCAGCACATAGTTCACGACCCAAACCGGCAAATGCCAGTTCGGATCGAGGGGGTGTTCGACCGACAAGCCGGTGTCGAAGCCCATCTTCTCGGCGGTGTCGAGCTGTTCGGCGGCGGTGCCCTGACGCCGGCACTCCTCGATGAACGCCGCCAGTTCGGGCGAATCCTTCGCGAGGCGCTCGGCGAGCGGATGGTCGGGCGAGATCGCTGCGAAGCTCGCGCCATAGAGCGTGTCGGGGCGCGTCGTGAAGACGTCGAAGCCCGGCGCGCCGCCGGCCATGCGGAAGCTGAATTCGAGCCCCTGCGACTTGCCGATCCAGTTTTCCTGCATCAGCCGCACCTTGTCGGGCCACTGGTCGAGACCCTTCAGCCCTTCGAGCAATTCGTCGGCGAAGTCGGTGATCTTGAGGAACCACTGCGACAATTTCTTCTTTTCAACCAGCGCGCCCGAGCGCCAGCCGCGCCCGTCGATCACCTGCTCGTTCGCGAGCACGGTCATGTCGACGGGATCCCAGTTGACGTAGCTTTCCTTGCGCGTGACGAGCCCCGCCGCGTGCATGTCGAGGAACAGCGCCTGTTCCTGCCCGTAATAGTCGGGTTCGCAGGTCGCGAGCTCGCGGCTCCAGTCGATCGCGAGGCCGAGGCGCTTCAGCTGCGCGCGCATCGACGCGATATTGTCGCGCGTCCAGCCGCCCGGCGCGACGCCCTTTTCCATCGCAGCATTTTCCGCGGGCATGCCGAACGCATCCCAGCCCATCGGGTGAAGGACGTCGTGGCCGGTCATCCGCTTGAAGCGCGCGAGCACGTCGCCCATCGCATAATTGCGGACATGCCCCATATGGATGCGCCCCGAGGGATAGGGGAACATCTCGAGGATATAGGCCTTCGGCTTGGCGGCCCCATCGGCATTCTGGGAGTCGGTGGTGACAAAGCTGTTCGCGGCGTCCCAGGCGGCCTGCCAGCGGGCATCGGCGGCGAGAGCGCCAAAGCGCGTTTCGCGGGTCATTGGTCAGTTACCCCGTTGATACGATCAAACATGGACGTCATCCCGGCGGAAGCCGGGATCTCGCCGGTGCGTCAGAACGCGAGGGTGAGATCCCGGCCTTCGCCGGGATGACGAAAACTGCGTCAGCCTTCGATGGCCGAGCGGCGGAGGTCGCGGGCGCGGGTGAGGATGATTTCCTCGAGCTTCTGCACCGTCGCCGCCTGCACCGGCGCGTCGACCCAGGCGCCGCCCTGCGACACCTGGCGCGACGCCGCGACACGCAGCGCATCGGCGCGCAGGTCGCGGTCGAGGATCGACACCGTCACCTTCATGCGCTCGCCCGGGTTCGACGGATTCGCGTACCAGTCGGTGATGATCACCCCGCCCGACGAGTCGGCCTGGAGCAGCGGCATGAAAGAGAGCGCGTCGAGCGACGCGCGCCACAGATAGGAGTTCACGCCGATCGTCGTCACCTGCGACGCGGCGAGGTCGGCCTTCGGCTTTTCCTTGCCGGCGCAGGCCGACAGGCCGAGCGCGGCGAGCCCGAGCAGCGCCAGCGCAGCCGGACGACGGCCGAACGTGGCAGGGACGGGAAGCTGGAACATGCCGGAACACCTTATATTTGGGCGTCGCCTGCCCGATCGGGGCACGGACGCGTGCGGAATTTGCAAGCGTCTCTATCGCCCTTGTTCCCGGGCCGCAAGCGCGGCAATCGCCTCTTTTCCGCCGTTCATCGCGCGGTCATCAACGCGTCGCACTGTGGTGTCAACGCAACAGCTTCGGCGAAAAGCCGGAACGGCGGGATCATTCGTTCGCGAATCACTGGAATTTTCGGGGCCGCAGGCCTATCTGGGGATTCGATTGGGGTTGGAGTCGCAGTCTAATGGCGCGGAAATCGCGACATCTCTGGAAGTCCGGGCTGGTCGCCGCTGCGGCGATTTCGGTCGCGCTTCCGCCTGCGCTCGCGGCGATGACCCGCGCCGACCGCATCCGCGACACCCAGCTGTCGGAAACGCTGCTCGGCCAGTTCACCCCGGCATCGGGCGATCCGCGCCTGATCGCGCGCTACGCCAAAATGTCGGCCGAAGCGCGCAGCAGCTTCAGCTTCACCCCTGCCTTGACCGACGAGGGCCGCCGGAACCGGGCGATCACCGTCGTGATCCGCAGCCGCGACGACACGTCGAGCGCCGCGCGCACCGCCGCGCTGACCGCCGGCCGCGCCAAGGCGCCGATCACGGTCGCGCCCGTCGCCTATGACCTTGGCGCGTCGGTCGGCTTCCAGAAATTCGTCACCCCGGCGCTGCCGCGCGGCATCGACCTCAAAAATCTGCCGGTCGCGCGCGAACCCGAACAGCTCGCCGAAAAGAAATCGCGCTTCGCAACACGCGTCCTCAGCCGGCCGAGCGATCCCGCCGGCGCGACCGACCGCGTCACCGCGCCCGGCGACGACCAGAATGTCGATGTCGTCAGCAGCTATCGCCTGACGAAGAATATCGATGTGACGGCCGGCGTCCGCTATCGCACCGACGACCGCGCGCAGCCGCTGACCGACGCGCGCCGCGACAGCCAGGCGGTCTATGTCGGCACAGCCTTCCGCTTCTGACCTGTCCGGCGTTTCGCCGCTTTGTGATCCCACGCATCGATTGCTGCCCAGCCGGGTTTGATGCCGCTTGCGCGCTGGAGCGCGCGCGCCCGCGCGGATGTCAGCCCGCCGAGCGCGATGGCTTTCCCGCCCGCGAGCCGCGCCAGTCGCAGCCATTGGGCGCGGCCCAGCGCGGGGGCGCCGGGGTGCGAGCGCGTCGGGTGGAGCGGAGAAATGAAGGCCCCGTGCGCGGCCGCGCGCCGCGCCGCGCGCGCCTCGCCCGCGTCGTGAACCGGCATGGTGACGACCAGACCGAGGCGATGCGCCTGCCGCGCGCGCGCGGCCATCGGCTGGCGGAGATGGACGCCATCGGCGCCCCACCGGCGTGCCAGCGCGGGCGATCCCGCGAGCAGGACCATCAGCTTGCGGGTCCGTGCAATGCGCAGGAGCCGCCGGACCAGCCGCCAGCGCAATCGCGCCGGCAGCGCGTCGTGGCGCACGACGATGCCGCTGCCCGGCGGCACGATCGCTGCCAGCGCGCGCATCCCGGCCGCAAGCCGCTCGTCGCTGAACAGCCATATCGCAGGCAGGTTTCGGGAGCAGGAGGGGTGGCGTCCGACCATCGCCCTTCCTATAGGCGCGTCGCGGGCGCGCGCAACGCGCCGATCGAGGATCAAATATGAGCGACGCTGCTGAAAGGCTGGCCGAAGTAAGGGCGAATATCGCGGGTGCGGCGAAGCGCGCGCAGCGCGAGCCCGCCGGGATCGAACTGATCGCGGTGTCGAAGACGCACGAGGCCGCGGCGATCCGCCCGCTGATCGCCGCGGGCCAGCATCATTTCGGCGAGAATCGCGTGCAGGAAGCGGCGGCCAAATGGCCCGCGCTGCGCGCCGAGACCCCCGGGATCGTGCTGCACCTGATCGGCCAGCTCCAGTCGAACAAGGCCGAGGAAGCGGTGGCGCTGTTCGACGCGATCCATTCGGTCGACCGCTCGTCGCTGGTGCAGGCGCTTGCCAAGGCCTGCGCCAAGGCGGGCAAGCAGCCGCAGCTCTTCGTGCAGGTCAATATCGGCGACGAGGAGCAGAAGGGCGGCTGCGCCGTTGCCGCCCTGCCCGCCTTGCTCGCGGAGGCGCGCGACGCGGGGCTCAAGATCGACGGCCTGATGGCGATCCCGCCCGCAACGCAAGAACCCGCGCCCTATTTCGCATTGCTCGACGAGCTTGCCGAACGCCACGGCCTGGCGCTGCGCTCGATGGGGATGAGCGGCGATTATGAAACCGCGGTGATGCTGGGCGCGACGCATGTCCGCGTCGGCACGGCGCTGTTCGGCGCGCGTTGAGGTTGGCGCGAATCGGCCGGAACCTAGCATATCTTTCATCGTAATCCCGGACTCGATCCGGGAACCAATCCTTCAGCGCTGCGTGAATGGACCCCGGGTCAAGCCCGGGGGTAACGAACGAAGAAAACGACGGCTTTCTACCCCAAAACCGCCTTTCAAGTGCATATCGACAACGCCCCCAGGCTGTATTATACAAACAATACAGTTCGGAGTGCCGATGCCGCGTGCCTTAGAAAATCCCCGACGCCAGCCCCTCCGCCAATGCGGCGCCAAGATTGCGCGCTTCGGCGAGGTGGTTCGCGGGGATCGTCTTGGGCGCGAGGATGGCTTCGGGCGTCTGCGCATCGGTGTTCACGATCACCGGATCGGCGACGCGCCTCAGCCGCCAGCCGGTCGCGATGCGGTCGAGCTGGCGCTGGGCGCCCGCGCCGTCCGAGCCCGCGCAGATGATCGTCGCATAGGGGCGCCCTTCGAGCCTGCCGAGGCAGGGATAATAGCAACGGTCGAACATCTCCTTCATCGCGCCCGACAGTGCCGCAAGATTTTCTGGCCCGACAAACAGGTAACCGCCCGCCGCGAGCAGATCGTCGGGCGCAACCTCGTCCGCCGCGAGCAGCCGCGCGCTCCCCGCCCCATCGGCGGCCGCGCGCGCAAGCGCTTCGCTGCCGCCGGTGCGGCTGTGCCAGGCGATCAGCAGGTGCGGCGCGTCGGCCATGCCGCGATGCTTGCCAAGCCCCGCGGCGCGGCGCAAGCTGCCCCGAAACAGGGGAGGATAACATGCGCCGACTGACCGCCGCGCTGCTTGCCAGCTCGATACCGTTCGCCGCGATCGCGCAGGATGCCGCGAGCGACGCCACGCGCACCGCGCAGGCCGAAATCGCCAGGCGCCTGCCGCTCGACGACCCGCGCGACGAAGCCAATGTGCGGCGCGGCAAGCTTGCCGAGATTCCGGGCGGGGTGATTCTCGACAAGCAAGGCAAGACGGTGTGGGACCGGCGGCCCTATGAATTTCTGCAATCGAAGGACGCGCCCGACACGGTGAACCCGTCGCTGTGGCGGCAGGCGCGGCTCGACGCGGTGCACGGATTGTTCGAGGTGGTGCCGGGGAGGATCTGGCAGATCCGCGGCTACGACCTGTCGGTGATGACGATCATCCGCGGCAAGAGCGGCTGGATCGTCGTCGACCCCTTGCTGTCAGAAGAAACGGCCGCCGCGGGGTGGAAGCTGTTCGCCGAGACGGTCGAGGCGAAGGACAAGGCGCTGCCGATCAGGGCGGTGATCTTCAGCCACAGCCACAGCGACCATTTCGGCGGGGTCGGCGGGATCGTCACCCCCGAACAGGTGAAGGCGGGCAAGGTCCGCATCATCGCGCCGCACGGCTTCTCGGAAGAAGCGACATCCGAGAACGTCCTTGCCGGCACCGCGATGGGGCGGCGCGCGCTCTATATGTTCGGGTCGATCGTGCCGCCCGGCGTGCGGGGTCAGGTCGACACCGGGCTGGGGCCGAAACTGTCGTCGGGGACGATCGGCTATATGGAGCCGACCGAGACGGTGTCGGAGAAAGGCGGCACGCTGACGATCGACGGGCTGGTTTTCGAGTTCCTCGACGCGGGGGGCACCGAGGCGCCGTCGGAGTTCGTTTTCTATATCCCCGCATACAAGGCGCTGCACACGACCGAGGTCGTGACGCACACGCTGCACAATGTGCTGACGCTGCGCGGCGCACAGGTGCGCGACGCGCTGCACTGGTCGAAGGTGATCGACGCGATGCTGCTCAAATGGGGCGGCAAGGCCGAGGTCGCGATGGCGTCGCATCACTGGCCGACGTGGGGCGCGGGCGAGGTCAGCGAGTTGCTGGCGAACCAGCGCGACGCCTATCGCTATGTGCACGACCGGACCTTGTTCCTCGCCAACAAGGGCGCGACCTTGCACGAGCTTGCCGATCAGACCGCCGAGGCGCCGGTGCAGGGCAGCGATTTCGGCACGCGCGGCTATTATGGCACGCTCAACCACGACATGAAGGCGACGTACCAGCGCTATTTCGGCTGGTGGGACGGCAATCCGGCGAATTTCAACCCGTTGCCGCCCGAACAGTCGGCGCCGAAATATGTCGCGCTCGCCGGCGGCGCCGACAAATTGCTCGCCGCGGGGAGGGACGCGATCAGGGCGGGCGACTACCGCTGGGCGGCGGAACTGCTGAACAAGCTGGTGTTCGCCGAACCCGGCAACAAGGACGCGCGCGCGGCGCTCGCCTCGGCCTATGACCAGATGGGCTATCAGGCCGAGTCCGGCGCGTGGCGGAACTATTATCTTGCCGCCGCCGCGAGCCTGCGCGGCAATGCGGTCGAAAGCATTTCGGGCAACGGCCAGAGTCGCAGCTTCGTCAGCGCGATCCCGACCGGCGTCTTCTTCGACGCGCTCGCGACGCGGTTCGACGCAGCGAAGGGCGCGGCCCTCAAAGGCACCTTCCAGTTCATCCTGCCCGACAGCAAGGAGGCCGTCGCGGTGGTCGTCGGCGGCGGGGTCGAGTTTCCGCGCTATGGCGTCACCGACGCGGCGCCGACCGCGACGATCACCATCGATCGCAAGACGCTCGACGATGTGATGCTGGGGCAGGCGCAGTTCCCGGCACTGATGCAGTCGGGCGCGATCAGGATCGACGGCGACCGCATGGCGTTCCTTTCCTGGTTCGCGCTGCACCCGCCGCAGGACCCGCGCTTCAATATAGTTGTGCCCTGACACGCCAACCGACTAACGGAGGATCATGACCGACACCGCTGCCGCGCCCACCGACCCCTTCGCGCCCGACGCGCTCAACGCGAGCGAGGGGCTGGGTCCGGTCGATCCCGCCTATGGCCATGTCCTGCGCATCACGACGGCGCTCAACATGCTGCCGCTGGCGATCGGCGCGACGCTGTTCGACCTGCTCGTGATGCCGCGAATCGGTGGACCGACGGGGCTCGTCAGCGTCGCCGCGTGGCTGTTCGCGGCGATCGCCATCGTCACCTTTCCCGCGCGCCGCGTTTCGCGCTGGGGCTACCGGATCGGCGAAGGGCAACTCCGCGTTGCGCGCGGCTGGCTGTTCCGCACCGACACGATCGTCCCCTTCGTGCGCGTCCAGCATATCGACGTCGGGCAGGGACCGGTCGAGCGCTGGTTCGGCCTCTCGCACCTTGTCGTCCACACTTCGGGCACGCATAACAGCACCGTCACCCTGCCCGGCCTGCAGGCCGACCTCGCCGCCGCGATGCGCGAGACGATCCGCCGCCACATCCAGACCGACTTTGCATGAGCGACGCCGCCGCCCTTCCCGCGGCCGCCGACGAGCCGCATTGGCAGCGGCTGCATCCGGCGACGCTGGCCCTCGCGCTTGTCCGGATCGGGCCGCGCTCGCTGCAGTTTCTGCCCGCGGTCGCGGCGCTTGGCTTCACCGGCAACTGGGTCTGGATCGTCCCTGCAATCCTCGCCTATCTGCTGATCGCGTTCGCCGCCGCCTGTCTGCAATGGATGCGATTTCGCTTCATCGTCGGCGACGACGCGGTGGTGATAGAAAGCGGCGTGCTGTCGCGCCAGCATCGCACCATCCCCTTCGACCGCATCCAGGACGTCAGCATCGAACAGGGGTTGGTGTCGCGCGCGCTCGGCATCGCCAAGGTCGGGTTCGAAACGGGCGCGGGCGGCAAGGAAAATGATGCGCATCTCGACGCGATCGGGCTCGACGCGGCGCAGGCGCTGCGCACGACGATCCGCGCGCATCGCAGCACGCCCGTCGCGGCGCCCGCGGCGGATGCCCCCGAATCGGCCCCCGCGCCCGCCGAGGACCGGCTGCTCTTCGCCATGGGGCCCCGCCGGCTGCTCGTCGCCGGGCTGTTCAACTTCTCGCTCGCCGCGCTCGCGGTCGTCGGCGGCGGTATGCAATTCTTCGACAATCTGCTGCCGTTCGATTTCAACATCTTCAATCCCGCCGACTGGATCGACATCGCCGGGCGCTACGGACTCGACAGCTGGCTGCTCGCGCACCGCTGGATCGCCGGGATCGGCGCCGCGATCTCGCTGCTGTTCATCGGTTTCGCGAGCGGCGTCGCGACGATGATGTTCGCCAACTGGGATTTCCACCTGACGCGCGAGCCGCGCGCGCTCCGCCGCACGCGCGGGCTGACGACGCGCACCGACGTCGCGGTGCCGGTGAAGCGCGTACAGGCGGCGATCCTTGTGACCGGCTGGCTGCGCAAGCGCTTCGGCTGGCACGAGCTGCGCCTGCAGAGCCTCGCGAGCGACGGCGAGAAGGAGCGCGACCATCAGGTCGTTCCCTTCGGCCGGATCGAGGAGATCGACCCGGTTCTGGGCGAGGTCGCGATCCGCCGACCCGATGATGCGCAGGCGTGGCAGCACAGCCACCGCATCGTCGCATTGGGTCCGATCATCGGCGCGACCGCCGCGACGATCGGCGGCGGCATCGCGCTCTATCTCGGCAATGCCGTCGGCTGGCTCGGGATCGTCGCCGCGCCGCTGATCGCGCTGATCGCCCTCTGGGCGGCGCGCTATCATCTGTGGGCCGATATCGGCGACCAGGTCGCGATCCGCCGCGGCTGGTGGAAGCCGAAGATGACCTTGCTGCCGCACGCGTCGGTGCAGAGCGTCGACCTCAAGACCGACTTCATCCTCCGCCCCTTCGGCCTCGCGACGCTCGTCTTCGGGGTACCGGGCGGCAGCAGCCTTGCCAGCCACGAGATTCCGGCGATCCCGCTCGGCGTCGCACAGGATTTGCGCAGCCGCATCCTTGCGGCAGGGCTGCGGCAATGACCGAAGCTGCGCTGGGCATCACCCACTCGATCAGCGGCCAGCCGTGGCACTGGCGGCGGACCAGTGCGTCAATGGGGGGCGGCGAGAGGGGCGGCGAAAGCCTCGCGCCCGACGATCTCGTCACGCAATTGCTGATGGCGCGCGGGGTGCCGCGCGATGATATCGAGCGCCAGCGTACCCCGACCCTGCGCGGATTCATGCCCGACCCCTCGCTGTTCCGCGACATGGACGCCGCCGCCGCGCGGCTCGCCGATGCGGTCGAGCGCCAAGAGGCGGTGACGATCTTCGGTGATTACGACGTCGATGGCGCGACCTCGGCGGCGCTGCTCGTCCGCCTGCTCCGCGCGCTCGACGTCCCCGTCGGCGCGTACATTCCCGACCGGCTGATGGAGGGATATGGCCCGTCGGGCGCCGCGCTGGTCAAGATCGGCGAGGCGGGATCGAAGCTGGTCGTCACGGTCGATTGCGGCGCACAGGCATTTGACGCGATCGCCGAGGCCAAGGCGGCGGGGATCGAGGTGATCGTCGTCGACCATCACCAGTGCGCGACCATGCTTCCGCAGGCCTTTGCGGTGGTGAACCCGAACCGGCTCGACGAGGAACCCGACGCGGCGGTCCACGGCAATCTCGCCGCGGTCGGGGTTGCCTTTCTGCTCGGCGCGGCGTTGCTGCGCACCCTGCGCGCGCGCGGCCATTTCGCCATCCGCGCCGAACCACAGCTGATCGAGCTGCTCGACCTTGTCGCGCTCGGCACCGTCGCCGACGTTGCGCGGCTGACGGGTTTCAACCGCGCGCTGGTGACGCAGGGGCTGAAGGTGATGGCGAAGCGCGCCAACATCGGCATGGCGGCGCTGATGGACGCCGCGCGGCTGACCAGGCCGCCGACCGCGAGCGACATGGGCTTTGCGCTGGGGCCGCGGATCAACGCAGGCGGGCGCGTCGGCAAGTCGGACCTCGGCGTCCGGCTGCTGACGACGAGCGATCCGCAAGAGGCGGCCGAAATCGCGCAGGAGCTCAATCGCCTCAACGAGGAGCGCCGCGCGATCGAGGCGGCAGTGCTCGACCAGGCGATCGAGGCGAGCGCCGCTTGCGCCAACGCCCCCGTCGCGATCGTCGCGGGCGATGGCTGGCACCCCGGGGTGATCGGCATCGTCGCGGGGCGGCTCAAGGAAAAGCTGCACCGCCCCGCGATCGTCATTGCGGTCGATGCCGACGGCGTCGGCAAGGGTTCGGGGCGCTCGATCTCGGGCGTCGACCTCGGCGCCGCGATCCTCGCCGCGAAGGAGACGGGGCTGCTCGTCGCGGGCGGCGGCCATGCGATGGCGGCGGGGCTGACCGTCGAGAAGGACAAGGTCGATGCGCTCGGCGCCTTCCTGAACGAGCGATTGGCGGCGGACGTCGAGCGCGCGAGCGGGGACAAGTCGCTGCTGATCGACGCGGTGCTCGCGCCGCGCGGGATCAATCCCTTGTGGTGCGACGCGATCGAGAGCGCCGGGCCCTATGGCGCCGGCTGGCCCGCGCCGCGCGTCGCGACGGGACCGGTGCGAATCGTCGAATCGGGGATCGTCGGCACCGACCATCTCCGCCTGATCGTCGCGGGCGAGGATGGCGCGCGGTTCAAGGCGATCGCCTTTCGCGCCGCCGAGACCGATCTGGGGCAGACGCTGCTGAACGCGCGCGGGCGCAAATTGTGGCTCGCGGGACGCGCCAAGCGCGACGATTGGGGCAGCCGCCCCGCCGCCGAACTGCACCTCGAGGATGCCGCGTGGGCCGACTGACGGCTGGCTCCCGCCAGCCGGGGGTGGACGGCCGACGCGAACACCGGCGACGGCGCAATAAATTCGCGCGCGCGCTTGACCGCGCGGGAACGCCCGTCTAAGGCGCCGCTTCACCGATTTGACGGCCCCTTCGTCTAGCGGTCTAGGACGTCGCCCTTTCACGGCGAAAACACGGGTTCGAGTCCCGTAGGGGTCACCACGGTACAGACGGGCAGGGTGCAGGCGGGCGGTCGGCCCCTTCCCTCCGATACATCCGACCGACACGGCCCCTTCGTCTAGCGGTCAGGACGCGGCCCTCTCACGGCTGAAACACGGGTTCGATTCCCGTAGGGGTCACCAGCCAGCAAAATTTCAGACTCCCCCGCCCGCGGCGGACCCGTCGGTGCAGGCTCAATCCCCTCTGACCACGGGGCGGAAAAAGACCGGCATTCTGGCCGATCGGGAGCCGACGGGGCGCAAGCGCCGCCGCAATTGATCCGGGTAGCCGTCGCCGCTGTCGCATCACAAAAAGAAGGGGCCGGGGCAGCGCAGCCGCCCCGGCCCCACCACCGAACTGTCCTGACCCGGGTCGCAGAAGATCAGGAGGCAATTCGTGCGGTTGAGCCGATGGACAGGGCCGCGGCATCCGGCGCCGGCCAGCCCGATCCATCGCGATGTCGTTGCGCCCCCGCGCGCCGGGTGGTCGTTCGTACGCCTCCGGCCGTTGCGTCACCCCTAGGTCGGCTCCGGCCGGCGTGCTACCCAATGTTTGTTGGGGTCGACCGGCGCCCGGTCCGTTCGGGGGAGAAACGGGGCCGCTTGCCGCGCGGCATTGGAAAACCAGTCGAAATTTGACTTTGCTTGGCGGTCACGCGACACAGGTCGGCGCATGTCGATCATCTCACGGATAGGCTGGGTGCTCTTGCTGATCGCGGCGCTGTCGGCTCCCGCCGCGGCATCGGAGCAGGCGATCCCGACGATCGAGCTCAGCGCCGGCGCCGATGGCCCCGCGGTCGCGCCCTATGTCCGCTATGCGAAGGATCCCGGCGCGCCCGACGGGCGGGGCCTTGCCGCGATCCTGGCGGCGCCGCTCGCAGCCGTACAGGGACAGAGCGTCCATTTCGGTCCGCCGGGCGCGCGGACGATCGTCGCGGTCAAGGTTCGTAACGCCAGCGACGCGCAAGGGAGCTGGATCTTCACCACCGGGCGCGGATCGCTCAAATATTTCCGCCTCTACGAGGTCACGGACGGCCGGTTCGACCTGATCGTCGACGGCACCGACGCCGAGGCTGCGCGCGAGAATCTGCTTAGTTATCAGGCGTTCAGCACCGAATTCGTGCTCGATCCCGGACAGCAAAAGCTTCTGCTGATCGACTTCGTGTCCGAAAATTCGACCTATATGCCGCTCAAGATCCAGACCTATGGCAGCTTCTTCAAGGACCGGCGCGCGAACATCGCGCTGGTGTCGGGGGTCGTGCTGGGGGTCGCGGTCCTGATCTTTCTGAATTTCCTCTTCTTCTCGATCACCGGGCACCGCGAATTCGTGTGGCTCGCGGTCGCGCAGACCTTTTTCGCGATCAACACGATCCATTCGGAAGGCTATTTCACCATCTTCTTCCTTTCCGACAATCCGCTGACCAGCGTCGGGATCGAGGATATGTTCAAATGCGGCTTCGCGGGGGCCATGGCGCAATTCGCGCGCAGTTTCATCGGCACCGCGACGCGATTTCCGAAGACCGACGTCGCGCTCCGCGTCCTGATCGGCGCGGCGCTGGCGCTGATGGCGCTGCAGCCCGGCCTCGCGCTCTATCCGCCTGGCTTCCGGCACAGCCTGCACATCGGTTGCTGGATCATCGCGGTCGCCGGCGCCCTGTTTCTGCCGTTTGTCGGCTATGCCGCAATGAAGCGCATCGGGCGACAGCTCTGGCCGCTGTTCGTCGGCTGGGCCAGCCTCGCGCTCTTCATCGTCTATGCCGCGATCGCGTCGATGGGGGTGTTCGCCTGGTTGCCGATCAACTGGCACCTCGCGGGGCCGGTCGGGCTGTTCGAATCGCTGATGGCGACGCTAGCGCTCGGCCTCAACCTCAAGAAGATCCAGGCCGACAAGCTCGCCGCCGACGAAGCCTATGCGCGCGAGCTCGCCGGACGCCTCGCGGTCAGCGAGCGCGCCGCGCGCCTCGCCGAGGAAAAGGCCTTCGCGCTCGAAACCGTGCACAGCCAGAACGCGCTGCTCCATGCCTCGGGGCATGACAGCAAGCAGGTCATCCTCGCGCTGAACAGCGCGGTCGACGTGTTGAAGCGCGACCCGGCGGCGAACGGCGAGTTGACCGCGATGCTGCAAAGCTCGGCCGATTATCTGGGCGAAATCGTGTCGACGACGATGTCGGGCGCCAACATCGTCGGCAGCGAGGATGATTTCGTCGCGCTCGGCGCCTTCAGCGGGGCAGCGCTGGTCGAGCCGCTGCAGATGATGTTCCGCGCGCCGTTCGCCGCCAAGGGACTGACCCTTGCGGTCCGGGTCGACACCAACATCATGCTTGTTTCGGACAAGCCGCTGTTGATGCGGGTGCTCGCGAACCTGATCAGCAACAGCTATCAATATACGGCGAAGGGCGGCGCCACATTGACGCTGGACCGCGAAGGCGAAGAGGCCGTGATCCGCCTCTCCGACACCGGCAGCGGGATGCCCGCCGACATCGTCCGCGCCCTCAACGCAGCGGACGGCCGGCGCGTCCGCGCCGACGCGCGCGCGGCGGGCTCGGGGTCGGGGTTCCATTCGGCGAAGCGGCTGATCGGGGCGCTCGGCGGGTCGCTGGCGATCACCGCCTCGGACGGCGGCGGCACGACGATCGCCGTCCGGCTTCCCGCCGCCTACGCCGCGATCACCCCCTGTCCGGCGGAGGAGCTCCAGGCGGCCCTGCCCGGCTGGCGCATTCTCGACTTCGACGAGCGCGCCGCGTTCGATGCCGCGCTCGCCGCGGCCGAAGGTTCCAGACGCGGGATCGCCGCGCTGACCTATGACGACACGACGGTCACGCGCGGTCGGCTCAGCGAGCTTGTCGGCCTGATGATCCTGAAACCGCCGTGCCGCGAGCTGATGCGCCACCCGCTCGTCGTGCGCGGGTCAGAGCAGCTTTAGCTCCTGCGCACGCTCGACGATCTTGCGGTTGTTCGGCACGTCGAGCTTGCGGCGGAGTTCGGCGATATGGAACGATACCGTCGGCTGCGCGATCGACAGCCGGTACGAGATTTCCTTGTTGCTCTCGCCCTGCGCCAGATAATGCAGGATCGCCATCTGGCGCGACGACAGGGTTACGGGCGCAGCGCTGTACTTGCCGAGCGCCTCCTCCATATGCGGCGACAGATAGACGTCGCCCGCCAGCGCGGCGTCGCAGGCGGCGATGATTTCCTCGGCCGGGTCGGCCTTGCTCACCGCGGCGCGCGCGCCGAGTTTCAGCGCGTAATCGACCTCGCCATAGCCCGATTCGCCGGTCAGGATGATCACCGTCATGTCGCGCGACCCGACGATTTCGGCGAGGATGTTGATCCCGCGCACGTCGGGCATGTTGAGGTCGAGAATGACGAGGTCGACCGGCTGCGACTGGACGAAGGCGGCGACCGTCGCCCCGCGGTCGAGCGCACCGACCACCGAAAAGCGCGGATGCGCCGAAAAAAGCAGCCGGAGCCCGCTCTGCGTGAGCGGGTGATCGTCGACGATCAAGATCCTGTGCGTGTCGCTCATCGCCCTCCCGCCCCGATCGGACCGCACATCGATGCCCCAGACGGACAAGCGCCCGCAACCCCAATAAATTTGAGGCAGGGCACGCGGTAATATTGGAAAAGTCGCGCACTCGAAGCGACTCGAAGCCCCGACCTCCGCCCTGGAAGCGGGCGCCAACAGGCTCGGGTCGGGCCCTAAGCCATCCCCGCAGCCCCGGTCATGCCGTTTCCTTGGCGCCATCCACTTGATCGATCGGCGCCCACCGCTCGGGGTGCCGGCCATAGGCGCGGAGGAACAGGATCGCGGCAAGCCGCGCGCGGGCGTCCTTCTGCTTCGGCGTCGGCGGGTTGGTGAGACCCCACAGGCTCTCGAAATGGAAATTCGATGCGGCCAGCGCGACGAGGTCGTCGCCCGCCTGCCAATAATCGTCGGTCCAGAGAAGGTCGCCGAAATTGGTGCGCAGATAGTCGGCGATACTCTTCTGCGTCCGGCGCGGGCCGCGTTCGAAGAAGATGCGCACCAGTTCGGGATTGCGTTCGGACATCGGACTGATCAGCCGGAACATCTGCACCGCGATCGGCGCGGTCATGCGTTCGATGATCGTCCGCGACAGATGCGTCAGCTGATCGAGCGGCGAATCGCCAGCGGCCGAAAAATCGATGCCGCCGCGAATCCCGGCCGCCGTATCCTCGACGACCGCGGCGAATAACTCCTCCTTCGACGGGAAATAGGACCAGAGGGTGCGCTTGGACCCGCCGAGCTGCGCCGCGATGGCCGACATCGACGCGCCCTCGAAGCCCTTCTCGAAAAAATGCTCGCGCGCGACAGCGATGATCTGGGCGCGCTTCTGGAGCCGCTGGCTCTCTCTCTTACCAATTTTCATCCCGTCAATATGGTACCAGCCCCCACCCTTTGCAAGAGAGGAAAATCCCGAATGGGGTACTGCATCGTTGCACATTCTCTGCATTCCGGTACCATATCATGACTGAATTTATCGCATAATGCCGCATATCATGTTGAAATTTATGGTGTTATATAAAGGTACCGCGTAGTACCATTTTTGGATTGACATTCGGGGCACGAATCGCGATTTAAAGGGTACTGAATAGTACCTCAAAGGAATCGACGATGATCGTAACCCGCTTCGGCGGGCTGGCCATGCTCATGACCAGCGCCGCCACTTTGACCGCCTGCGCCTCGGTCCCCGACCTCGGTGCGCGCCCCGAAACCCGTGCGCCGGAAACCATCGCCAGCGCCGCAAGCCTGGGCGGCGACGCCGGTGTCTGGCCCGCCGACGGCTGGTGGAAAGGCTATGGCGATGCCCAGCTCGACGCGCTGATGCAGGAAGCGATCGCCGGATCGCCCGACCTGCGCATGGCTTCGGCGCGACTCCGCAAGGCGCAGGCCTATGCCCGTCAGGCGGGCGCAGCACTGCTGCCGCAAATCGATGGGACGAGCAGCGCGGGCTTCGTCCAGCAGAGCGAGAATAACGGCGTCCCCGCGCAATTCGTCCCCGACGGCTGGGAAGACACCGCGAAGACCGGGCTCTCCTTCTCGCTCGACCTCGATCTGTGGGGCAAGAACCGCGCGACGCTCGCCGCCGCGAAAGCCGATGCGCTGGCGGCGGCCTATGAGGTGCAGGAAGCGCGGAGCGCACTGACCGCCGCGCTCGCCGGCAGCTATGCCGAACTCGCCCGGCTTCATGCCCAGCGCGACGTGCTCGACCGCACGGTGCAGAACCGGCTCGAGACGCTGAAGCTCGTCGGCGACCGCGTCTATGCCGGGCTCGACAATCAGGCCGCGCTCAAGCAGGCGCGCTCGCGCGTTCCCGCCGCCAGGGCCGAGCTCGCCGCAACCGACGAAGCGATCGCGCTGACGAAGAACAGCATCGCCGAACTCACCGGCGCCGGTCCCGACCGCGCGCTGACGATCGGCCGCCCCGCGGTCGCGCTCGCCGCCGTCCGCGGCGTCCCCGCCAATGCGTCGATCGACCTGATCGGCCGCCGTCCCGACATCGCTGCGGCGCTCGCCGGTGTCGATGCGCAGACGAGCCGGATCAAGGCGGCGCGTGCCGCCTTCTATCCGAACATCAGCCTTACCGGGCTGATCGGTTTGCAGGCGCTCGGCATCGGCAATCTCGCCGACAGCGGCTCGCTCTATGGCAGTGCCGGCCCCGCGATCAGCCTGCCGGTCTTCCACGGCGGCGCGATCAGCGCGCAATATCGCGGCACGCGGGCGCAATATGACGAAGCCGTCGCGCGCTACGACGCGACCGTGATCGGCGCGCTCCACGATGTCGCCGACACGCTGGTCAGCCGCCGCGCGCTCGCCGAACGGCTGAGCCTGTCGCTGGCTTCGCTCAAGGATGCCGAGGCCGCGCACGACCTTTCGCGCCAGCGCTACGAGCGCGGACTCGCCTCCTATCTCGATGTGCTCAGCAACGAGGAAAATGTCCTGCAGGCGAGGCGTTCGGTCGCCGACCTCCAGGCGCGCGTCTTCACGCTCGACGTCCAGATGGTCCGCTCGCTCGGCGGCGGATTCACCAAAGCCTGATCCTCTCCCCTCCCAACCACCAAAGGAAAGACCCATCCCCATGAATAGCAATGTCAAAAATCCGAAGCGCCAGCGCGCGCTGCGCTGGCTGGGCTACGGCCTGCTGCTCAAGCTCGCGCTCGTTGGCGGCGCCTGGCTGTTCGCCGCAACCGCCCAGCAGATCATGACCACCCCCCCTCTGATCATTTCCGCACGATGATTTCCAAAGGACAGACCGATGACTCAAGTAGCTTTTCTCGACCATGCCGATGATTTCCGCGACGACGGCGCGCGGGCCACCGAACCGACGATCAACGCGAACGAGGCCGCGACCTCGGCCAGGCGCAAGAAGCTGTTTGCCGCGCTCGGCGGCGCGGTGCTCCTCGCCGGTGCCGGTTACTGGCTGCTCGCCGACGGCGATCTGGTCGCGACCGACAATGCCTATGTCGCCGCGGACTCGGCGCAGGTAACCCCGCTTGTCTCGGGCGCGGTGGTCAAGGTGTTCGTCGTCAACACGCAGAATGTGAAGCGCGGCGATATCCTGATCCAGCTCGACGACACCGACGCCAGACTGGCGCTGGCGCGCGCCGAGGCCGATTATGCCCGCGCCCGCCGCCAGTTCGGCCAGGCGGTCGCGACCAGCAGCTCGCTGGCCGGACAGGTCAGCGCCGGTGCGGCCTCGATCGGTCAGGCAGAGGCGCAGGTGCAGATCGCGACTGCAGCGCTGGCCAAGGCGCGCATCGACCTCGACCGCCGCGCCGGCATTGCCGACGGCGGCGCGGTGTCGGGCGAGGAACTGACCGTCGTCCGCAACGCCTATGCCGCCGCGCAGGGCAATCTGGCGCAGGCGAAGGCCGGGCTGGCCCAGGCCGTCGCCTCGCGCAATTCGGCGTCGGGCTCGCTCGCCGCGAACAATGCGATGATCGCGGGCGTTTCGGTCAACAACCACCCCGATGTGCTCGCCGCCAAGGCGAAGCTCGATCAGGCGCGTATCGACCTGGAACGCACGGTGATCCGCGCGCCCGTCGACGGCGTCGTCACCAACAAGCAAGTGCAGGTCGGCCAGCGCGTTTCGGCGGGCAGCGTCGCGATGACGATCGTTCCGATCGGCGCCGTCTATGTCGACGCCAACTTCAAGGAAGGCCAGCTCGAACGCGTTCGCGTCGGCCAGCCGGTCGAGCTCGTCTCCGACCTCTATGGGTCGGACGTCGTCTTCCACGGCCGCGTCGAGGGCTTTTCGGGCGGTACCGGTTCGGCGTTCGCGCTGATCCCCGCGCAGAATGCGACGGGCAACTGGATCAAGGTGGTCCAGCGCCTGCCGGTGCGCGTCTCGCTCGATCCGAAGGAGCTCAAGCGGCATCCGTTGCGCGTCGGCCTGTCGATGGAGGCCGAGATCGACGTCGCAAGCCGCCGGAAGGACGTCCGGTGAGCGCGGCGGGCACCCAGCACTCCGGCGCCGGGGACCACAGCTCGACGATCCTGACGGGCAGCATGTTGCTGCTCGCCGGGGCGGTGCTCGCGGTCAGCAACTTCATGGTCGTGCTCGATACCACGATCGCGAACGTGTCGGTCGCGCATATCGCCGGCGGCCTCGGCATCTCCTCCTCGGAGGGAACATGGGTGATCACATCCTATGCCGTGGCCGAGGCGATCTGCGTGCCGCTCACCGGATGGCTCTCGCGGCGCCTCGGCACCGTGCGGCTGTTCGCGGGCGGGATGCTCGGCTTCGGCATCTTCTCCTTCCTCTGCGGCACCGCGACCAGCCTCACCATGCTCGTCGCCTTCCGTATCGGGCAGGGGATTTGCGGCGGGCCGCTGATGGCGCTCAGTCAGACCCTGCTGCTGCGGGTCTTTCCCAAGGACAAACATGCGATGACGATGGGGATTTGGGCGATGACGACGCTGACCGCGCCGATCTTCGGCCCGATCCTGGGCGGCACCATCTCCGACAGCTGGGGCTGGCACTGGATCTTCTTCATCAACGTCCCCGTTGCGGCGATCTGCGCCTTCACGGCGTGGACGGTGCTGCGCAAAGCGGAGACCGAGAAGGTGAACGAGCCCGTCGACGGTTTCGGGCTGGTTCTGCTCGTCCTCTGGGTCGGTGCGTTGCAGCTGATGCTCGATCTCGGGCGCGAACATGACTGGTTCAGCGCGGACATCATCGTCCAGCTCGCCATCATCGCGATCATCGGCTTCGCGAGCTTCCTGATCTGGGAGCTGACGCACGACAGGCCCGTGGTCGACCTTCGGCCTTTCCGCCACCGCGGCTTCACCGTGGCGGTCATCGCATTGGTGTTCGCTTACGGCACCTTCTTCGCAAGC
The DNA here is from genome assembly GCF_018682675.1 of Sphingopyxis soli. Taxonomy (GTDB): domain Bacteria; phylum Pseudomonadota; class Alphaproteobacteria; order Sphingomonadales; family Sphingomonadaceae; genus Sphingopyxis; species Sphingopyxis soli. The sequence goes on from NZ_JAFMTR010000051.1 coordinate 29,893, forward strand.
CTGGTGGTGATCCCGCAATGGTTGCAGGGCGCGATGGGCTACACCGCGACCTGGGCCGGCTATGCCACCGCGTTCAACGGCGTGGCGGCGGTGCTGATGGCGCCGGTCGTCGCGAAGCGGATGACCGAGGTCGATCCGCGCCGGCTCGTCTTCATCGGCGTGCTCTGGCTCGGCGGCACCTCGCTGCTCCGCGTCTTCTGGTGGAACAGCGGCGCCGACTTCTGGACGCTGGCGCTCCCCCAGTTGATCCAGGGCGCGGGCATGCCCTTCTTCTTCGTGCCTTTGACGACCATCGCCCTCGGCGCGGTCGACGAAGAGGAAACGGCCTCGGCGGCGGGGGTGATGAACTTCCTGCGGACGATGGCCGGGGCCGTCGCCGTCGCGATCTCGACGACGCTCTGGTACGACGGCGCGCAGGAAAAGCGCGACGGCCTCTCGGGCGTCCTCCACGGCACGCAGGCGGCGATCGATGGGCTGATGGCCAAGGGCTACAGCCTCGAGCAGGCCCGCCAGATCATCAGCCAGATGGTCGACAAGGAAAGCGTCGCGCTGGCGACAGGGCAGACCTTCGTCTGGGCCGCGTTCGTCTTCGCTGCCGCCGCCTCGATCATCTGGCTTGCCCCGCGGCCGACGCGCGCCGTGGATACCAGTTCGGTGCACTGACCTGCATCGTGCGGAAGTTCCGGGCGGGCACCTCCCCCTGCCCCCCGCCCGCCCGGAACGACCATCGTCGGCGCGAGCCGGTCGACCGCTCCCCCCGTGTCGGTCGGCTCGCGTTCGATCCTTCGCCCCGCAATCAAGCCGAAACGCGATTCTGCGTCACAGGATTTTTGCACCCGAAATCAAGCAACAAGGATTATGTCATGACCAATATTCCCAACCGAAACCGCCGCGCCGGATACGGCAAAGCCGCCGCGCTGTGGCTGCTTTTTGCCGGCGCATCGCTCGTCGCCATGGAACATCCCGCCGACGCCGCGACCACCGCGACGACCGCTACGATTGCGGTCGACAACACACCGCCCGCGATCGTCTTCGCCTTCGAGCCGACGGTCATGGTGCATATCGACGGCAAGCCCGTGCTTCGCGACATGAAGTCGGCGGGCGTCCGGCGCGTCGTCAACACGCGCGCGCTGCTGGTCCGGGCAGGCAATCTTTACTATCTGCGCGTCGGCGGCCGCTGGCTGACCGCAACCGCGCTGAACGCCCGCTGGACGCTGGCCCGCGACGTGCCTGCCAATGTGACCTGGGCGCTGAACGAAGCCACATCGCACAAGCTGGCCGATCCGATGGACAAGACGGCGGACGATGTCGCCGCGCTGCTGCGCACCGGCCGCGCGCCGGTGATCGTCGTGCGCAGCGACGCTGCCGAGCTGATCGCCATATCGGGCGAGCCGCAATTCGCGCCGATCGCGGGCACGACGCTCGCCTATGTCGCGAACACGCGCGCCGACGTCTTTGTCACCGCGAACACCAACTGGTATCTGCTGCTGTCGGGACGCTGGTTCGTCGCGCCGTCGGCGAAGGGGCCATGGACTTATGTCGCGCCCGACAGGCTGCCCGCCGACTTCGCGCGCATCCCCGCCGACAGCCCCAAGGGCGTGGTCCTCGCATCGGTTGCCGGGACGCCGCAGGCGAAGGCGGCAATCGCCAGCAACAGCATCCCGCAGACCGCGACGGTCGATCGCAAGCAGGCAAGCTTCACCGCGACTTATGACGGCAATCCCGAATTCCGCGCCGTGACGGGGACCGGTCTTACCTACGCGCGCAATGCGGCGGTGCCGGTGATCGGCGTCGATGCCAGCCACTATTACGCCGTTTCGAATGGCGTCTGGTTCGCCGCGTCGTCGCCGCACGGTCCGTGGGTGGTCGCGACCAGCGTCGCGCCCGCAATCTATACGATCCCGGCCAGCTCGCCGCTCCATTTTGTGACCTATGTCCGCGTCTATGGGGTCAGCGGCGACAGCGTTCTGGTCGGCTATACGCCCGGCTATTACGGCATCGTGTCGACCGGAACCGTCGTCGTCTATGGCACCGGCTATCGCTGCACCGCGTGGGTCGGTTCGGTCTGGTATGGCTGTCCCGCCACTTACGCGCCCGCCGCCTATTGGTATGGCGGCGCCTATCCCGTCGCGGGGGCGTGGAACGTCTATGGCCAGTGGGGCAATGCCGTCGTCGCGGGCACCGCGGCGGCATGGGCCAATCCGTGGACCGGCAATTACGGCCGCGCGGTGGAAGGCGGCTATTACAACCAGGCGACCGGTGGAGGCGGGGTCGGACAGGCGGCGGTCAACACCAACGCCTATACCGGCACCACCACCGCGGTGGCGCGCGGTGTGCGCTACAATCCCGAAACAGGCCGTGTCGTCGCGAACGAAGGCGTCGCAGCCTATAACCCCTATACGGGACAGGCGGGCGCCGCGAACCACCGCGAGGTCTATAATAGCAACACCGGCCGCCAGACGAGCATGGCGGGCGCGGCGGGTGTCGGCCCGGAAGGCGCGGGCGCGGTCGGCGGATTCTCGACGACGGGTTCCGGCGGCAACGCTGCGGGCGTCGGCGGCGTCACTTACGACCGTGACAGCGGCACGGTGAACGCCGGTGGCGCGGTCAAGGTCGGCGACGATGTCTATGCCGGGAAAAATGGCGACGTCTATCAAAAGACCGACAGCGGCTGGGAACAGGTGGAGCGCAGCACGGCGCAGCGGCAGAATGGGCAGCGATCGTCCGGCACGACGACCGGGCCGGTGGACCGCGGCACCGGCAGCAAGGCCGCCTCGACCAGCCGTCAGCGACCCGAACGCGGCAGCATCGGAAACGGCGGGATCACCGGCGCCAAGGGTGGCAGCCGTCCTGCGATCGGCGGCGGCGGTCGCCCCGCGAAGGGCGGCCGTCCCCGCAAGCGGTGACGGTTCGGGCGAGGGCGCACCGGTGCGCCCTCGCCTGCCGCGGCCCTATCGATTTCCGTTCAAAAGCCCGATCGCGCGGTCGAGTTCTTGCCCGATACGCGCGGCGTCGCTCAGCCGCGCGCGGTTTGCCGCATCGACGCCGAGCCCGCCGAGCCCCAGCGCGATCATGTCCGACAGCATTGCGGCGACCTCGGCGCGAGCGGCCTCCTGCTCGATCAGCCCGCCCATCAGCGCTTGGCAGCAGCCGAGCCAGAAGAGCACCCCCGCGCGCCCGGCGGCGGGTACCAGCCGATGCGCCGCGCCGACGGCGCCGAGGTCGGCGATGACGCCGCGGTTGAGCACATGCTGCTCGAGCGTCATGCCGCGCGCACTGCGCATCAGCACCGCCGCGCGCTTGCGCTCGCTGAGGGCAAAGGCGGCGGCGCCGATCATCCCGCCGCACAGCCGCGCCAGCGGGTCGCGCTCATCGGCGTTGAGCGCGCCGATCAGCGCCTCGATATCGCTGCGGATCGCCTCGGCAATCGCATTCGCAAAACCATATTTGTCGCCGAAATGATTGAAAAAGGATCCTTTTGCGACCCCGGCGGCGGCGACCAGTTCGTCGATCGCGATGGCATCGATCGGCCGGTCGGCGAGCAGGTCCAGCCCCGCGTCGAGCAGGGCGGTCCGGGTCCGCGCGGCGCGGGGGGAGAGGGCTTCGCTCGTCATCTTCGCTCACAGTTGACTAAATGGTCATATTCGCTTAGTTGACCGGATAGTCAACAGCGAGTCGCGAACGATGAGCATTACACGGGCAGAGGATATCGCGCATGTGCGCTTCGCCGCGCCGGACCTCGGCGCGATGCGGACATTTCTCGAGGATTTCGGGCTCGCCTGTTTCGAGGAGCAGGGCGTGCTCTACGGCCGCGGGTCCGACGGCGCGCCCTTTGCCCACGCGACGGTCGCGGGGAATGCAGGCTTCGCCGGCCTCGCCTTTCGGGTCGGCAGCCTCGCCGACCTCGAGGCATTGGCGGCCGCCGATGGCGTCGCGGTCGAGGCATCGGCCGCGCCGGGCGGCGGCCATGTCGTCCGCCTCGCCGACCCCGATGGCAACCGCGTCGAAGCCGTCACCGGACAGGCATGGGGAGAGCCGGTTTCACCCGACCGCGAAGCCCCTTTCAATTCGGTCGCGGCGCGCCGCCGCTTGCGCGCGCCCGTGCGCATCGCGCAGCGGCCCTCGCGCGTCCGGCGTCTCGGTCATGTGGTGCTGAACGTCGCGGACTTTCGTCGGTCGGAGGCGTGGTACAAGGCGCGCTTCGGCTTCATCACCTCCGACGAGATCGAGGCGGCGCCGGGGCTCGCGATCGGCGCCTTCATGCGCTGCGACCGCGGCGACACGCCGACCGATCACCACACGCTGTTCCTCGCCCAGCTGCCGCCCGGCCCCGGCTTCAACCACGCCGCGTTCGAGGTCGAGGGTCTCGACGACCTGATGGCCGGCCACGAGCATCTGAAGCGCGCCGGGCGCACCGCCGCATGGGGCGTCGGGCGCCATGTGCTCGGCAGCCAGATCTTCGACTATTGGAAGGATCCCTGGGGGCACGAACTCGAGCATTGGACCGACGGCGACCTGTTCGCCGCCGCCGACGGTTCGCGCCTGTCGACCATGCGCGACCTGTTGGGCGTGCAATGGGGGGCGCCCTTCCCCGCGCTCGCCGGCAAGCGCGCGCCGAAGCCCGAGACCATCGGCAGGCTGCTTGCCCTCCGGCTCCGCTTCAAGGCGCTGTTCCGCCGCAAACCCAAGGATATCGCAGCATGAAAATCGCAACCTACGAACAGAATGGCGCCGCGCGCATCGGCATCGTTCGCGGCGAGACGATCGTCGACACCGGCTTTCCCGGCAGCATGATCGATCTGATCGCGCGCTGGGACGAGCTGCGCCCCGCCTTCGAAGCGCTCGACGACCGCGGCGCGCTATCGCTTGCCGCGGTAACACTGGCCGCCCCCATCGCGCGCCCCGGCAAGATATTCGCGATCGGCCTCAACTATGCCGACCATATCGCCGAATCGAAGATGGAGACGCCGCAGCGGCAGGTCTGGTTCACCAAGGCGCAGACCTCGATCAACGGCCCCTTCGCCCCGATCCTGATCGCGAAAAATACCTTCACCGCCGACTATGAGGTCGAACTGGTCGCGGTGATCGGCAAACGCGGCAAGCATATTCCCGCGACGCAGGCGCACGAGCATGTCTTCGGCTATTGCGTCGGCAACGATGTGACCGAACGCATGTGGCAGCATGCGGGGCCGCAATGGTCGCTCGGAAAGTCGTTCGACACGCACGCCCCGATCGGGCCGTGGATCACGACGGCAGACGAAGTCGACCCGCACGCCCTGGACCTCCGCTGCCTTGTGAACGGCGAGCTGCGCCAATCGTCGAACACCCGTCATCTGGTCTTCGACCTGTGGCAGCAGATCGAGCATCTTTCGGCGGCGATGACGCTCGAACCCGGCGACCTCGTCTTCACCGGCACGCCCGGCGGCGTCGGCGCCGCAATGGACCCGCGCCGGTTCCTGAAGCCCGGCGACGTCGTGCGCTGCGAAATCGACGGGCTCGGCGCGATCGAGGGGGCGATGGAGGCGGAGGCGTGAGCAGCAGCACCAAAGCCGACTCCTGCGACGTCCTGATCGTCGGCGCCGGGCCAACCGGGCTTACGCTTGCGCTGCTGCTCGCGCGGCGTGGCGTGACGGTCATCGTCGCCGAGCGCGCCACCGAGCCTTACGCCCTGCCACGCGCCGCGCATATCGATCACCAGATCCTCCGCGTCTTTCAGGAACTCGGCATCGCCGAAGCCATCGTCGCGACGTGCCGCCACAGCCCGCGCTATGATTTCGTGACCGCCGACGGGCAGGTGCTGCTTCGCCTCGACGGGGCGGACAGGATCGCGGCGGGCGGCTGGCATAGCGCGAACATGATCCATCAGCCGTCGATCGAGCGGCTGTTGCGCGAGGCCGTTGCGGCACAGCCGAATATCGAGCTACGCGCGGGATGGCGGCTGACCGGCCTCGGCGGCGGTTGCGACGCTCCGGCGGCGGAGTTCGCGACGGAGCAAGGCGCGCAGCTCGTTCGGCCCCGCTTTCTTGTAGGTGCCGACGGTGCGCGCAGCACCGTGCGCGACCTGGCCGGCATCGGCATCGACGACCTCGATTTCGACGAAAGCTGGTTGATCGTCGACACGATCGTAAACGACGTATCGCGGCTTCCCGAGGTCAATCTGCAGGTTTGCGATCCCACGCGCCCGACGACGTGCGTGCTGATGGGCGAAGGGCGTCACCGCTGGGAATTCATGGTGAAGCCGGGCGAAACGCCCGACGACCTGCTCGACGACCCCATGATCGGACGCCTGCTCGAACCTTGGGATGTCGCGGGCGCAGTCGAGATCGAACGCAAGGCGGTCTATCGTTTTTCGGCGCGGATCGCCGAACAGTGGCAGCGGGGCGCCATCTTCCTCGCAGGGGACGCCGCGCACCAGATGCCGCCATTTGCCGGTCAGGGCTTGTGTTCGGGCATTCGCGACGCGGCCAATCTCGCGTGGAAAATCGCCGCTGTCGTAAAGGGCGAAGCCGCCGCGGCCATCCTCGAGACCTACCAGCCCGAGCGCGAGCCCAACGTCCGCGCGATCGTCGGTCTCGCGATGATGATGGGTCGGACGGTGTGCATCACCGATCCCGACGCGGCAGCCGCCCGCGACGCGCAGATGCTCGCGGCGCGCGCCGCCAATCCGCAGTCGGCCGCGGCGGCGGCCTTTCCCGATATTCTGACCGGCCTGATCCACGCGGGCACGCCGGGCGCGGGAAGCTATTTTCCGCAGCCCAAAGCGGGGCCGAGGCGGCTCGACGATCTGCTGGGCCCGGGACCTTGGGTCGTCGCGCGGGAAACCCCGCCGTCCAGCAGCGCCGTGCCCTGCTATTCGCTCGATGACATCGAACCTTTTGGCGCCGAAGTCCGGCACTGGCTCGATGACCATGGCGCCGAGGCAGTGCTCGTCCGAGCCGACCGCTATGTGTTCGGCAGCGGGCCGGCGGACGAACTGACGGCGCGATACCTTGCGGATCTGCGCGGGCATCCGGCGGCACGCAGCGGCCAGGGTCGGGATCCGGCGATTTCGGATCGCGGCATTGCTTCAGTCTCGCGGTAACGAGCCCGAAGGAAGAGGCACTCGCGCCGCCCATCCCGGGCTTCCGCAACACGATGTTCACTGGCGACAAGGCCACCCTCGCGACCGCCTTCACGTCAGCGGCGTGACGCCGGTGTCGGAATTTCTCGCTGACCTGGAAGGCCGACAAGGCCCCAAACCGCCACACATATGCAGCGAAGTTTCGAGAGCCGCAGAAAATGGCGCACCCGAAGGGATTCGAACCCCTGGCCTCTGCCTTCGGAGCGGGTACTAACAGGCTACGCTATTCAACGCCAGAGCCTGTTTTCCTACTCTAAGATACTCATATTTCATCGGAAAGATGAAAATCGCTGCTGCCGATGCTAACCTAGGCCCGCCGAGAATACACCCCCTGTTGCTTACGCGGTGCTTTCGCGGAAGCAGTACGGTTCGAAGAGGTTGCAGCCTATGGGCAGGATCACAAAACGCCTTGTAGAGGCGGCTGTCGCCGAGGTGAAGGATTATATCATCTGGGACGATGAATTGCCGGGTTTCGGTATCCGGATATTCGCGTCTGGCAAGCGCAGCTACATCATCCAGTATCGCACCCAGGGACGATCCCGGCGTCTGACGATCGGCATGCACGGCATCTGGACCCCCGAAATGGCGCGCCGGGAAGCACGCATTCAACTGGGCCGCGTGGCTCAAGGCGAAGACCCGCAGGAAGAGCGACAGATCGACAGGCAGGCGATCACGGTCAAGGAGCTTTGCGCCTTGTATCTGACCGACCTCAACGCCGGGCTTATTATCGGCAAAGGTGGGCGGCCGAAGAAGCAATCGACCATCGACACCGATACGGGTCGCATGCACCGCCACATCGTGCCGCTGCTTGGACCGCGGCGGGTCAAGGATCTGGACAAGGCCGACATTAACAAGGCGATGAAAGACATCATGGCCGGTAGGACAGCGGTCAGCGTCAAGACAGCGAAATTGCGAGGCAAGGCTATTGTGCGAGGCGGAGCTGGAACCGCCGCCAGAACGATTGGCTTGCTTGGAGGCATCCTGACCTATGCCGTCGAGGCCGGGATCATCGAAACCAATCCGGCGTTCGGTATCCGCAAACCGAAGGACAATGTTCGCGACCGTCGGTTGTCGGAGGCCGAGTACCGCTTGATCGGTACCAAACTTCGCGAAGCGGAGATCGATGGGCAATATGCGATAGCTGCACAGATTATCAGACTGCTGGCGCTTACCGGTTGTCGTCGTAGCGAACTCACCAAGCTCCGGTGGAGCGAAGTCGACATCGAAAGCAGCTGCCTTCGCCTCGAAGATAGCAAGGAAGGAAAATCAGTTCGGCCCGTCGGCTTGCCGGTCATTGAATGCCTGCAACAACAGAGGGTGTCCGATGCTCGAACCTATGTATTCCCGGGCACCGGCCGCGACAACGCCTTCGGAGCCCTTCCCGATCACTGGACGAAGATACTCGGCGGATGCGGTCTGGACGACATCACACCTCATGTGCTGCGGCATAGTTTCGCCAGTATAGCGAATGATCTTGGCTTTACTGAGACCACGGTTGCAGCGCTTCTAGGGCATGCCAAGGGGTCGGTGACCGGCCGCTATATCCACACGATAGATGCCGCGCTCATCGCAGCCGCAGACACGGTTGCCGGATATATCCAAGGCCTTCTTGATGGAGCCCATTACAAGCTGACGGCTTACGCACTCGACCATACTTCTCGAAAGCAAGCTCTTGCGAGCTTTCTGGCGGCCGCTGTTGCAGAGGAGCCCGCCGCCGACGCGAGCGGAGAATCTCTCGCCGCTTGAGGGGGCAAGGTCACGCCCATAGCCAGAACCGTTCCTTTGATCGGGCCAATTATGGCCCGGTTACAAGGAGTAAGACATGTCCAATGACATCAAACGGTCGATAACCGACACGACGATCACGCCTCGTTATGTGACGACGCCGGATGCAGCCATACACCTCGGCCTATCGCCTCGAACTCTCGAGAAGCATCGATGCTACGGTACTGGCCCGACATATCGCAAGCTGGGCGGCCGGGTGGTCTACGCGATCGACGATCTTGATGCGTGGGCCGAGCTTGGAACGCGGCGGTCGACCTCAGATCCGGGTTTGGGCGAGGTGAGACCAGCCAAACATGGCTCGCCTCATGCACCCGTCAAAGCAGTGAAGAATTAGCCAAGCAATATATGAGCCGGCATCGGTATATTCGGTGCCGGCTTTGGACCTACCGGCTGCTTCTGGCCGAAACCAGACTTTCCGCTAAGCGATGAGGCGACGGCAAAAGCGGCCCATAAGCGCTCGCTATCGCGGCGCGTCGAGCTGGATGATCGTCGCCATCCGCACCAGATCGGACAATGTCTTCGCCTGCATCTTCATCATCGCATTCGCGCGGTAGACCTCGACCGTCCGCGCGCTAATTGAAAGATCGAAAGCGATGGCCTTGTTCGCCTTGCCGGCAACAAGACCGTCGACGACTTCCCGCTCACGCGCCGAAAGTGCGGCCATCCGTTCGAGGATTGCCTGCCGTTCGGCCCGCGCACTTTCGCTCCCGGCCTGCACCGTCAGCGCGCGCCGGATGGCGCCGAGCATGACCTCGTCATCGAACGGCTTCTCGATGAAATCGGCGACACCCGCCTTCATGGCCTGAATGGCGAGCGGAACATCGGCATGGCCGGTGATCATGATGACCGGGACTGCCACGCCTCGCGCCTTCAGCGCCTCGACCAGCTCGATACCGCTCGTGCCCGGCATCCGCACATCGGTCACCACGCACGCGCCTTCGAGCGGCGGCGAGGCTTTCAGGAACGCATCGGCGGACGCGAAACCCCGGACGCGAATTTCGGCACAATCGAGAAGAAACTCGAGCGAGCCTCGAGCGCCGTCGTCATCGTCGATCACATAGACGATCGGATCACTCGCCATCATATAACTCCTCTTGACCCATCCTCGGCAAGGTGAAGCTGAACTGTGCCCCGCCGCCAGGTGCCGGATCGACCCAAATCTTTCCGCCATGCGCTTCGATGATCGTGCGCGAGATCGACAAGCCCACGCCCATGCCGGTCCGCTTCGTGGTTATGAAGGGCTGAAACAATTGCGCCGCGACGGCCGGGGCAATGCCGGGGCCATTGTCGGTCACGGTGACCCGGGCCATGTCACCATCGGCCTCGATCGCTATCGTCAGCTTGCGGTCCCCGGCAGCCGTTTCGGCAAAGGCGTCGACCGCGTTGCGTACGAGGTTCAGCACCACCTGCTGTATCTGTACCTTGTCCACGAGCACCAGATCGACGGCGGTATCGAAGGCGAAGCGAATGCGAATATCATGTTCGCGCGCGCCGACCAGCGCAAGCGCACTCGCCTCCTCGACCAGCTGGGGCAGGTTTTCGACGGCGCGCTCAGTCTCGCCGCGCGCCACGAAATCGCGCAGGCGCCGGATGATATCGCCTGCGCGAAGCGCTTCCGCCGCGGCTTTTTCGACGGCCTCTGACAGCCGATCGTGCGGGACGTCCTCGCGCGCAAGCAGCATCCGGCTGCCCTTCAGATAGTTGGCTATCGCCGAAAGCGGCTGGTTGATCTCGTGCGCGAGCGCCGAAGCCATCTCGCCCAGGCTGGTGAGGCGGGACATATGGACGAGTTCGTTCTGCAGCTCCTGTAACCGCGCCTCGGCCTGCTGGCGTTCGGTGAGGTCGCGAATGAAGCCGGTAAAGAAGCGCTCACCGCCTGCTCGCATCTCGCCCACCGACAATTCGATAGGGAAAGTCGAGCCGTCGTGCCGTTCGCCGACGACGAGCCGCCCCATGCCGATGATCCGTTTCTCACCCGTCCGGTAATAGCGATCGAGATATTCGTCATGCGCGGCGCGATAGGGCTCGGGCATCAGCATCCGGACATTTTTCCCTACCGCCTCGTCCGCTCGCCAGCCGAACATGCGCTCCGCCGCGGGGCTGAAATCGCGGATCGCACCCGCCTCGTCGATCACCACCATGGCGTCGGGGACGGTTTCGAGGATCGAACGCAAATGCGCCTCGCGGTCCGCCAGCGCCGCGGCACCCTCTTCGGTTTCGACACGGGCATGCTGAAACCACTCGCCGCCCAGCGAGATCGCGAGCGAAATCACAAAGAAAGAGCCGGCGGCAATCAGGCTGCCGCCCTCGACAGGCGCGATTCGGCTGTCGCACCACAAGCCCGTCGCCACGCCGGCCAGAGCCGCCAGAGTGCCCGCGCGGAGCCCCGAAAGCGCGCCCGCGACCACGACCCCCGGCACGAAAAAGATGAAGGTCGCGCGCTGCCCGAGCTCCGTAGCGAACAGCAGGCGCACCGCCACGCCGCCGGCGACGAAAAGCAGGGCGATGCCGAAGGCCGCGAGCACGGGGAGGCGCGGAAGGAAACGGCTCGTCAGACGAGCACGGCGCACCTCCGGTAAATCCCTTAGGGGAGATACGGTAAGGACATCATCCAAATTTCCGCGCTCCTCGTTCCGGCCTATTTCGTCCCCATCGACGGCATCACTACCCCTGCCGCCGGAACGGAGATGTTCCAATGACTGCACCTTTCATCGATCTCAGCGTTCATCACAACCCCAAGGGTCTGTCCGATCGCGTCGCCTATGGCTTCACCAAGGTCCTGCGCTGGTGCGCCGACACCTTTTTCGCCGAGCGTTACGGACACCGCGCTGTCGTCTTGGAAACGGTCGCTGCGGTTCCGGGGATGGTGGGCGCGACAATCAACCATCTCGCCTGTCTCCGCCGCATGTGCGACGACAAGGGCTGGATCAAGACGCTCATGGACGAGGCCGAGAATGAGCGCATGCACCTCATGACCTTCATCGAGATTTCCAAGCCGACGCTCTTCGAACGGGCCGTAATCATCGGCGTGCAATGGGTGTTCTATATCTGCTTCTTCGCGCTCTACCTGATCAGTTCCAAGACGGCGCACCGCGTCGTGGGCTATTTCGAGGAAGAGGCGGTGATCAGCTACACGCATTATCTCGCCGAGATCGACGAAGGCCGCAGCGCCAATGTGCCGGCACCGAAAATCGCGAAGGACTATTGGGGCCTCCCCGCCGATGCGACGCTACGCGATGTCGTCCTGGTGGTTCGCGCCGACGAAGCGCACCACCGCGACGTCAACCACGGCTTCGCCAACGAGCTTGCCGGCCTGCCCGTCGGCCCGGTGGCCGAGTGCCCGCCGCACGTGACGCTGGAACCCAACTGGAAGAAGGCTGCCTGACCGCGGCTCCGGGCAACGGAGGAAGGACATGGACCACCCTGTGATACTCTTCGCGAGCGATCCTGCCCTTCTTTCCGCACTCCGGTTTTCGCTGACGCTCGAAGGGTTCGACGTTCGCGGCGACGCCGAACGCCCCACAAGCCGAATGTGCCTGGTCATCGACCAGGGTTTTCGCGGCGACGGACTGGCATGGCTCGCCAGCCTCCGCGCGGAGGGGAACGCGTCGCCGGCCATTCTGCTTGTGACGCACCCTGACCGCACCCTCCGCGCCTCCGCCGCGGCGCTCGGCGCCCGGCTGATCGAAAAGCCGCTGACGGGCGACGAACTGACGGACGCCCTGACCGATATCCTGACCTATCATCCCGCCGCCTGACAGCCGCGGCACCAATCGAGACAAAGGAACACAGCATGCGCACCGCCTCTCCCCATGCCATGACCATCGTCAAATCGACCGCGCCGGCACTTGAGAAGCATGGCGTCGAGATCACTACCGCCATGTACGCGCGGCTCTTTCGGGATCCCGCCATCGAGGCCCTGTTCGACAAGGCCGCGCAGAGCAGCGGCGAGCAGCCGCGACGGCTTGCCGGTGCGATCCTTGCCTACGCCCGCAACATCGACAAGCTCGCGAACCTTCGCCCGGCCGTCTCGCGAATGGTCGCGCGCCATGTCGAAACCGGCGTCAAGGCCGAGCATTATCCCTATGTCGCCGAAGCCTTGCTTCCTGCGATCCGCGATGTACTCGGCCCCGATGTCGCGACCGACGAGGTGCTGGCGGCCTGGGGCGAAGCCTATTGGATGCTCGCCGACATTCTCATCGCCGCAGAGGCGCAAGCCTATGAAGACGCCGTGGCGGCCTGATATGGAAGACAGGATGAGACTTGAGCTCTCGGAGCAGGACCTCACGAAACTCGTTCCGGAATTTTACGCGCGCGTCAGGGCCGATCCGGTTCTGGGTCCAATTTTCGATGGCGCAATCGACGACTGGGACGAGCATATTGAAAAGTTGCAGGCCTTCTGGTCGTCCGTCATGCTCACGAGCGGGCGGTATAAGGGGCAACCGATGGTCGCCCATCTGCGCCACGAAGGCGCCATGAGTGCGGCCAATTTCGACCGCTGGCTCGCCTTGTGGCAAAAGACGACGGGGGATATTCTCGACCCGGACAATGCAGCCGCACTTCAGGCGAAGGCGGCGCGGATCGCCGAGAGCTTGCAGCTTGGCGTCCAGTTTCAGAGCGAACGATTGGCGAGATCGTGACGAAAGCCTTGCCCGCCGGTCTGCAATCCTACAAGCGGACCGCCACATTCACCGAAGCGACGACACCCGCCGCCTTGATGAACGATCATTCGACGAAAGAGGGCGTCTGGGGCTTGATTCACGTCGAAGAGGGCAGCTTGTACTATCTGGTGACCGATAGCCAGCGCCAGTCCTCCCAACAAATCCTGACATCCGATTGTGGTCCAGGCATTGTGGAACCGACGATAATACACAAGGTGGAGATCATCGGGCGGGTGCGGTTCTTCGTCGAGTTTCTGCGCTGAGGCATCGAGGCAGCGGCTGGCCGGGAGCCGACTGGCAGCTTTGCATTGCGGTACCAGGTAAGCGGACGAAAGTAGCTATTATGACCGTCACCACGGGTTCCGGGCCAGCGATTGGCGGTCGCGCCGCAGCCAGTCTTCTGCATTCGCGGCACTCTCAATTGCGCCGATCTTCGGCAATTCGATGAAATTTTCGTGCCTTCAAAAGGTCCTGCCGCGAGAGAATTCCAACCACTCGCCGGGAAACGGGCTCGACGATAGGAATCCGGCCAAATCCGGTCTCGACGATCAAATCGGCGATCGCACCGATTGGCGCGTCCGGGTAAGCAAAAGGCAGGCCGGCATCGGAAATGGCGTCGGACAATGTCGCCGTGAGGAGCGTCTCGCCCGCTTGCCAGCGCAGCGCATCGGTGCGCGACACAAGTCCGATCAGACTGCCCTCCTCATCGACAATGGGATAGCTTCGATGCGTAGCGCGGGTCTGGAAGAAGTCGAGCGCCTCGCCTACACGCAGATCGCCTTTCAGCGTGGCGGGATCGCGTGTCATGATCTGATCGGCCTGGAACAGCGCTAGCGGATCGACGCTATATTCCTGAACGATGTGGCGGCCGCGGCGCGCGATCTTCTCGGTCAGGATCGATCGCCGGATGAGCAGCACGCTGACCGCATAGGCGGAACCCGCGGCAGCGACGGTAAAGGGTAGCGCATCGAAATGTCCGGTTACCTCGGCCGCGAAGAGTGCGCCCATCAGCGGTGCTCTCATCGCGCCGCTCAAAATGCCTGCCATACCGATCATCGCCCAGAAGCCGGCGTCGCCCGGCAACATCTGCCCCGCAAGGTATCCGGCTGCTCCGCCCAGGATCAGCAGCGGTGCCAGCACGCCGCCGGACGTGCCCGAACCGAGCGCGATCAGCCAGACGAGCGCCTTGACGACCATCAGCGCGATAACGACCCGGAGCGCGAGCGAGCTATCGAGCAGCGCCTGAATGCTCGCATAGCCGGCCCCGAGAACATGCTTGTCGATCAGGCCGCCGATACCCACCGCAACCGCGCCTATGGCAGGCCACCACATCCAGTGGACGGGTAGCCGCTGGAACAGGTCCTCGGTTAGATAGAGCGTCGACGAGATGAATGCCGAAAGGAGGCCGGTGACGATGCCGATCGCAGCAGCTCCACCGGCCAATTCCGCCGATGCGGGCATCGCCGCGTCAAAGGGAAACATCGGTCCAACGCCGATAAGCGATGGCCGCGCCGTCCACGCGACAAGAACCGCGGCGACGAGCGGCACGAAGCTGCGCGGCTTCCATTCGAAGAGGAGAACTTCGATCGCGAGCAGGATCGCAGCGAGCGGGGTGTTGAAAATGGCCGTCATGCCGGCGGCGGCGCCGGCCACCAGTAACGTCTTGCGCTCCGCGGCGCTCAACCGGAAGCGCTGCGCAAAGAGCGAGCCGATGGCGCCCCCCGTCATGATGATCGGCCCCTCCGCACCGAAGGGGCCGCCGCTGCCGATCGAGATTGCCGAAGAAACCGGCTTCAAGACAGCGACCTTCAGCGACAGGCGGCTCTCGCCGAATAGGATCGCCTCGATCGCCTCTGGGATGCCGTGGCCCCTGATCTTGTCTGAGCCGAACCGTGCCATGACGCCAACGAACAGGCTTCCGAGAACAGGGACGAACATCGTACCGAACCCGAGCGCCGAATCGATAATCTCGGTCGGCGCGGTGGACAGACGACCGAACCAGAACAGGTTCGTCATCAATGCGATCGCCCTAATGAGGAGCCACGCCCCGCCCGTCGCTCCAATGCCCACAACCAGTGCCATCACCGCCAGAAGCAGCATCCGGCGATCCGCGCTATGATCGGCCAGACGGTGGCGCCTGTCTGCGTGGGCGGGCATAGACAAACTCCGGATGAACAGTGAGAGGCCGCCCATTATGTCGTATTACGATATTTCTCAATCCCGTTTCGCTCGATGAGCAAAGATCCTGCCGCGCTCGATGACGCCGATTATGCGGCGCTGGCCGATTTCCGTGCGACGATCCGCATTTTTCTCGCGTTCAGCGAAGGCGAAGCCGCCAAGGCCGGCCTCTCCCCCAGGCAGCATCAAGCGCTGCTCGCGATACGCGGCGTACCGCGCGGCGAAGCCACCGTCGGCTATCTCGCGCAGCGCCTGATTCTGCGGCCGCACACCGTATCGGAGCTGGCGAAGCGGCTTTCGGCTCTGGGACTGCTGGCCGGCGAAGCCCCCCAGGGCGATCGCCGCAAACTCGTGTTGCACCTGACGCCCAAGGCCGAAAATCTGCTGCGGGCACTGTCGGCGGCGCATCAGCAGGAGATACGGCGCATCAAGCCGTTGCTTTCCGACCTCCTCGACAGGTTCGGATGATCGCGCGCAAGCAACCGACGAAGACTGGGCGCTTCATGCCGCACAAATAATGCTTTCTTTGCGGACGATCGGCGATGCGCCAAGGCGCGCGCCGGATATATTCAAGGGTCTTCTCCTGTGCGTTTCGATTGGTTGCGTTTCCATCCACGGCTAGCCGGTGCCCGGTCGAGCGATCGTCTGGCGGCATCACTGGGAGCACTTGCGGCTATCCTAATTGTCGCGTTGACGAGCGCTGCGCTGTTGGCGAGCCTCACTCCGATATGGCTTGTCGCACCGATCGGCGCATCGGCGGTCCTCGTGTTTGCCGTGCCCGCCAGCCCGCTGGCTCAACCCTGGCCCGTGATCGGGGGCAATATTCTGTCGGCACTGGCAGGCGTCGTCGTGGCAAATTCCGCAACCTCGCACGAGTTGGCTGCAGCCCTCGCGGTCGGGCTTGCGATTGCCGTCATGTCTATGGCGCGCTGCCTCCACCCACCCGGAGGTGCTGCCGCCCTCACCGCCGTCATAGGCGGACCAGCGGTTCACGCGCTCGGCTGGAACTTTCCCATTCTGGCGGTCGGACTGAATTCCATCCTTCTGGTCGCGGCAGGAATTGCGTTTCACCGCTTCTCGGGCCATTCCTATCCCCACCGCGCGATCCCTGCTTCAGGCAACTTCCAATCGATTGATCGAAGAAGCCTCGATGCTGCCGATGTCGAAGCCGTGCTCGACGAGCTCGGTGAGTCCTTCGATATCGACATCGATGATCTCGCAGTGATCGTCCGTGCTGTCGAACGGCGCGCCGCAACACGAGAGCAACTCTTGGGCGAAACCGGCCAGCGCTCGTATATCAGCCGCGCTGCCTGATCTGGCTGCGCAAACGGGACGGCAGCACCTGCTTGCGTGAGATGAAGAATGCCACCAAACCGGATATGAAGCAAATGACTATGAGGCGGCAGCGAGAGCTGAAGCGCGCTAGCTAGAGCGCGAGTGGCGAGAAGACCCGTACTGGCCGATGGCGGACGGTCTGCAGCTAGGGCAGTCATTGTCAAAAGCGGATATTGCGGAACACGCTGCTTCTGGAAACGGATGTTCCCTTTTTCATGATGCCGAGAGCGGGCAGATTCCGTAGTCGATATTGCCTTCGCTTCGATCAACAAGTCGACGTCTTATGGCCCGCCGCATTTGCCGGACCTTGACGCTGCGCGATCGAGGAGGTCGAGGCGATCGTGCATACGGCCGACCCGAAAGTGCCGGTCGCCCTTGTGTCGGAGGCGATGGCGGCAACCCGATGGTCAGGCGCTGCTCAGACAGGCCCGTGGCGGCGACACGCGGATATTCCAGAAAGAGGCCCCGCTCGGCATAAGCGGCGGTAGAGCAAGCCACGCGCCCGGCGCAACCAATGCGAGGAGAGATAACGTGTGACTTTCATAGGTCGGGACTGAGCCGCATCGCCGCGCCGCCGCCCGGCGCGAGCCATAGGCGGTAGTGGTCGCCCTTCTTCACCTTGACCATGTCATAGGCGATCCGGTGCCGCGCGTCGGTCAGATAGGTCGCGCCCTCGCCATCCTTATAGACCTTCGCGGTGTAGGTCTTGCCGGGTTCGAGAAAGTCGAAGCTCAGGTCGAGGGTCCGTTCGGTCGCATCGTTGACCCCGCCGACATACCAGTCCGCACTCGCACCATCCTTGCGCGCGAAGATCGCAAAATCGCCGACTTCTCCAGCGATCAGGTGGCTTTGCGACCAGTCGGCCGGAACCTTGGAAATGAAATCGAGCTCGCGCGGAAATTTCTCCAGCGTTTCGGGAAAATCGGCCGCCATCTGGATCGGCGAATAGATGGCGAGATAGAGGCCGAGCTGCTTCGCCAGCGTCGAAGCAAGCGGTGTATGGTTCGCCCCCTCGAGGCTGAGCACCCCGGGGGTGAAGTCCATCGGACCCGACAGCATCCGCGTATAGACGAGCGTCGGTTCGTGATCGGGACCGTTGGCGAAGGCGCCCCAGGCATTATATTCCATGCCCCGGGCACCTTCGCGTGCGACCCAGTTGGGATAGGTGCGGCGAAGGCCGGTGTCCTTGACCGGCTCGTGCGGATTCACCGCGATATGATATTTAGCCGCGGTCTCGACGACCTTCAGATGATGATGCACCTGTCGCTGGCCGTCGTGCCATTCCATCGCGACGCTGTCGGGGGTGTCGCCCGGCGCGATGATGCCGCCCGCGTCGGCGACATAGCCGGTCTTGATCGTCCCGACGCCAAGCCGCCCGTAAAGCCTCATCGCATCGTCGAGCTGCGCCTCGTAAACCTTTATATTCCCGCCGGTTTCATGATGCCCGATCAGCTGGACATGCTTCGCGCGGGCATAGTCGGTGACCGCCTTCAAGTCGAAATCGGGGGTCGCCTCGGTAAAGCTGAACTCGTCGCCGTGGCCGAACCAGTTGCCGTTCCAGCCCTTGTTCCAGCCCTCGACCAGCACGCCGCCGAACCCGTGCTTCGCCGCGAAATCGATCGTCGCCTTCGTGCGTTCGGTCGTCGCGCCGTGCTTTGGCCCCTCGGCCCATGTCCAGTCGCCGCGGATCATCCCCCACCAGATGCCGACATATTTCATCGGCTTGAACCAGCTAACATCGCCCAGCTTGTTCGGTTCGTTGAGATTGAGCTCGAGGTCGCTTTCGACCAGCCCCGCCGCGCTGCCTGCAATACGGATCGTGCGCCACGGCGTCGCGAACGGAAGGTCGCGGACGACGCGCGGTCCTTTCGACGAAGGCGCCAGCGTGGCGCGGAATTTCTGCCCTTCGGCGCGCTTCAGCCACATCCCCGAATAGTCGACGAGCGCTGCCTCGTGGAACGACAGGTGCGTCCCGTCGTCGAGCCGCACGGTCATCGGCGTGTGCGCGGTGGCGACGGCATCGACCGGCGTCTTCTGATAGACTTGTTCGTACCGGTTCCACTCGCCGGCGGTGATCCACCACGCCGTGCCCTTGGGCACCAGGTCGAACTCGGTGATCTCGTCGGCTATTTTCGCGGTCTTGAGCCCCGCCTGTTCGGGGAGTTCGTAGCGAAAGCCGATGCCGTCGTCGAACAGGCGGAAACGGACGTTCATCGCGTGGCCGCCCCAGCTTTCGTTCTGGCGCAGGCGAACGAGCAGTTCATTGTGGTGGTCGCGCACAAAGCGGCGTTCGCCCCACGGCTGTTCCCAGCGGCTGTCGGCGCTGGCGCGCTCGACACCCTGAATCGCGAAGCCGCGTTGCAGGCCGATCCCGTCGGTGAGCAGGAAGCCGAGCTTCGACGGCGCGAACAGCAATTGCCCCTTGCGCGACAGCGACCAGGTCGGGCGCTGGTCGTTGTCGGTCGCGACGGTCAGCACCAGGCTACCATCGGGCGAGGTCGCGGTGACCGACGCGGGCGCCTCCTGCGCGAAGGCGGGCGACGCGGCGAGAAGCGCGAGCGGGGCAAGGCGAAGCATGGACATCAATGGTCGATCCGGATCCAGAGGGCACCGCAAGGCGGCAGGGTGTCGGCGTCGGCGCCATTGAGCGCCACGATCGGCATTCCGCCGCGATGCTGGGCAGCAATGTCGATGGACGCGCCGCCGAGGTTGAAGAGGCAGCGGATCGTTTCGCCTTCGGCCACGCGGTCGAAGGCCAGCAGGTCGCCCTCGGCCACCCAGCCGCCGTCGCGGCCGTGACGGAGCGCGGGGTGCGCTGCCCGCAGCGCGACGAGCCGCCGCGTCAGGTTGAGCAGCGAGGCGGGGTCGCCATCCTGCCGGTCGACCGCGAGGCCGGCGTGCGCGTCGCCGAGGGGTAGCCACGGGCTGGCAGACGAAAATCCGGCATGCGCCGCATCCGCTGCCCACGGCAAAGGCGTCCGCGCGCCGTCGCGCGACAGGGTCAGCGGCCAGTTCTTCAGCGCCTCGGGATCCTTGACCATCTCGAACGGGATATCGACCTGATCGAGCCCCAGTTCCTCGCCATTATAGATGATGATGTTGCCGCGCAGCGCACATAGCAGCACCATCTTCATGCGCGAATAGGCGGTGGCATCGACGCCGGCGGGCGTCCAGCGCGACACCGCGCGCGGCGCATCGTGGTTTTCGAAGGCCCAGCTCGGCCAGCCGATACCCGGCGCGTCGGGCCATTGCTCGGCAGCTTCGCGAACGAGCTTCGGCGTCAGCCGGTCCGCGTAGAGGAAGTCGAAACCATAGGCGCTGTTCAGGCGCCGGTCGCCCGCGGTGAACAGCTTCATCTCGCGCACCGCATCGTCGCCGCCGACCTCGGCGACGGTGAAGCTGCCGCCATATTCGTCGGTCAGCGCGCGAATGCGCTCAAGGAACAGCGGAATGTCGGGATGCGACTGGTTGTGGATTTTCAGCTGGAAATCGAACGGCCGGGTGCGGACCTTGTTCGACGGCGGCGCCGGCGGATTGTCGCGCAATTCGGGATCGTGCATCGCAAAATTGATCGCGTCGATGCGGAACCCGTCGACGCCGCGATCGAGCCAGAAGCGGACCACGTCGAGCAATGCATCCTGAACCGCGCGGTTGTGGACGTTGAGCTGCGGCTGGGTCCCGAGGAAATTGTGCATATAATATTGGCCGCGCCGCGCGTCCCACGTCCATGCCGGACCGCCGAACACCGACTGCCAGTTGGTGGGCGGCGAGCCGTCGGGCTTCGCATCGGCCCAGACATACCAGTCGGCCATCGCATTGTCCCTGCTCGCGCGGCTGGTCGCGAACCAATCGTGTCGGTCCGACGTGTGCGCAAAGACAAGGTCGGTCGTCACCTTCAGACCCAGCGCGTGCGCGCGCGCGACGAGCGCATCGAAATCGTCGAGCGTTCCGAAGATCGGATCGACACCGCAATAATCAGAAATATCGTATCCGAAATCGTCCATTGGCGAGGGATAGAAGGGCGACAGCCAGATGGCGTCGACACCCAGCGAGGCGACATAATCGAGCCGCGCGGTGATGCCCGCCAGATCACCGATCCCGTCGCCGTTCGAATCTGCAAAGCTGCGCGGATAAATCTGGTAGATCGCCGCGCCCTTCCACCACGGCAGGTCGGCGACGGCGTGCGGCTGTGGGGCAAGGCTATGGTTCGTCGTCACGCGTCGTTTTTCCGCTTAGTCTTTGGCCTGGCATATGGCGGTACCGAAGGCGGGGAGAGTGAGGAACAGGCTGCCCGGCGCGGCGGCTTGCGCCGGACAGTCGCCAAGGAGCGACGTAAAGGCCGCGCTCCTCATGTCGATGGCAATATTGGCCGAGACGGGCGTTGCAGACGTATTGAACGCCAGCAACACCTCGCGGCCGGAGTCGGGATCGAACCGCGAGACCGCGAGCAAGCCGGGCTTTTCCGAAATGGCGCGCAGCTTCGTCGTCCCGTGCAGCAGCGCGGGCGTCTTGCGGCGGATCGCCGAAAGCGCCGCGATCTCGCGGTAGAGCGGATGGGCCGGGTCGAAATTGGCCGACGCGGTGGTCGCATCGGTGCCGATCAGGTCGTTGTCGTTATAGACGTCGACCGTCGAGGCGAACATGTCCTCGCGCGCGAGCTGGTCGCCTCCGTCGGACACGAAACCCTGCTCGTCGCCATAATAGATCGTCGGGACACCGCGCAGCGTCAGCAGCATGGCATGACCCAGCATCACGCGCTTCAGCAGTTCGTCGGCGCTCGCACCGGGGTTTTCCTGCTTCACGAACATCGCGAAGCGGCCCATGTCGTGGTTGCCGAGGAAGGTCGGGAGTTGCAGCGCCGCGGCCGGCCCGCCCTTGTACAGAACATCGCCGTCGAGCAGCCGTTCGAAGACGGCGGTTCCGGTTGTTCCGCCGACCGCATCGATCACCGCGCGAGCGAAGCTGAAGTCGAGCACCGCCGGCAGTCCGGCGACGCGCGTGTGGCGCGCCAGCGATCCGGGATCGACCGCGTCGTTATAGACTTCGCCAAAGATGTGGAAATTCGGAATCCCGCGCGCCTTTGCGCGGGCCAGCATCGCTGGAACGAAAGCCTGCCAGAATTCGGGGTTCACATGCTTCGCGGTGTCGATACGGAATCCGTCGATCCCGAATGCGTCGATCCAGCGGCCATAGATGTCGATGAAACCCTGTACGACCTTCGGATTCTCGGTCGCCAGATCGTCGAGACCGGCGAAATCGCCATAAAGCGCGGACTCGCCGACCCAGTCGCTGTTGCCCCGATTATGATAATAGATCGGATCGTTCAGCCACGCCGGAACCTTGGCGTTTTCCTCACCCTTCGGCACGACAGCCGTGTAGGCGAAAGACGGGTCGGTCAGCTTGGCCCAGTTTTCGGGCGAGGAATCCTGATCGCCGGCGAAGCCCGGGTTGATCGGCGCCCCGTTCACCCCGCCGCGGCGCGAATAAGGATAGTCGGCGAGGCTGCGATATTTATAGCCCTCCGCTTCGCCTTCGGTGTAGCGAATGACGTCGGCGGTGTGGTTGGTGATGATGTCCATATAGACCTTCATCCCGCGCGCGTGCGCCGCGTCGACGAAAGCCCGGAACTCGTCATTGGTCCCGAAGTGCGGATCGACGCGCGTGAAATCGGTGACCCAATAGCCGTGATAACCAGCGCTCTCGTCGCCCTTGGGTCCTTGCACCGGCTTGTTCTTGAAGATGGGGGCGAACCAGATCGCGGTCGCGCCCATCCCCTGGATATAATCGAGCCGCTTCGTCAGCCCGGCAAGATCGCCGCCGTGATAGAAGCCCTTGGCCGACGGATCGTAACCGGTTGCGAGCCGGTCGCCCGTCAGCCCGCCGCGATCGTTGCGCGGGTCGCCATTCTCGAACCGGTCGGGCAGGACGAAATAGATCACTTCGTCGGTCGCGGGACGCGCGCGGACGTCGGCGAGGCCGGCCTGCGCCAGCACCGGAAGCGGCGCCAGTATCAGCGCAAGCGCGGCGAGCCCGCGGATCACGCCGCCACCGCCGCGCGCGAGGTTGCCGCAAGGAAATCGTCATAGCTCGCCATTTGCGCGACCTCCGCTTCGACCATCGCCGCGACGCCGGCCATATAGCGCGCGAGGTCGTCGGCGCCGATCCCATCGGCCAGCGGATGCCACGCGCGCGGCGCAATCCCCTGCCCCACCAGCACTTGCAGCCAGCCGGATTCGGTGAACAGCTCCTCATGCTCGCGAAAGATCAGGCCCTGGGCGAGGAACAGCTCGATCTTCGCCGCGAGCGTGTCGGGAACCGGCATCTCTGCCCGGTCGCGCCAATAAGCCGTGTCGCGCCGCTCGGTCGCCTTGAAATGCAGGATGATGAAATCGCGGATACGCTCCCACTCGAAGTCGCTCTGCCGGTTGAACTCGGCAGCGACAGCGGGGTCGGTCGCGCCCGATGGCAACATCTTGAGCAGCCGCGATATGCCGGCCTGCACCAGATGGATGCTCGTCGATTCGAGCGGCTCCATGAAGCCGCTGGCCAGTCCAAGCGCAACGACATTGCGGTTCCACATCCGGCGCCGCTTGCCGCTGACGAAGCGCAGCCGGTTCGGTTCCGCCTGCGCGGGTCCGTCGAGATTGGCAAGCAGGGTCGCGACGGCCTCGTCGTCCGTTACATGGTCCGAACAATAGACATAGCCATTGCCGATCCGGTGCTGCAGCGGGATACGCCACTGCCAACCCGCGTCGCGCGTCGTTGCCCCGGTCCACGGTAGCTGCGGCGTGGCACCGTGCGCGCACGGCACCGCCACCGCGCGATTGTTGAGGAGCCAGTGCGACCAGTCCTCATATCCGGTTTCGAGCGCGCCCTCGATCAGCAGGCCCCGGAAACCCGAACAGTCGATGAAGAAATCGCCCTCGACAGACCGCCCGTCATCGAGTGCGACGCCGGTGACATCGCCGGTCTCGCCATTCAGACGGACATCGACCACTTTCCCCTCGATCCGCTCGACACCGGCGGTTTCGGCGCGGCGGCGGAGAAAGGCGGCGTAGAGCGCGGCGTCGAAATGATATGCATAGGGCATCTCGAGCAGGTGCGGCGACGTGCGAGGCGCGCCGCGCTGCATCCGCCGCGCATATGCGGCCCGCTCGTTGAGCGAATAATGGTCGAGCGGTTCGGCCACCCCGGTCGCCCACGCGCGCAACCAATAGTGATGGAACTCAAGCAGGCCGAGCCCGCGCCCGATCGCCCCGAAGGCGTGCATGTAGCGATGACCAGGCCGCGTCCAGCCGTTGAATTCGATGCCGAGCTTGATCGTGCCCTGCGTCGCGGCAAGAAACTCATCCTCGTCGATTCCGAGCGCGTCGTTGAAGAGACGGATCTGCGGGATCGTCGCTTCGCCGACTCCGACGGTCGCGATCGCGTCGGATTCGACCAGCCGGACCGACCAGCTCGCCGGCAGGAAATGGCGCAAACAGGCCGCGGCCATCCAGCCCGCCGTGCCTCCGCCGATGATAATTAGCCGCATGGGGGACATAAGATCAGCCTCTGCCCTGTAGCGCAACAAGAGGACGGGGGCGGCGCGATCCGGCCGCCCCCGTCAGGGAGGGTTCAGAATTTGAACGAGGCGCCCGCGAGGTAGCGGCGGCCATAGACCTGATAGTCGATCACCGCCCGGCTATCGCGCGGATCGTCGGTCACGAAGGGCTCGTTCGTCAGGTTCTGGCCCTGGACAAAGAGCGACAGCCCCTCAAGCGCGCTGCCCGGCTGGAAGTCATAGCCGATCTGCGCGTCGACGATCGTCTCTGCGCGGGCGCGGCGGCGGACACGGTTGCCACCGAAGCCCGACAGCTCGCCGACGAAGCTCGACCGGTAGCGCGCGCTGACGCGGGCGTTAAAGCCCCATTTCTCGAAATAGGCGGTGCCGTTGGCGACCCATTTCGAATAGCCGGGGATATCCTGGGCCGGCGCCCCCGGCGTCGGCTGGATCTTGGTCTTCGTATAGGATGCGCCGCCCGTCACGCCGAATCCGTCGAGCGCCGATACCAGCTCGCCAAGGGGCAAGGTGCCGGCCAGTTCGACGCCGTAAAGCTTGCCGCCTTTGCCGTTGATCGGGACGTTCACGGTGCCCAGATAGTTCACGATGATCGGATTGCCGTTCACGTCGAGCCCCGGATCCTGGATCGGATAGCCGGTGAAATCGAAGGCGACGTCCTGATTGTAGATGTAGCTCTTCAGGTCCTTGTAGAAGAGCTGCACCGCCAGATAGCCCTTCGACCCGAAATATTTCTCGAACGTCAGGTCGGCGGCATTGGCGCGCCACGGACGCAGGTCCGGGTTGCCGGCGTCGCCGCGAACGACCGCGCACTGCCGGCCGACGGGGCAGACGCCGCTGCCGACGTCGCCGATCGTCGTGCCATATTTCAGCGACGCGCGCATGTCGTCGAGGCGCGGACGGATGATCTCGCGCGCCAGGCTGAAGCGGACCACGAAATCGCTGGCGGTACGCAGCGACAGGTTCAGGCTGGGCAGGACATCGACATAGTCGGTGCTCGCGCGCTGCGGGATGCCCTGGATGTTCGGCGATCCGTTGGCATTCTGGCCGATATAGGCGGCGCTGGCACCGTTCGAATTCTGGTCGGTGAAGACCGCCTGCACGCCCACATTCCCGGTCAGCACCGACGAGCCCATTTCCTGGTCGATGTTGGCCTGGAGATAGGTAGTCATCAGCTTTTCGGACACGTCGTAGGATTTGACCACGACGTCGCCATAGGGATTGGCGACCAGCTGATAGATGCCGGCCGCGAGCAGGTCGCGCGGGTCATAGCTGACGACAGGCCCCAGCCCGAGGTACGACAGGTTGGTCGTGCCAAGGCGATATTGTTCGGGGATCGGCACGCTGGTCAGGCCGTCGGTGTTGGCGACGAGACCGACGAAGGCTTCGTCGGGGACAAGGCTCTTGCTGCGATCGGTATAGTTCACGCCGAACTGCACCGATTTCAGGAAGCCTTCCAGCTCGCGTTCGACTTCGACGCGATATTGCCACAGCTCGTCCTTGATGATGCGGTTGTTGTAATAGCCGTCCTGGCCGCCGCGGATGCGCGTGCCGTCGACACCGGTCTGGTCGCCGCCCCAGCCGAGCGGGCTGGTGAGCTGGATCAGATCATAGTCGCCATAGTTCAGCCCGGGGCTGAACACCGTGCCGTTGCGGTCGCTGGTGAAACCGATCGTGTCGGTCGCGCCGACGCCCGCGCCGCGCCCGGTGCCGGCATTGCTTTCGAGGATCAGTTCGTTGCGGTCGGTCTTCGACAGGCTGATATCGGCGGTGACGTTCCAGCCGTCGCCGCCTTCCCAGCGGTTGTTCCAGCCGAAGCTGTAGAGCTTTGCCTGCCGTTCGAAGACGTCGTTGCGCACGACGCCCTCGACACTGGTGAAGGTGCCCGACCGCGCGAAGACATATTGGCCGCTGCTGTCGACGTCGGTGACATTGACCCCGGCGCCGCCGAAGGCGAGCGGCAGTTCGATGCCGCGCTTGATCTGGTCGTCCTTAAAGTCCGAATAGAAGGCATCGATGGTCGAGGTGAAATTGGGGCTCGGCCGCCACTGCAGCGTGCCCTGCAGGCCAAGCCGCGTCAGCTGGGTCGAGGTGGCATAGCTTTTCGACCCGCCGATAACCACGGGGTTCGCAGTGGTGCCGTCGCCGGCATAGCCCCACGCGTTGAATTCCTGGATCTGATACGGTTCGTCGACATAGCTTGCCGACAATGCGATCCCCAGCGTATCGTTCGCGAACTGATCGACATACACGCCGTTGACGCGGTAGCCATATTTCTTCGATCCGGCGTTGAGCTTGCCGATTTCGGCCCAGCTGCCGCGCCCGCCGACCGAGATCACGCGCTTGCCATAGTCGAGCGGACGGATCGTGCGCAGATCGACCGTGCCCGAAAGCCCCTGCCCGACGATCGACGCCATCGGCGTCTTGTAGACGAGCACCTGGTTGATGACCTCGCTGGGATATTGGTCATATTCGACCGCGCGGTTGTCGCCGGTCGAGGTCTGTTCGCGGCCGTTGAGCAGCGTGGTCGAGAAGTCGGGCGCGAAGCCGCGGATCGAGATCGCGTTCGAGCGCCCCGAAACGCGCTGCGAGGTCAGGCCCGGCAGGCGCGCGATCGACTCCGCGATCGAGGCGTCGGGAAGCTTGCCGATATCCTCGGCCGAAATCGATTCGACGACCTGGTCGCGCGTTTTCTTGGCGTTGACCGCGCTCTGGAGGCTGGCCGAATAGCCGGTAACGACGATATCGCCCTCGGCGGGCACGTCTTCAGCCGGCGGCGTGGCGCTGTCTTGCGCCATCGCGGTTCCCGATAGCATCGCTGCCAAGGCAAGGCCGACCGCTACGGTGCTGACGCCGCGGCGAAGGCTGGTGGAATTAGGCATAATCGCTCCCCTGTTGCGACGGGATGGTCGGTCGCGCGGCGGCTGGGAAGCGGCGTGTCACGCCGTGGGCATCCTCATCGTCGCGTGGGTTTTCCCATCGTCGCAGCAGCAATTGAGGCCAAATCGGCGGCGCGGCTATAGGGTATACGTATACGCATAATATGCAGGGGGGCGTCCTGCCGCGCAAATGTCACAGCGACGACAGGTCGCGCTTGCCCGGTACGGGCACGTCGCGCGAGACGATTGGCATCGCCCGCGCCGCCCGCTAATCAGCGGGTAACGGGCTGGGCACAAGCCGGCCCGAGGGGAGAAGGATATGGGGCGTCCACCGACGGCCAAGCCCACCAGTTTCGATATCGCCTATCTGGCGGGTGTGTCGCAGCCGACCGTCTCGCGCGCGCTTCGCGGAAGCAAGTCGGTGAGCGCCGCGACCCGGGCCAATATCGAGCGGATCGCGCGCGAGCTCAACTATACCGTCGACAAGAATGCCTCGAGTCTCCGCTCGCAGCGCACGCACACGCTCGCGCTGCTCTTCTTCGAGGATCCGACGCCCGACGAGTCGATGATCAACCCGTTCTTTCTTTCGATGCTCGGCTCGATAACGCGCCAGTGTGCGCTGCGCGGCTATGATCTTCTCATCAGCTTCCAGCAGATGCACAGCGACTGGCACGTCGACTATCAGGACAGCCACCGTTCGGACGGCATCATCCTGCTTGGTTATGGGGATTATCAGCTCTACCGCGCCAAACTCGAACATCTTGTCGAGATGGGCACGAAATTCGTGCGCTGGGGATCGGTCGCCGACGACAACATCGGGCTCACCGTCGGCTCGGACAATATCGGTGCCGGCATCCAGGCGGGCGAGCATTTCCTGGAGATCGGGCGGCGACGGATCGCGTTTCTCGGCGACGCGTCGGACCACGCACCCGAGTTCAAGGACCGATACATGGGGCTGTGCCGCGCGATGGCGACCTCCGGTATCGACGCGAATCCCGGTTTGCAGGTGAATGCGGTCTCGTCGGAAGAATCGGGCTATGACGCGGCCCGCGCGTTGATCGATCGGGCCATCGGCTTCGACGCGATTTTCGCGGCCAGCGATCTCATCGCCATCGGCGCGATGCGGGCGCTGAACGAGGCCGGTCTTGCCCTGCCCCGCGACGTCGCGCTGATCGGCTTTGACGACATTCCGGCGGCCAGCCTCACCTCCCCGACCCTCACGACGGTGATGCAGGACCTCAAGGGTGCGGGCGCCCTGCTCGTCGATGCGCTGCTGCGCCAGATCGACGGTCAGCCGGTCGAACGGTCGATCCTGCCCACCCGCCTCATCCGCCGCCAGAGCAGCTAGGGTCAGGACCACAGGGCCGACCCTACGTATTCGTATACGTTTCCGGTACCCGCTTGCTCTTGGGCAAGTCCGCGGCAAGATCACCGCGCCGAAAGAGCCGCCTGCGCGGCCGTGCAGGGAGAGACGTGATGGAGAAGCCTCGCCAAAGCCGCGCCGGACTTTGGAACATAAATTTCGGCTTCTTCGGCATCCAGATCGGATTCGCGCTGCAGAACGCGAACATGAGCCGCATCTTCCAGTCGCTCGGCGAGGATATCGAAAAGCTGCCGGGGCTCTGGGTGGCCGCCCCGCTCACCGGGCTGCTCGTCCAGCCGATCGTCGGCCATCTAAGCGACCGGACCTGGCTCGGCCGACTCGGTCGCCGTCGCCCCTATTTTCTTGCCGGCGCGGTGCTCGCCGCGATCGCGCTCTTCGTCATGCCGCAAAGCCCGTCGATCTGGTTTGCAGCGACCATGCTGTGGATACTCGACGCTTCGCTCAACGTCTCCATGGAGCCCTTTCGCGCCTTCGTCGGCGACATGTTGCGCGTCGATCAGCATAGTGCCGGCTATGCGGTGCAAACCGCTTTTATCGGGGCCGGCGCGGTGGCCGGTTCGCTCTTTCCGATGCTGATGGAGGCGATCGGCGTCTCGAACGTCGCGCCCCCCGGCGAGATCCCGGATACCGTGCGCTACGCGTTCTGGTTCGGCGGTCTTGCGCTCTTTCTTTCGGTGATGTGGACGGTCATCGCGACTAGCGAATATGATCCGGCGCGGATGGCGACGTTCGAGACTCCCGGCGGATCTGACGAACCGGCCGTCAGAGCCCTGGCGTCGCGAAGCCATGGAGCCGGCCTCGGCTGGGCGGCTGCCGGAGTTTGCGTGATCCTGATCCAGCGCGAGTTCGCGCTGCTGCGCGAGGTGCTGCTGCTCGGCGCCCTGCTGATCGGATACGGGATTGCGACGAGCGCAGCGATTGCCCTCGCGCGCCGCGGCAAGGAAAAGAACATGCTGTCGGCGATCGTCGGCGATTTTGCGGGTATGCCGCCCGTCATGAAGCGGCTGGCGATGGTCCAGTTCTTCAGCTGGTCGGCGCTCTTCGTCATGTGGATCAACACCACGCCGATCGTCGCGCAATATCATTTCGGAACGACCGACGCGGCGAGTGCTGCCTATCAGACGGCCGCAAATTGGGTGGGGGTCCTGTTTGCGGTTTACAACGGAGTAGCCGCCTTCGCTGCTCTCACCCTTCTCCCACATCTCTCGCGCCGGATCGGCCAGGCCAGGACGCACATTGCGGGGCTTGCCTGCGGCGCGATCGGCTATGGGAGCTTCTTCCTGATTCGCGACCCCGTACAGCTTGTCGCGAGCGAGATCTTCATCGGGGCCTTCTGGGCCTCCGTGCTCGCCATGCCCTATGCGATCCTCGCCTCGAGCCTCCCGCAGTCGAAGCTGGGCGTCTACATGGGCCTCTTCAATATTTTCGTGGTCGTGCCTCAGCTTCTCGTCGCGACCGTTATGGGGTCGATCATGCAGGCGCTGTTCCCAGGCGAGCCGATCTACACCATGGCCTTTGCGGCGGGCACATTGGTCATCGCGGCCGCGGCAATGATGCGGGTATCGGCGCTGACGAACAAAAGCCCCTCCTGAAATTGTCTATGACCCTTTCGTTAAAGCTCGCACCGGACGATCATAGTGAGCAGGTGTTCAAGCAGATTTTGGGTAGCTGCCAGCAGTTTGTCGAGCAGCTCGGCGCGTTGAGAAACAAATTGAGTGATGCGCATGGCGGGCGTCGCAAGACTAAGCCGGCATCTCGCCGTGCGGAACTCGCAGTCAATCTCGCAGGCTCAATGGCGACGTTTCTCGTCTCTACATGGGAAGTTCGAACGGCAGGTGAGGCTCAGGTGGGCTCAGAATCCATCCAATGATGATATGTCGAGCGTCAGCTTTGGGAGCAAGTTCGATTTCTGCGCAAACGACCGACATCAGGCGCAAAGTTGCCGTGCCCGAACATTAGAAATTCCGGGCAATCCGCGAGCATGTTTGGCAACAGTCGGCGCGTTTGAAGGCATTTCCAACGAAGGCAGGGGACGGTCTTCGAAGACCTTCAGAATGCTTCTAAAGTATTGAAATCATGGACCAGCGCTTCCTTGGATTCGGGCCACGGCCCTTCAATTTCAGCGCGTAACAGAATTGTTTCACGAACGAGGTGCTTACGCGGCAAAATACCGGCGCGCGAACCCACCTCCGGAACCCAGCCAAGCAACTGAAATATAAGAAGAAATGGCGCACCCGAAGGGATTCGAACCCCTGGCCTCTGCCTTCGGAGGGCAGCGCTCTATCCAGCTGAGCTACGGGTGCCGGTAGAGCGCGGCCTCTAGCAAGCAAGGGCGCCGCCAGCAATGGCCTATCGACCGCGGCGACCGGATATGCGAAGCGAACGGCAATTTTGGGGGAGAGCCTATGCGCGCATCCGAGCAGAGCTGGCCGATGGCCGCCGACCTTTACGGCGAAATGCAGCTCGAGGCAGCGCCGCCCGCGAAGCGTCGGCTGCGCGACTATCTGCCCGGCGCCTTCGTCACCGCCATCGCCGCACTCGCCGCCGCGTGGCTCGCCGACCATTATGCCGCGCCGCTGGTGCTGATGGGGCTGCTGATCGGGCTCGCGATGAGTTTCCTGTCGCAGGACAAGCGCAGCCACGCCGGGCTGGACCTGATGTCGCAGACCGCGCTGCGCATCGGCATCGTCCTCGTCGGCGCGCGGATCACCGCCGGCCAGCTCGCCGAACTGGGGCCGCTGCCCTTTGCGCTGCTCGTGCTCATCATGCTCGCGGTGATCATCGCGACGGTGGCGAGCGCGCGCCTGTTCGGGCAGGACCGGCATTCGGCGCTGCTCGCGGGGGGTGCGACCGCAATTTGCGGCGCGTCGGCGGCGCTCGCGCTCTATTCGCTGATCGGCGACAAGCGCGTCGATCAGGCGCGTTTCACCCTG
Source organism: Sphingopyxis soli (assembly GCF_018682675.1). Lineage (GTDB taxonomy): Bacteria > Pseudomonadota > Alphaproteobacteria > Sphingomonadales > Sphingomonadaceae > Sphingopyxis > Sphingopyxis soli. Next base: position 61,729 of record NZ_JAFMTR010000051.1, read on the forward strand.
ACCCTCGTCGGCATCACGGTCGCGAGCGCGCTCGCGATGACGCTTTACCCGATACTCGCGGCCGAACTCGGCCTGTCGGACCAGCAGGCGGGCTTCCTGATCGGCGCGTCGATTCATGACGTCGCGCAGGCCATCGGCGGCGGCTTCTCCTTTTCCGCTCCGGCGGGCGAGGTCGCGACGATCGTCAAACTGACGCGCGTCGCGCTGCTCGCGCCGATGCTGATGCTCGTCGGGCTGTGGCTGGCGCGAAGCGGCGAGGCCGATGCCAGAACGCGCATTCCGCTGCGCCTGCCATGGTTCATTCTCGGCTTCCTCGCGGTCGCCGCGATCAATTCGCTCGTCGCGATCCCGAAGCCCGTGCAGAGCGCCGCGAACACCGCCGCACAGGCGCTGCTGCTGCTCGCGATCGTCGCGACCGCGATGAAGGCGCGGCTGCATCTGCTGCTCGACCAGGGATGGCGCAGCTTCGCGCCGATCGTCGTCGCAACCTTGACCAGCTTCCTGCTTTCGCTGGCCGCCGCGATCAGCCTGTGACGCCGTGACGTCACCGTAATATTCTGGGATATCAGCCTTTCGGTAGCGCCCAGCTCACCGTCAGCTGCGTGGCGCGGCGCGGTATATCGAGCTTCGCCTCGCTGAAATTGACCTTCTCGTTCGGCGGCAGCATCCGCACCGGCGGCTTGATCGTCCAGCTATAGACGATCGTCCCCTGCGCATCGCGCAGTTCGGCGAGGATCGGCGGCACGCGCTGCTCGCGGTCGGTCGGGTTGATGATCACCCCCGACGCGGCGAAATAGATGGTGCCGTCGGCAAGCTCGCGATGATCCTGATTGGGCGGCAGTTCGATCACCAGATCGGGCTCATCGGTCATCCCGGGAATCCCGAGGCCCTGCGCCCAGCCGGGCAGCCCGAACCAGTAGAGCGCGCCGGTCGCGCCAAGCATCAGCAGCGCCGCGCTCGCCGCGATCAAGGTCCAGCGCCGCGCCGGATTGCGACGCGGGCGGCGGAAGGGCAACGGCGCATCTTCCACCGGCGGCTGGATCACCGGCGTTTCGGGCGCGGCAAAGGCTTCGGGCGGCGGCGGCGGGGCAGCCGCGACGGGCTCTTCGACGAAAACCGGTCGTTCGGGCACCGTTTCGGGCGGCGGAGCGGCAGGCGCCGGATCGGGTTCGCGCACGACGGGGGCAGGTCCGGCCGCAGCCGGTTCGGCGGCCGGCGACGGGGTCGGCGGGGCCGACGGGGCCGCGGCGGCAGGCGCCGCGGGCTCCTGGAACCAGCTATGCCGGCAATTCGCGCAGCGTACCGTCCGTCCGGTGGGTCCGATCGCCGTGTCGGGGACGACATAGCGCGTATGGCAGGACGGGCAGGCAAGGATCATGGCTCCCCTCTAAACATGCCGATTCGCGCGTGGCAAGCTCTGCGTTACGCTTCCCGCTTTACCTCTGTGGACAGGCATGTAACAGCCGGGCGCATGAGCGTCGGGGCTGCCATCATCCACGGTTCGTCGGGCGCGCCCGCGCGCGCCATGGAGGCGTCATGACGTCGGCGCCCAGGTCCGGCGGCGCGATGGTCGAATTCAGCGGCGTCGGGCTGCGCTATGGTCCCGATGCCGAAATATTGTCCGACGTCAGCTTCAACCTTCAACCCGGCAGCTTCTATTTTCTCACCGGCGCGTCGGGCGCCGGCAAGACCTCGCTGCTCAAGATGCTCTATCTTGCGCAGCGGCCGAGCCGCGGGATCGTGCGGCTGTTCGGCGAGGATCTGGTGTCGATGCCACGCCATCGCCTGCCGGGCTTTCGCCGCCGCATCGGGGTCGTCTTCCAGGATTTCCGGCTGATCCCGCATTTGAGCGCGCGCGACAATATCGCCCTCCCGCTGCGCATCGCGGGGGTGAGCGAGGAGGATCTGTCGGGCCCGGTCGGCGAGATGCTGGGCTGGATCGGGCTCGCCGAGCGCGCCGACGCCTTTCCCCCGACGCTGTCGGGCGGCGAGCAGCAGCGGGTCGCGATCGCGCGCGCGGTGATCGCGCGGCCGCAGCTTCTCGTCGCCGACGAACCGACGGGTAACGTCGATCCCGAGATGGCGACGCGCCTCCTGGGACTGTTCGAGGCATTGAACCGCCTCGGCACCACGGTCGTCGTCGCGACCCACGACATCCACCTGATCAGCCGCATCGAGAATGCGCAGATGATGCGGCTCGAAAAGGGGCGCCTGTCCGATCCCACCGGCGCGCTGCGCTATCCGCCGAACCGATCGTGAAGCAGGGCCGGAACCTCGCATGATCATCCCGCGCGTCCCCGTCCAGCACCGCCGTCTGCTCCCCGACCGCCGCCTGTCGGGGCCGACGCCGTGGGTCATCGCGATCCTGATGCTGCTGACGTTGCTCGCCGCGGCGGCCGGCGTCGGCCTCGCGCGCTCGGCGAATGCGATCGGCGATGCGATCGCGGGGCGCGTGACGGTGCAGATCGTCACCGCCAACCCCGTCACCCGCGCCGAACAGGCGGTCGCCCTGCGCCGCGCCGCCGCCGCGCAGCCCTTCGTCCGCTCGGCGCGCGCGGTCGAGCAGGAGGAATTGAGGGCGACGCTCGGCCAATGGTTCGGCGGCGAAGACGGTAGCGAAGGGGGCGACGACCCGGTGCTGCAATCGCTGCCGCTCCCCGCGCTGATCGACATCGACTTCGTCGGCGAGGACCGCGCGCGCCACATGGGCCAGCTCCGTGCGCTGGTCGCGCGCGAGGCGCCGGGTGCGCGGATCATCCCCCACGCCGAATGGCTCGGCCCGGTCGCGCGGCTGATCCGGTCGCTCGCCTGGGTCGCGGGCGGCCTCGTCGTCCTGATGACGCTCGCGAGCGGCGCCGTGGTGATCATGACGGCGCGCGCCGCGCTCGGCACCCATTATGCGACGATCGAGATGCTCCACATGATCGGCGCCACCGACCAGCAGATCACGCGGCTGTTCCAGCGGCGGATCGCGATCGACACGGCTTATGGCATCGCGCTCGGCACCGTCGTCGCGGCGCTGATCCTGCTGCTGATCGGCTGGCAGTGGTCGGGGGTGACATCGGGGCTCGCCGCGACCGCGTCGCTCGGCCCCGCTGGCTGGGCGCTCTTGCTGGCGCTGCCGCTATTGGCTATCGCGCTTGCAGCGTTGACCGCGCGGCTGACCCTGCTTGCCGCGCTCCAGAAGATATTATGATCAAGCGCCTGATTTCGCTCCTCTTCCTGGCCTGGGTGCTCGGCTTCGCCTGGTTTGCGCTGCTGCTGCCGCAGCCCGGGCCCGCCGAAAAGACCGACGCGATCGTCGTCCTGACCGGCGGACCCGGCCGGATCGACCGCGCGCTCGAACGGCTCGAGGCAGGCGATGCCAAACGGTTGCTGATCAGCGGCGTCGCGCGCGAGGTGAAGCCCCGCGAACTCGCCGCCGAATATAAGCGCCCCGAAAAGCTCTTCGACTGCTGCATCGCGCTGGGGTTCGAGGCCGAGGATACGCGCTCGAACGCGACCGAAGTCGCAAGCTGGGCGCAGCGGCGCAATTACAGGAGCATCCGCCTGATCACCACCGACTGGCACATGCGCCGCGCCGAATATGAGATCGGCCGTGCGGTCGGCGACAAGGTTCGGATCGTCCCCGACGCGGTGCGCAGCCAGCCGAACTTCGCGACCCTGTTCCGCGAATATCATAAATATCTCGCCGGGCTGGCGGGCGGGCTCCTCGGCCTCTAGAAGCCGCGCCGATGCGCTACACCATCGCCCTTCTCCGCTCGATCCTCTTCTGGCTGCTGTTCGTGATCATGAGCAGCATCTCGTCGATCGGCGCCGTCGTCTCGCTGCCGGTCTCGCACCATGCGACGATCTGGTTCGTGCGCATCTGGGCGCAGTTCCACCGGCTGATCTGCCGCTTCGTGCTCGGGCAGAGGATCGTCATCGAGGGCGACATGCCCGATATCCCGGTCCTCTACGTCTTCAAGCACGAGGGCGCGTTCGAGACGATCGAACAGCCGATGCTGTTCAGATATCCGGCAGTATTCGCGAAGGAAGAATTATTCTCGATTCCCGTATGGGGGCAGGCGGCGCGCTTCTATGGCCTGATCCCGGTCGACCGCGACGGCGGCGGCAAGGCGATGCGCGCGATGCTGAACGCCGCCAAGGCCGCGCTGGCGAAGGGTCGTCCGCTGGTGCTGTTCGCCGAGGGAACGCGCGTGCCGCACGGCTCGGCACCGCCGCTCCGCTCGGGCTTCGCGGGTGTTTACCGGATGCTCGGCGTGCCCGTGATTCCGGTCGCGGTGAACAGCGGCCTCGCCTATCCGCCGCGCCGCTGGGTCAAATGGCCGGGCACGATCACCTACCGGATCGGCGAGACGATCCCCGCCGGCCTGCCGCGCGAAGAGGCCGAGGAGCGGGTCTGGCGCGCGATTAACGCGCTGAACCCGCCTGAGGCGTTGCTGGCGGGCGAAGCATCGGCTTGAAATCACTCCGATTCCCCGAGTGAAGCCGAGGGGCACGTTCGAGCGAAGCGAGAACCCGCGGCGCTTCGCTCGGGGAGACGCCCTTTTTGCGCCCTTAGTGCCGCCGACCGAAATCGGGCGCGGCATCATCCTGCCCTTGCTCGATGATCGAGCGCCGGATCGCGCGGGTGCGCGTGAACCAGTCCTCGAGCTTTGCTCCGTCGCCGCGGCGGATCGCCTGCTGGAGCGCGGTCAGATCCTCGTTGAAGCGCTGCAGCGTTTCGAGCACCGCGTCCTTGTTCGCGAGGAACACGTCGCGCCACATCACCGGGTCGCTCGCCGCGATGCGCGTGAAGTCGCGGAAGCCGCCCGCCGAATATTTGATGACCTCGCTCTCGGTCACTTCCTCCAGCTCGCTCGCGGTGCCGACGATCGTATAGGCGATGAGGTGCGGCAGGTGGCTGGTCACCGCGAGCACCATATCGTGATGCGCCGCATCCATCGTGTCGACCTTGGCGCCGAGCGCTTCCCAGAAGCCCGACAGTGCCGCCACGGCGTCGGCGGGCGCGCTCGCGCCCGGCGTCACGATGCACCAGCGTCCCTCGAACAGGGTCGCGAAGCCCGCGGCGGGTCCGCTGTTCTCGGTCCCCGCAACCGGATGCGCGGGAATGACGACATGGTCGGGGAGCGCCTTCGCCAGCGCATCGGCGACCCCCGCCTTCGACGAGCCGACATCGGAAATGATCGCATCGGGCTTCAGGCCGGGCGCGATCGCGGCGGCCGCATCGGCCATCCGCCCTACCGGCACCGCGAGAATGACGAGGTCGGAGCCCAGGACGGACGCGGCGGGATCGTCGGCGATCGTATCGCACAGCCCGAGCGTCCGCGCCTCTTCGCGCACATCGGCGCTGGCGTCATGGCCGGTCACCGTCACCTGCGGCAGCCGCGCCTTCGCGGCGCGCGCGATCGACGAGCCGATCAGCCCCAGCCCGACGACCGTGACCCGCTCGATCGCCATCAGCCGGCGAGCGCCGCGCGGACCGCCGCCGCCAGCCCGCGCGTTTCCGCCTCGGTACCGATCGTCATGCGCAGCGCCTGCGGAATCCCCTGCCCCGGCAGCCAGCGGACGATATAGCCCGCGTCCATCAGCCGGTTATAGACCGTCTCGGCGCTGACCTCGCCCTCGAACAGCACGAGGAGGAAGTTGGTCGCCGACGGCACGACGCGGACGCCATGGTTGCCGAGGCTTTCGAGCTCCTGCGCCAGCCAGGCGCGCCATCTGGCATTATGGTCGCGGCTGTTTGCGACGAAATCCTCGTCGCCGAGCGCGGCAATCGCCGCCGCCTGCCCCGCGCGCGTGACGTTGAACGGCAGGCGGATACGGTGCAGCGCCGAAATCACCTCGGCGGCGGCATAGCCCCAGCCGATGCGTTCGGCGGCAAGGCCGTGGATCTTCGAGAAGGTGCGCGTGACGAAGACATTCGGCTGCGTCTTCGCTAGGTCGAGCCCGCCGTCGTCCTCGGCCTCCGAAAGATACTCGCTATACGCCTGGTCGATCACGAACAGGACATTCTTCGGCAGTCCCGCATAGAGGCGTTGCACCTCCTCCCGGGTTGCGAGCGTGCCCGTGGGATTGTTCGGATTGGCGAGATAGACGACGCGGGTCTTGTCGGTCACCGCCGCGAGCAGCGCATCGACGTCGGTCGCATAGTCGCGGTCGTCGGCCTCGACCGGCGTGGCGCCGACGCGGCGCGCCGCGATTTCATAGACCGCGAAGCCATAGCGCACATAGAGAATCTCGTCGCCTGGGCCCGCATAAGTACCGGCGGCGAGGTGCAGCAGCTCGTCCGAGCCGTTGCCGCAGATGACCCGCGCCGGGTCGAGCCCGAACTTCGCCGCAATCGTCGCGCGCAGCTCGTTCGCGCCGGGGTCGGGGTAACGCGACAGCGCGTCGGCCGCGGCCTGCGACGCCGCGAACGCCGCGCGCGCCTTGTCCCCGGTACCGAGCGGATTTTCGTTCGCGCTGAGCTTGATCAGCGGGCGGCCGTCGGCGCCGGCCGACTTGCCGGGCACATAGGGGGCGATGCCGCTGATCCACGGCTTGGGCGTGAGGGTCGGGGTCGCGTCGGTCATGCCGCGCCGTTTAGCGGCTGTGCGCCCCAAGTCCAGCACGTTGACAGCCTGTCCGCGCCCGCTTAGCCCCGCGCGCACGATGGCAAGCCTGCTTCACCAGATCCAGCATCAGAGCGTGACGATTCCCGCAGCCCTGCCGCTCGACAGCGGCCAGTCGCTGCCGTCGGTGACGATCGCCTGGCAAAGCTATGGCGCGCTCGACCCAGACAGGTCGAATGCGGTGCTGATCTGCCACGCGCTCACCGGCGACCAATATGTCGCGAGCGACCATCCCGCGACGGGCAAGCCCGGCTGGTGGGCGCGCATGGTCGGGCCCGGCAAGCCCATCGACACCGATCGCTTCCACGTCATCTGCGCCAACGTCCTCGGCAGCTGCATGGGGTCGAGCGGCCCCGCGACCCCCGACGCCGCGACCGGTGCGCCGCTGGGCATGGCCTTCCCCGTCATCACCATCGCCGACATGGTGCGCGCGCAGGCGATGCTGCTCGACCATCTGGGGATCGAGCGGCTTCATGCCGTCATCGGCGGATCGATGGGCGGGATGCAGACGCTGGCATGGGCGGCCTCCTATCCCGAACGGCTGCGCTCGGCGATCGTGATCGCCAGTGCAGCGCGCCATTCGGCGCAGAATATCGCGTTCCACGAGGTCGGACGGCAGGCGATCATGGCCGATCCCGACTGGCAGGGCGGCCAATATTACGGCAGCGCGCGGGCGCCCACAAAAGGCCTCGCGGTCGCGCGCATGGCGGCGCACATCACCTATCTGTCCGAGGAAGGGTTGACCGAGAAGTTCGGCCGCCGGCTGCAGGCGCGCGACATCAAGAGTTTCGGCTTCGACGCCGATTTCCAGATCGAATCCTATTTGCGCCACCAGGGGCTGGCCTTCACCGACCGCTTCGACGCCAACGCCTATCTCTATATCACCCGCGCGATGGACTATTTCGACCTCGCCGAACCGCACGACGGGCGCCTCGCGGGTGCCCTCGCTAACGCCAAGGATGTGCGTTTCACGCTGGTGAGCTTCGACACCGACTGGCTCTATCCGACCGCCGAATCGCGGCGCATCGTCCAGGCGCTGCATTCGGTGGGCGCGGCGGCGAGCTTCGTCGAGCTGTCGGCGCCCTTCGGTCACGACAGCTTCCTGCTCGATGTCCCCGCGCTCGACCGGATCGTGGCGGGCGCGCTCGGAGCCGGCTGGTGAGTGCGCTTCGCCCCGATCTGCGCATCATCGCCGATGCAATTCCGGCAGGCGTGCGCGCGCTCGACATCGGCTGCGGCGACGGCGCGTTGATGGCCGAGCTGCGCGCCGGAAAGCAGATCGACGCGCGCGGGCTCGAAATCGACGCCGCGGCGATCGAGGCAGCGATGGCGCAAGGGCTATCGGTGGTGCAGGGCGACGCAAACCGCGACCTCGCCGATTATCCCGACGATGCGTTCGACTATGCCATCCTGTCGCAGACGCTGCAGACGACCGAACGCCCCGACCGCGTCGTCGGCGAACTGCTCCGCATCGCGCCGCGCGCCTTTGTCAGCTTCCCCAATTTCGCGCACTGGCGCGTCCGCCTGTCGCTGCTGTGGACGGGGCGTATGCCGGTGACGCGGCTGCTGCCCGTCGCCTGGTACGAGACGCCGAACATCCACCATGTGACCGTCCGCGACTTTCGCGAGCTGCTGCGCGAAAAGGGCATCCGGGTCGAGGGCGCCTGGTATCTGTCGGGCGACAAACCGACGAGCGCCGCCGCCGCGAGCTGGCGCGCCGAACATGCCATCTTCCTGATCGCGCGCGGTTAAAATCCTCGCTGCGCAGAGCGGTGGGGAGGATCAATCCCGCTTCTTCAGTCCGTTCGCAAGCATGTCGTTGGCGATCCGCGCCACATCGGCGATGTCGGCGTCGGCATCCCACAATCCGTAGCGCATCCCGAGGAACACGTTCATCCCCGCGATCGCCCAGGCATGGACCTCGCTGGCGTCGGCGCGGATCTCGCCGCGCGCCGCGCCGGCTTCCAGTCGCTGGCGCATGCGCTCGACCGTCGTTTCATAGTGGCGGCGATAGCTTGCATAATCGACGAACTCCGCCTCGTCGATGATGCGATAGATTTCCTTGTGCTCGCGCACGAAGCCCAGGAAGGATTCAAGGCCGATGCGCTCGGCGCTGATCTCGTCGGACGCCGCCTGCACGCGCGGCGTGACATGGTCGCGCAGCTGCTCGCTCATATAGCGGACGAGCGCCTGGAAGATTTCGTCCTTCGAATCGAAATAGGTGTAGAAACTGCCGAGCGCGGTGCCGGCGCGGCGCGTGATGCCGCTGATCGACGCATCGTGAAATCCGCGCTCGCCAAACTCGGTCGCCGCGGCGTCGAGCAGCTTTCGCAAGGTCCGCCGCCCGCGCTCGGTGCGCGGCGTCTTGTCGGGATTCCCCGTTTCTTCCGCCCGTAGCGGCGCCGATGCGCGCGGCTGATCCATCGCCTTGCCTTCCCGTCCCCTGTCCGCCTGCCCCTCCTCGGGTTGCCGCCAGCGTGACCTTTTCGCATCACCGGCAGGCAAAACATAGCGGTTTCACATTCCAAGTTGAAACTTGGTTCATGTTTCATTATTGGGTGGCGCGCGGCTTGGCAAGACCGGGCCCAAGAAAAGAGGAGGGACGGCGAGGGGTCGTCCGCCACATGGGAGATTTTTCATGCGTCCTTTCGCCCGTTCGCTACGCCGCGCCATCTATGCGACGAGCGCGCTTTCGATCCTCGCCTTCACGCCCGCCGCCTTCGCCCAGGATGAAGGCGCAAGTGCCGACGCCGGCGACGAGGAGATCATCGTCACCGCACGCCGCCGCGACGAACGGCTGCTCGACGTGCCGATCGCGGTGTCGGCCTTTTCGGGCGAGGCGCTCGAGGCGCGCGGCGCGCTCGACATCACCGACATTTCGAACATCACCCCGAACACGACGATCGAGACGTCGCGCGGCACCAACTCGACGCTCAGCGCTTTCATCCGCGGCGTCGGCCAGCAGGATCCGGTGCCGGGGTTCGAGGCCGGGGTAGGGCTTTATCTCGACGACGTCTATCTGAACCGCCCGCAGGCTGCGGTGCTCGACATCTACGATGTCGAGCGGATCGAGGTGCTGCGCGGACCGCAGGGCACGCTCTACGGCCGCAACACCATCGGCGGCGCGATCAAATATGTCACCAAGCCGCTGCCGCAGGATTTCAGCCTCAAGCTGCGCGCGACCTATGGCACCTATGACCAGGCCGAAGGCGTGCTGACGGTCAGCGCGCCGATCGGCGACCTGCTGCGCGTCGGCGGTTCGGTGGCCCGGCTGTCGCGCGGCGGGTTCGGCGACAATCTCAACATTCCGGGCGTCGAAAACTACAACAAGGACGTGTGGGCCGGTCGCGGCACCGTCGAATTCGGCGGCTATGGCGCGCCGGTGCTGATCCGCCTGTCGGGCGACTATACCCGGGACAAGTCGGACCCGCGCAACGGCCACCGCCTGATTCCGGGCCTCCTCTCGGGCGCGCCGGTACTCGACGACGTCTATGACACCCGCGCCGGCCTCAACGCGCCCAAGCAGGATGTCGAGGCGTGGGGGTTCGCGATGAACGTCACCGCCGAACTCAGCGACGCGCTGACGCTGCGGTCGATCAGCGCGTGGCGCAAGGACAGGAGCTTCACCCCGATCGATTTCGATTCGCTGCCCGCGGTCGACGTCGACGTGCCGGCGATCTACCGCAACGAGCAGCTGAGCCAGGAATTCCAGCTCCTCTATGACAGCGACCGGCTGCACGGCCTCGTCGGCTTCTATTATCTCGATGCCAAGGCCTATACGAAGTTCGACGTGTTGCTCGCCACCACCGGCGCGCTGCTGAACCTGCCTGGCTTCGGCCAGAAGACGATCGGCGACGTGCGCACGGACACCTGGTCGGTGTTCGGCGATTTCACCTTCGACGTCACCGACCGGCTGCACCTGTCGGCAGGCGGTCGCTACACCGTCGACAATCGCAAGAGCTTCATCTTCAAGCAGAACCAGATCCTCGGCGCCGACCCCGACTTCGGCGGCACCGGCGTGCTGATCGGCGCCCCGATCACCAATTTCAACGGCAAGGCGCGATTCAAGAAATTCACCCCGCGCGCGTCGATCTCCTACGACGTCCATGACGACCTGATGGTCTATGCCTCCTATTCGAAGGGCTTCAAGGGCGGCGGCTTCGATCCGCGCGGCAGCGCGAACGTCCGCGCGATCGACGTCAACAACGACGGCGTCTTCGCCTATGACGAGATCTACAACTTCTTCAAGTTCGAGCCCGAAGAGGTCGACAGCTACGAAGTCGGGATCAAGGGCGCCGCGCTCGACGGCGACCTCAATTTCGCGCTGACCGGCTTCTACGCCGACTACAAGAATGTCCAGATTCCGGGCTCGGTCGGGGTCGACGCGAACAACGACGGCATTTTCGAAAGCTTCTCGGGCGTCACCACCAACGCCGCCTCGGCGACCTTCAAGGGGATCGAGCTCGAAACCTCGGCGCGCTTCGCGCAGGATTTCGCGGGCGCCGGTTCGCGGATGAGCTTCGCGGGCACGCTTGGCTATATCGACGCGCAATATGACGAGTTCATCGGCGCGCTCGGCACCGACGTGTCCGACATCACCGACATCCAGAACACTCCGACCTGGACCGCATCGGGGACGCTCGGCGCGCTGGTGCCGGTGGGCGACGGCGACCTCAATTTCTCGACCACCGTCTCCTACCGCAGCAAGACGCAGCAGTTCGAGTACCGCAGCCCCTATCTCGACCAGAAGGGCTATGCGCTATGGGATGCCAGCCTTGTCTATAATTTCGGCGGCGATCGCTATTCGATCGGCGTCTATGGCAAGAATATCCTCGACAAGCAGTACAAGACCTCGGGCTATCAGTTCCTCGCTACCAATCCGGCGACCGGCCAGCCGATCATCGGCGGCAACGGCCTGCCGACCCCGTCGCTCGGTCGCGAGGGCGTCGCGACGGTCTTCTACGGCAACCCGCGTCAGGTGTTCGTTACCGGGACGGTCAAATTCTGACCCCGGAAGCCTGACCGGCGAACGATAAAGGGGGAAAGGGGCGCCCTTCGGGGCGCCCCTTTTCTTTGGATACGGGGCGGCCGCCTTGGGGTCCGAAGCGGCTATTCATCCCGGATCGGCAGCGAAAGTCCGGAACGGGGTGGGAAGCGGACGTTGGATTTGCACGCGGATATCCCCTCCCGCAAGCGGGAGGGGCAGCGAGGCTTGCGAGCTTGCTCGCCAGCCGCAGCGGGGTAGGCATCGGCAAGGTTGCTGGCCCACCCTCAAACCCCTCCCGCCTGCGGGAGGGGAGCCCAACGCCCGCTTCCGGTCGAAAGCGGCCGTCAGTCGCCCAGCTTCGGCGCCCCCGTCGGCGCAACCATCCGCTCGCCGTCGATAACGATCGGGCTCGCAACGCCATCAATCGACGCGCCTTCGGGCCGGAAGCGCATTCCGCGCGCGACGACCTGCGGATCGGCGAACACTCCGGCGAGGTCATTGATCGGACCCGCGGGCACGCCCTCGGCCTCGAGCGCGAGCGACAGCGGCTGCGCATTCCACGTCGCGATCTTCGCCGCAAGCAGCGGGATCAGCTCGGCCCGGTTCGCCAGCCGCGCGGCATTGTTCGCGAAACGCGCATCGTCGGCCCATTGCGGCTCGCCCAGGATCGCGCAAAGCTTGCGATACTGGCTGTCGTTGCCGACCGCGACGACGAGCTGGCCGTCGGCGGTGGCAAACGCCTGATAGGGCACGACATTCGCGTGGCCATTGCCCATCCGCTTTGGCGACACCCCGCTCGCCAGATAATTGGCCGCCTGATTGGCGAGCACCGCAACCTGACTGTCGAGCAGCGCCATGTCGATATGCGCGCCCGCAGCTGTGACGTCACGACGTCTGAGCGCCGCGAGGATCGCGACGGTCGCATACATGCCGGTGAAAATGTCGGCATAGGCGATGCCCGCCTTTTGCGGCGCCCCGTCGGGCTCGCCGGTCAGCGACATGAAGCCGCTCATCGCCTGGACGATGAAATCGTAGCCGGCGCGGTGCGCATAGGGCCCGGTCTGGCCGAAGCCGGTGATCGAACAGACGATGAGGCGCGGAAAGTCGGCACGGAGCGTCGCCGGATCGAGCCCATATTTGGCGAGCCCGCCGACCTTGTAATTCTCGATCACGACATCGGCATCGGCGAGCAGCGCGCGCACCTTGGCCTGTCCCGCCGCCGTCGCAATATCGATCGCGACGCTGCGTTTGCCGCGGTTGCAGCTGTGATAATAGGCCGCGCCCAGATTTTGGCCGTCGGCGCCGGTGACGAAGGGCGGACCCCATTCGCGCGTGTCGTCGCCGGCGCCCGGCCGCTCGACCTTGACCACCTCGGCGCCGAGATCGGCGAGCAATTGCCCGCACCACGGCCCCGCAAGCACGCGCGCCAGTTCGACGACGCGCAGGCCTTCCAGCGGCCGCATCAGAAAAAGGCGGGGATGCCGGTGATCGCGCGGCCGAGGATCAGCGCATGGACGTCGTGCGTGCCCTCATAGGTGTTCACCGTCTCGAGGTTCACCGCGTGACGAATGACATGATAGTCCGCCGAAATCCCGTTGCCGCCGTGCATGTCGCGCGCGACCCGCGCGATATCGAGCGCCTTGCCGCAATTGTTCCGCTTCAGAAGGCTGATCGCGTCGGGAACCAGCCGCCCCTCGTCGATCAGGCGGCCGACACGCAGCGCGGTCTGCAGCCCCATCGAAATTTCGGTGAGCATGTTGGCGAGCTTCAGTTGCACGATCTGGTTCGCCGCGAGCGGGCGCCCGAACTGCTTGCGCTCGAGCGTATAATTGCGCGCCGCCTCATAGCAGAATTCGGCCGCGCCCATCGCGCCCCAGCCGATGCCGTAGCGCGCGCGATTGAGACAGCCGAACGGGCCTTTCAGGCCCGAGACGTGCGGCAACAGCGCATCCTCGCCGACCTCGACGCTATCCATCACGATCTCGCCGGTGATCGAGGCGCGCAAAGACACCTTGCCCTCGATCTTCGGCGCCGACAGGCCTTTCATCCCCTTTTCGAGGATGAAGCCGCGGATCGCCCCGTCGTGCGCGTCGGACTTCGCCCAGACCACGAAGACATCGGCGATCGGCGCGTTGGTGATCCACATCTTCGCGCCCTTCAGGCGATAGCCGCCCGCGATCTTCTCGGCGCGGGTACGCATGCTGCCGGGGTCGCTGCCCGCGTCGGGCTCGGTCAGCCCGAAACAGCCGACGAGTTCGCCCGCGGTCAGCCCGGGCAGATACTTCCGCTTCTGCTCCTCGCTGCCATAGGCGTTGATCGGATGGATCACGAGGCTGCTCTGCACCGAACAGGCGGACCGATAGCCCGAATCGATACGTTCGACCTCGCGCGCGATCAGCCCGTAGGAAACATAATTGAGCCCCGCACCGCCATATTCGGGATCGATCGTCGCGCCGAGCAGGCCGAGCTGGCCCATCTCCGACATGATCTCGCGGTCGAAGCGCTCCTCGAGAAACGCCGACGTCACGCGCGGCAGCAACTCGCCCTCGGCATAGGCGCGCGCCGCGCCCTGGATCATCCTTTCCTCTTCGGTCAGCTGGTCGGCGAGCTGGAGCGGATCGAACGGGTCGAGCGCTTCGGTGCGCTGCGGATCGGCGAGGGCCATGGGTCGGGCTTTCTCTTGCGGCGTGCCCGCGGGCGCGCTCAGGGGGTCGTTTCGGCCGGATCGCGGGCCATCGCGACGGCGGCCCCGTCGCGCGGCTCCAATATCGCCGCGGTCTCGATCAGGTCAAGCGCGCGCCGCGCCTCGTGATAGCGGCGCGCGTCGATCAGCCAGTCGCCCGCCTCCGCCGCGCCGGGCATCGCCTCGACCTCGGTAATCGCCTGGTCGACCATGCCGCCGGCCAGATAGCGGCGCGCGCGTTCGAGCCGCTCGGTCGCGCGCGGCGACTGCGTGCCCGCCGGTCGCACGACGAACAATTCGCCGAGCTCGCGGCGCAGGCCGGTCCACAGGCTGCCCTTGTCGCCGCTGCGCCCGACGAGTTCGGGTGCGATCGTGTCGAGTTCGGCGCGCAGCTGCTCGAGCGTCACCGGCTCGCGCGAGGTTTCGATGATCGTCTTGACCGCATTGGGCTGGTCGTCGCCGAAGCGCAGGCGGAGCTGCGCCTCGAGATAGCCCAGCGACAGCCCGCGATCGAGCGCGCGCCGCACCGCGAAGGCGACGAGCAGCCCCTCGGCGCGCGAAGCGTTGCCCGACGCCGATTCGGCCTGCAGGTTGATGCGCGACAGCCTTTGTTCGAGTTCGGCGACCCGCGCCGCGAGCCCGCCGGCCCCGTCGACCACAGGCGCCGTGGCCACCTGCCCCCCGGCCGCGACCTCGGCCTGGCCGATCGCGGCGAGCGCACCGCCCACCGCCGGTTCGTCGCTGACGACGGTCGCCGGGGGCTGCTCGCTCGCCAGCCAGCGATTCATCGCCCAGCCGCCGCCGACCACGCCCAGGACCAGGAGAAGCATCGCACCGATGAACAGCGCGCGGAGCGAAAGTCTTTTCACCGGAGCCACGCCGTCCGAGGACGCCGGCCTGTCGATGCTTTCGATTGTCATGTGTCTCTTTCGAACGACCCTATTGGCGACCCTTGTGGCACAAACGGACCGCCTCTGCCAACATCGCGGCGTCATCGGGGCGCGGCGAAGCCGCCTTTTCGGCCCAGCCATCGCCCGCCGCATCGATGGCAGCGGCGCTGATCGCCAGCAAGGTCAAATGCTTACGCGATGCGCCGGCGAGGTCGGCGGCCCGCGCCGCGATCCGCGCCGAATGGGCAAGGACGACCGCCGGCGCCGCGACCGAATCGCGCCAAAGGGCGGTCGGCTCGACCGGATCGACCGTATAGACGGGCAGCGCCGTCACCGTCAGCCCGGTCGCGAACGCCGAACGGTCGCGCCCGCAAAGCCACAGGATCCGCCGCTTCCCCGATGACGCCATGCCGTCGAGCAGCGCCTGGGCATCGCGCGCGCCGACGGCCGCGACGCCGAACCCCGCATCGCGCGCGGCGGCAGCGGTCGCCTCGCCAACGGCATAAACCGGAAGCACCGCGAGCGCGGCGAGCCCGGACCCGCCCAGCCGCGCCGCCTGCGCGCTCGTCAGCAGCAGCGCGTCATGATCGCGCGCATCGGGCGCCGCCCAGTCGAGCGCCCGCGCCGCAAACAGCGGCACCGGCCGCGCATCGAGCCCCAGCGCCCGCGCCCGCGCCACCGTCGCGGCGCATCCCGGCTCGGGGCGCGTGACGAGCAGCGGCAGGCCGCTGCTCATACCGCGAACAGGCGCCGCACGCTGCCGGGCGCCTCGTCCAGCAGGCGCTGCGCCAGCGCCTCGGCATCGCCGCGACCGGTGACCAGCGCATGGCCCGCGACATGGTCGGCGCCGTCGTCCGAGAAGATTTCGGCATCGAGGCGCAGCGCACCATCGCCCAGCCAGTGCGCGTAAGCCGCGACCGGCGAGCGGCAATCGCCGCCGAGCGCCGCAAGCAGCGCGCGTTCGGCCGCGACCGCGCGATGCGTCGGCGCATGGTCGATCGTCTTGAGCAGGGCGAAGGTCGCGGCGTCATCTGCACGGCACTCGATACCGATCGCGCCCTGCGAGGCGGCAGGCAGCAGCAGGTCGGTCGATTGCGCCTCGCCGATGTCGTGCATTCCCAGCCGGTCGAGCCCCGCCGCCGCGAGCAGGGTCGCATCGACCTCGCCGCCTTCGAGCCGTGCAAGCCGCGTCTGGACATTCCCGCGCAGCAGCGTTGTCGCCAGATCGGGGCGCAGCCGCCTGACCTGCGCCGCGCGGCGCGGGCTGCTCGTCCCCAGCCGCGCGCCGTGCGGCAAATCGGCGATCGTTGACGCGGTGACGCCGCCGCGCACCACCAGCCGGTCGCGCGGATCGGCCCGTTCGAGCATCGCCCCCAAGGCAAAGCGCGCGTCGCGTATCGTCTCGACGTCCTTCAACGAATGAACCGCGATATCGATCGCACCCGCATCGAGCGCGGCGTCGAGTTCGCGCGTCCACAGCGCCTTGCCGCCAACCTCGGCGAGCGCGCGATCCTGGATCCTGTCGCCGGTGGCGGTCATCGCCACGATTTCAAGCGCCTCGAGATCGAGCGCATGCGCTTTCGTCAGGGCCGCCGCCGCCATATTCGCCTGCGCCAGCGCCAGCGGCGAGGCGCGCGTGCCGATGCGCAGCGGACGGGCGGGGGTAGGAAGCGGGATCGAGGCCATGCGCGCCTGCTACGGCTTTGGGGAGGCAAAGGGAAGCGGGCCGATCGAGGGATGGGTCCGGAAAGGTTCACGCGAAGACGCGAAGCGAATGGCATTTGCCGCGAAGCGGCCATTCGATCTCGCCCCAGCGACAGAAATCTCCCTTTTCGAAAATTGGGCCTACGGCTCGGCCTTGCCCCTTCGCGTCTTTGTGTCTTTGCGTCTTCGCGTGAACCAAATCCTCCCCCGCTTGCCCCCGGCCCCTCTGCGCGAGTATGGGCGCGATTCATGCCCCTGATCCTCGGCCTCGAATCAAGCTGCGACGAAACCGCGGCGGCGCTCGTCGACAGCGAGCGGCGCGTGCTTGCGCACCGCGTCGCGGGGCAGGAGGCCGAGCATCGGCCCTATGGCGGCGTCGTCCCCGAAATCGCGGCGCGCGCGCATGTCGACCGGCTCGCGCCGCTCGTCGAGGGGGTCCTCGCCGACGCCGGCGTCACGCTCGCCGACGTCGACGTGATCGCCGCGACCGCCGGGCCGGGGCTGATCGGCGGGGTGATGGTCGGGCTCGTCACTGGCAAGGCGCTCGCGCACGCGGCGAACAAGCCGCTCGTCGCGGTCAACCATCTCGAAGGCCATGCGCTGAGCCCGCGACTCACCGACGCCGCGCTCGAATTCCCCTATCTGCTGCTGCTCGTATCGGGTGGCCATTGCCAGTTGCTGCTCGTCGAAGGCGTCGGCGCCTATCGCCGCCTCGCCACCACGATCGACGACGCCGCGGGCGAAGCCTTCGACAAGACAGCGAAGCTGCTCGGGCTCGGCTATCCCGGCGGCCCTGCCGTCGAACGCGCGGCGCAGGGCGGCGATCCGACGGCGGTGCCGCTGCCGCGCCCGCTCGTCGGCAGCGCCGAGCCCCATTTCTCCTTCGCCGGGCTCAAGAGCGCGGTCGCGCGCGCCGCCGCGTCGGGTGCGCATAGCGTCCCCAACCTCGCCGCCTCCTTCCAGCAGGCGGTCGTCGACTGCCTCGTCGATCGCAGCCGCATCGCGCTCGCGGCCTGCCCCGAAGCGACCGCCTTCGTCGTAGCGGGCGGCGTTGCGGCGAACGGCGTGATTCGCACCGCGCTCACCGAACTCGCAAGCCGCTTCGACAAGCCCTTCGTCGCGCCGCCGCTCTGGCTCTGCACCGACAATGGCGCGATGATCGCCTGGGCGGGCGCCGAGCGCTTCGCCGCGGGGCTCACCGATCCGCTAGATACCGCCGCGCGCCCGCGCTGGCCGCTCGATCCGGAGGCCGAAGCCGTGCGCGGCGCCGGAGTGAAAGCATGACGCGTGAAGGCATGACATCATATTCGAACTTCGGCGTCGTCGGCGGCGGCGCGTGGGGCACCGCGCTCGCACAGATGCTCGCCGCCGACGGCGCGCCGGTGCGCCTGTGGGCACGCGAGGCGGAGGTCGTCGCCGCGATCAACGCCGAGCATCGCAACCCGCTCTTCCTTCCGGGCGCCACGCTCGCGCCCTCGCTCGTCGCGACGGGCGAACTTGCCGGTCTCGCCGCCTGCGACGCGTTGCTCGTCGTCGTCCCCGTGCCCTTTCTGCGCGCGGTTCTGACCGATCTGCCCGCAGGCGATGCGCCGCTCATCTTCTGCAGCAAGGGTATGGAGGCGGAGAGCTTCGCCTTCCCGATCGACATCGCCGAACAGCTTTGCCCCGCAAGGCCGCTCGCCGTGCTTTCGGGCCCGACCTTCGCGCACGAGGTCGCCGCCGGCCTGCCAACCGCAATCACCCTCGCCGCCGCCGACACAGCGACCGCCGAGGCCATCGCCGGGTCGCTCGCGCGTCCGCATTTCCGGCCCTATGTGTCGACCGACCTGATCGGCGCGGAGATCGGCGGGGCGGTCAAGAATATCCTTGCGATCGCGTGCGGGATCGTCGACGGCGCCGGGCTGGGCCTCAACGCACGCGCGGCGCTGATCAGCCGCGGCTTCGCCGAAATGACGCGGTTCGGCCTGTCGCGCGGCGCGCAGGCGGAAACGCTCGCCGGGCTTGCCGGGCTTGGCGATCTCGTCCTCACCTGCACCTCGTCGAATTCGCGCAACTTCGCGCTCGGCCAGGGGCTTGGGCGCGGCGAGGAGGCCGCCCGGCTGATGGCCGACCGCCGCACGGTGGCCGAAGGAGCGTTCAGCGCGCCCGTCGTCGCGGCTGCCGCGCGCGCCGACGGCATCGACATGCCGATCACCGACGCCGTCGCGCGGCTCGTCGCGGGCGAGATTCGGGCGGGCGAAGCGATTCAGGCTCTGCTCAGCCGGCCGCTCCGACCAGAGGGCCGATGAGTCTTTTGCACCGATTGCCTGCCCCGCACCCCCGCGCTAGATTGCGCGGGGACATGCAGAAGGGGCGCCAGGCTTGAGCCAGACGGACAGCGCGACCGCGCGCACCCCCGATCCGTCCGCCACGGCGCCGCAGGCCGAGGCGGATACCGCCGCGCTCGCCAAGGGCGGCCGCACCAATTTCTTCGGCTTCGTGCTGCGCCTCGTCGCACGCCTGCCCTTCCTCTATTTCGCGGGCCGCTGGTACGGACCCGAAGCGGTCGGGCGCTTCGCCTTCGCCGTCCTCGTGATCGAACTCGTCGCGCAGCTTGCGACGCTCGGCCTCAAGCGCGGCCTCGCCGAGCAATTGAGCGCGCCGGGCGCCGACCAGCGCACCGTCGTCTGGGACGGGATGTTCGTCGCTTTCCTCGCCTCGGCGGCGGGCTCGGCGATCCTGCTCCTCTTCCCCAATCTGATGTTCCCCGCCGGAGCGATCGACGGCACCGATCGCTGGATGGCGCTGCTGGTCTTCGCGATCGCGGGGACCGATATCGCGCTTGCCGCCTGCGCCTATCGCTACGACGTCGGCGCGACGGTACGCGCGCGCGCGGTGGTCGAGCCCTGGGTGATCAGCATCGCGGCCGCCGGCTTCTGGTTCGTCTCGCCGCGCGACGGGCTGATGCTCTCCTACGGCAGCGCGATGGTCGGCGCGTTCCTGACCGCGCTCGTGCCGATGATCCGCCACTATGGCGGGCCGCGCGGCTGGCAACCGCACCCCGCGCACCTCTTCAAAGTTGCGCGGCGCAACGCTCCGCTCGCCGCTGCCGATGCGATCGAATGGGGGACGCGCCGCCTCGACCTTTTCATCCTCGGCCAGTTCACTTCGCCGACGATCTACGGCATCTATTACATGGCGCAGCAGGTCGCCTCGCTGCCGCAGAAGCTCAAGACCAGCTTCGAGCCGATCCTGGGCCCCGTGATCACGCGCAACCTCGCCGAAAAGCGCCTTGCCGCCGTGGCGGCGCAGGTCAGCCAGGTCGGCTTCTGGATCATCGCCGCGCAGGCCGGCATCGCGCTCGCGCTCGGCATTCCGGGCGAGGCCGTCATGGGCCTCGTCGGACCGCAGTTCGTCGGCGGCGCGGGGGCGCTCGCCTTCCTCCTCGCTGCCGAGGTCGTCGCCGCCACCGCGGTCGTCAGCGAGGCCGCGCTCGTCTATGTCGCGCGCCACCGCAACCTGCTGATCAGCCTCGCGACGCTCGCGCTGCAGGCGGTGCTCAGCGTCGCGCTGATCCTCGTCGCGCGCTCGATGGGGCTCGACCCGATCTATTATGCCGCCGCGGTCGCGCTCGCGCTGATGCTTGCGCTCGGATTCGCGTCGCTGGTCAAGGCGCGGCTGCTTGCGCACATCCTCGGCGCGCCGGTCAACAGCCTGCGCTGGGCGCTCGTCTGGGCGACCGCAGGCGCGACGGTGCTCGGCTGGGGCGCGACGAAGCTCCCCGAATGGGCCGAGCTGCTGATCGGCGTCCCTTTCATCCTCGGCATCTACGCCTGGCTGATCTGGACCCGCGGCTTCGGCCCCGCCGACCGCGCGCTGTTCCGCAAGCACCCCGAGCCCGCGGCGCCGGCCGCCTGAGCTAATCGACCGCCTTCTGCGCCGCGTCGCCGACATCCTGTGCGGCGTCGCCGACCTTCTGCGCCGCCTCGGTGATCGCGCCCGTTTCGGTCTTGTCGTTCGCGAGGAACTGGAAAGCGAAAAAGGCCGCGATCACGATCGCGACGAGGACAATCAGGCCAACGCCGATCCCGCCGCCGCGGCGCGGTTCGCGGTCGATGACCGTGGTGGTGTGCGTCGTCCCGTCGGGATCGCGCGTCGTGTGGATTTCGTCGGCCATATCGAAGCCTCCTTTTTGCACTATGGCGCTAAGGACGCTTCGGCGAACGCAAAAGTTCCCGGGATATTGACCCTAGCCGAGGCGCGCGGCGACCTTCGCCTTCAGGTCGGTCTGCGCGCGCGGGCCGACCTGCGCGATGATCTCGCGCGCGCACACCGCGCCCATCGTCAGACAATCCTTGATCGGCCGCCCTTCGGCGAGGCCCGAGAGGAATCCCGCCGCGAACAGGTCGCCCGCCCCCGTCGTGTCGACGACGGTCTCGATCGGCTCGGCGCCGACTTCGGTTCGTATCCCGTCGCGCAGCGCGATCGCGCCGTGCGCCCCGCGCGTGACGACGAGCAGCGGCACCTGCGGCGCAATCTTGGCGACCGCCGCCTCGAAATCCCCGGTTTCGGCGAGCGCGCAGATCTCGACCTCGTTCGCGAACAATATGTCGAACAGTCCCGCGCCGATCAGCTTGCGGAAATCGGCGCCGTGGCGGTCGATGATGAAGGCGTCGGACAGCGTGAAGGCGACCTTGCGCCCCGCCGCGCGCGACACGTCGATCGCGCGCCGCATCGCCGCGCGCGACAGTTCGGGATCCCACAGATAGCCTTCGAGATAGAGGATCTCGGCGTCGGCGATCCACGCCTCGTCGATCATCCGCTGCTCGAGCAGGTGGCTGGCCCCCAGGAAGGTGTTCATCGTCCGCTGCCCGTCGGGGGTGACGAGGATCAGGCAGCGCGCGGTCGGCGCGCCTTCCTTGAGCGTCGGCGTCTCGTAAGCGACGCCCAGCGCGCGCAGATCGTGGGTGAAGACATGGCCGAGCTGGTCGTCGGCGACCTGGCCGATGAAGGCGCAGCGTTCGCCGAGCACCGCCATGCCCGCGAGCGTGTTCGCGGCCGAGCCGCCCGAAACCTCGACCGCGGGCCCCATCGCCGCATAGAGACGTTCGGCCTCTTCGGCGTCGATCAGCCGCATAGATCCTTTGGTCAGGCCCTCGGCCTCGATCAGCGCATCGTCGGCGCGGGCAAGAACATCGACGATGGCGTTGCCGATGGCGACGACGTCGAAACGGGCGGTGGAGGCCATGAAAAATCCTGTGCTGGTCGGGGAAAACTGCCGCGCGCTTTAGGGGCGACAGCGCGTCTAGGCAAGCGCATCGCTTGACGAAGCGGCCCGCCGCGCCCCATTCCCCTATGATGACCCGCGCCGTCCACGCTTTCCTGCTCGCCCTCAGGGACTTGCCGAGCCCGCGCGTGATCCGCATCCTCGCGCAAAGTCTTGCGCTCACCCTGCTGATCTTCGCCGCCGCCGGTGCCGCGATCTTCTTCGGCGTGCGCTGGGCGCTCGCGCACTGGCGCTGGCTGGACGGTGCGAGCCTCGACATGGCGGGTGTGCTGATCGCCCTCGCGCTCGTCGCGGGAAGCTGGCTGCTCTTCCGCGCCGTCGCGATCGTCGTCGTCGGGCTGTTCGCCGACGCGATCGTCGCCGATGTCGAGGGGCGCCACTATCCCGCCGCCGCAAGCCGCGCGATCGATGTCGGCTGGCGACAGAATATCGCGCTCGCGCTCGCCTCGCTCGGCCGCCTCATCGGGGGAAACCTCCTCGCGCTGCCGCTCTATATCGTGCTGCTCGTCACCAGTATCGGCACCCCGATCCTCGCCCTCGCCGTCAATGCACTGCTGCTCGGGCGCGACCTCGAGGCGATGGTGCGCGCGCGCCATCCCGACCGGCCGCGCTTCGACCGGCCGACTCGCTGGTCGCTCGGCCTGCTGTCCGCCGCAAGCTTCGTGGTGCCCGTCGCCAATCTGTTGGCCCCGATCCTGAGCGCCGCTATGGCCGTCCATCTTTTGCACCTGAGCGACGGGAAACCGCGATGAAACTGATCCGGCTGCTGCCGACGATCCTGCTTGCAGCCGCGCTGGCGGGCTGCGGAACCACCGCCGTACCGCGCCCGGCGCGCCCGGTCGCCGCGCCGCCACCCGTCACCCCGCGCATCGTCCAGCACAACAGCCTCGTCGGCCAGCATGCCGGCGCGGCGCTGGCGCAATTCGGCAAGCCGCGCCTCGACATTGCCGAGGGTGCCGGCCGCAAGCTGCAGTTCGCGGGCGCCGCCTGCATCCTCGACATATATTATTACGCCCCGAAACAGGGCGCCGAGCCGGTTGCGACCCATGTCGACGCCCGCACGCCCGAGGGGCGCGATGCCAATGTCGACAGCTGCGTGAGCGCGCTCAGGCGCTGACGTCAGGACGCCAGTTCGGCAAGCGCCCACGCCGCCGCATCGGCCACCATCGGCGATTCGTCCAGCGCCAGCGCTTCCAGCCGCGCCCGGAATCGCGCATCGCCGCTGTTTCCCGCCGCGATCGCGGCGTTGCGCACCATCCGGTTGCGCCCGATCCGCTTGATCGGCGATCCCGCGAACACCTGCCGGAACCCCGCATCGTCGAGCGCGAGCAGGTCGGCGATCGCCGGCGCGACCAGCTCGCCGCGCGGCAGGAAGGCCTTGTGCCGCGCGGCGGTGTCGGCGAACTTGTTCCACGGACACACCGACAGGCAATCGTCGCAGCCATAGACGCGGTTGCCGATGCCGCGCCGCATATCGACCGGGATCGGCCCGTCATGCTCGATCGTGAGGTAGGAGACGCAGCGCCGCGCATCGAGGCGATAGGGCGCGGGAAAGGCATCGGTCGGGCACGCCTGCTGGCACGCGGCGCAGCTGCCGCAACGATCGCGCCCCGCAACCGAGGGTGCAAGGTCGAGCGTCGTGTAGATAGCGCCAAGGAACAGCCAGCTGCCATGCTCGCGGCTGACCAGATTGGTATGCTTGCCCTGCCAGCCGAGCCCGGCCGCCGCCGAGAGCGGCTTTTCCATCACCGGCGCGGTGTCGACGAACACCTTGACCTCTGCCGCCTTCACCTCGGCGACGAGCCAGCGCGCTACGGCTTTCAGCGCTTTCTTGACGACGTCATGATAGTCGGCGCCCTGCGCATAGACCGAAATGCGGCCGCGTGTCGGAACCTCGGCCAGCGCCAGCGGATCGACCTCGGGCGCATAGCTCATGCCGAGTGCGATCACCGACCGCACCTCGGGCCACAATCCTTGCGGCGACCCGCGCTGGCTGCTGCGGCTTTCCATCCAGATCATGTCGCCGTGGCATCCCTCGGCCAGCCAGCGATCGAGCCGCGCCGCGGTTTCGGGCGCAGCGTCGGCGCGCGCGATCCCGAAGGCGGCGAACCCCTGCGCGCGCGCGACCGCCTCCAGCCGCTGTTCGAGCGTTTCGGGGTGAGGCAAGGCTTCGGCAACCATTGGCGCTCTATACGACATGGACTCTCCCGTGCCATAGTCGCGCGAAATCTTGTTCAGGGACCGACACTTGACCGAACTCGCCGTCGAGGCCGATGGCCTCACCAAATATTTCGACAGCTTCAAGGCGGTCGACCATGTGTCGCTTCGGGTTCCGGCGGGCAGCATCTATGGTGTGCTCGGACCCAATGGCGCGGGCAAGACGACCAGCCTGCGCATGACGCTCGGCATCATCGACCCCGACGAGGGCACGAGCCGGTTGCTGGGCGGCCACAAGCCGCAATCGGTGCGCCATCGCATCGGCTATCTCCCTGAGGAACGTGGGCTTTATCCGGGCATGAAGGCGCGCGAGGCGATCGCCTTCATGGGCGCGCTGCGCGGGCTCGACTGGTCCGAAGGCCGCCGCCGCGCCGCCACCTTCATGACCGAACTCGGCCTCGAACGCGTGATCGACGAAAAAATCCGCAAGATGTCGAAGGGCATGGCGCAGATGGTCCAACTGATCGGCTCGATCGTCCACGCCCCCGACCTGATCGTCCTCGACGAGCCCTTCTCGGGGCTCGACCCGGTCAACCAGGAACGGCTCGAAATGCTCGTCCGCCGCGAACGCGACCGCGGCGCGACGATTCTCTTCTCGACGCATGTCATGGCGCACGCCGAACGCCTCTGCGACCGGCTCGCGATCATCGCCCGCTCGCAGCGCCGCTTCGAGGGGACCGTCGACGAAGCGCGCGCGCTGCTGCCGATGCAGGTGCGCTATACGCCGCGCGACGACGCAGACGCAGTCGCGGCGCTGCTGCCCGCCGACGCGGCGCGCCGGGGCGACGCGTGGCATTTCGCGATCGAGGATCGCGACGTCGAGCCGTTATTGGCGCGCATCACCGCAAGCGGGCATGGCGTCGCGGGCCTGTCGATCGCGCGCCCGGCGCTCCACGACGCCTTCGTCCATATCGTGCGGCAGGTCGACGCGGGTTTCGACGCCTCGCCCGAAAACGACGCGACCGAGGAGGCCGCGGCATGAACGCCTTCCTCAGGAATATGCGCGTCGTCGCGCGCCGCGATTTCCTCGCCATCGTCGCCACCCCGACCTTCCTGCTCTTCCTGCTCGCACCGCTTTTCATGCTGGCGATGGCGCTCGCCGGCGGCACCGGCGCCGCGCAGCTCGCCGACAGCGCGCGAGGCGCGGGGCGGATCGTCGCGATCGCCGATTCGGCCGATATCGAAGCGCTGCGCGCCGCCGATGCGCGGCTGCGCGCCGCGATGCCGCGCGAACCCGCGGTTCTTGTGCTCCGCGTCGCGTCCCCGACCGCCGATCCGGTCGCCATCGCGCGCGAAAAGGGCAGCGACACCTATGCGGTGATGAGCGGACCGCCCGCCGCGCCGCGCATCGTCGAGCGCGAACCGGGCAGCAGCCCGGGACGCTATCTCGTCCTCCTCGCCGCCGAGGTGCAACGCGCGCGCGCCGCCGGGCCGCTGCCGCCCGTGGCGCCGCGCTTCGAAAGCCTTTCGAACGGCGGCAACAGCATTGCGGCGCAGCAGACCCTCGCCTTTGGCGCCGTGTTCGCCATCTTCCTGCTCACCTTGCTGCTCGCGGGGCAGACGGTGAGCTCGCTCGCCGAGGAAAAGGGCAACAAGGTCATCGAGATTCTCGCCGCCGCAGTGCCGCTCGAAAGCGTCTTCCTCGGCAAGCTGCTCGGGATGCTCGGCGTCGCGATACTCTTCATCGCCTTCTGGTTCGCGCTCGCGACGGGCGGCGGATTTCTCTACGCGCTTCAGGCCGACCCCGCCGCCATCGCGGCGGCCGGCGCGGCCGCGGGCGCCGCCAAGCCCGCGCTGATGGCCGCGCCCGCGACGGGCTGGCCCTTCTTCCTCGGCATCTCGCTCGCCTATTTCATCATGGCCTTCCTGCTTTTGGGCGCGGCCTTTCTCGGCGTCGGCGCGCAGGCGGCGACGGTGCGCGAGATCCAGATGCTCAGCCTGCCGATCACCATCTTCCAGGTCGGGATGTTCAGCCTCTCGGCCGCGGCGGCGAGCGCCCCCGGCACCGGCCTCGCCCGCTTCGCGCAGATCTTCCCCTTCTCCTCGCCCTTCGCGATGGCGGCGCGCGCCGCGACCGACGAGGCGGTCGGCGCCCACCTGCTCGCGCTCGGCTGGCAGGCGATCTGGGTCGCGCTCACCGTCTATCTCTCGGTCCGCCTGTTCCGCGCCGGCGTGCTCAGCAGCGGCAGCGGCTGGAAGTTTTGGAAGAGGAAGCGGGCCTAGGCCGGTTTCGACCGTAAGCGGACATATCCTGCATCGTCACCCTGAACTTGTTTCAGGGTCCATGGTCTGCCGTTTCCTTCGGCGCGG
>NZ_JAFMTR010000052.1 GCF_018682675.1 Sphingopyxis soli
GACGGCGACGACTTCGCCTTCCTGCGGCTTTTCCTTGGCGGTGTCGGGGATGATGATGCCGCCGGCCGTCTTTTCTTCGGCTTCGATACGGCGAACGAGCACGCGGTCGTGCAGCGGACGAAACTGTGCCATGGAACTCCCTCCATTATGCGATGATAGGCTTTAGCACTCACCATGGGAGAGTGCTAACAGACGGGCATATGGGCGGGGGGTATGACAGCGTCAAGACGATTAAGGGAAAATTTTCGGCGGCGCGGTACAAGGGCCAGATGGGGTGCGAGAGTTCGATCAGCAAGGCCACCGAACTGCCTGATCTGCATAAGATGCGCGAACGGGCGCAATTGCTGCGCTCAGAGTTTCTCGATTCCTTCGGACGACTCGAAGCCGAAGTGATGCAATACATCGGCAAAACCGAGGTCAAAGCGACGTCCTCGACGCCCTTTTCGCAAAAACTTGCCGCGTTGGCGAAAGCCCGCGACCGGTTCAAAAACCCGAAGCGGCTGGATGTTCGCATTGCGGCCATACGCGAATTGCTTCCCGTTCGCGCCGACATCGTCCATTCGGTCCTCGAGCTGATCCTGATTTTCGACGGGCAGACGACCTCGATGAAGCTGCAATTCCGGAATTCATCCGACTGCGAACGCCGCCCGTTGACCCTCACCCATGACCAACTCGCCATCATCATCCGGCGGCTCAATCAACTTGCCGGACAGTTCAGCCACCAGCGATTGAAGGAAGCAGCCCCAGCCGCGCGCGCATCCGCCAGCGCATGAGAAGCACGGCCGAGACAACGACCAGCCCCACCGCCAGCCCGATCCAGACGCCCACGCCCTGAAGCGGGGTCCAGAAGCCGAGGTAGATCGCGGTACCATAGCCCGCGATCCAGTAGCCACAGACCGCGATGATCATCGGCACGCGCGTGTCCTGCAACCCGCGCAGCGCACCCGCCGCGACCGCCTGCGCGCCGTCGAAAAGCTGGAAGGCGGCGGCAACGACGAGGAACTGCATCGCGAAGCCGACGAGCGCCGGATTGTTGTCCACGCTGTAAGCCCTGAGGATCAGCGACGGGAAAAGCCATATGAAAATCGCCGTCAGCGCCATGAAGCCGATACCCAAGAACAACGACGCTCGGCCCGCAAAGCCAATACCGGCTGGATCGCGCGCGCCATAAGCCATGCCCACGCGGATCGTCGCTGCCTGCGCGACACCGAATGGAATTTGAAAGGCGAGCGCCGCCACATTCAGGGCGATCGTATGGGCTGCAAGCTGCGCCTCACCGATCCGACCCATGAGCAAGGCAGCTCCGGTGAATAGCCCGGCTTCCGCCAGAATGGTAAGGCCCAGCGGTGTGCCGATAGCAAAGATGTCCCTGAACCTCTGCCATTCAGGCCGCCACCAATTTCCAAACAGGCGATAGCGGCGCAGGCGCCGATCTTTCTGGATGACGATGACATAAGCCAATAGCATCGCGACCGACGTGATGACACTCGACAGCGCCGAACCGCGAAGTCCCAGCGCCGGCATACCGAGATTTCCGAACACGAACACCCAGTTGCCGAGCGCGTTTACACCAAGCGCCAAAAAGGTGATTACCGTCCCGATCCTCGGCCGGCCAAGCGCCGAAACAAAGATGCGCAGGACGCCCGCTGCGATCATCGGAAACATGGACCACATAAGCACGGAAAGAAAGCTGCCAGCGAGCGATGAGAGACCGGGCGCTTGGCCAGTCGCCCGAAGGATTGGGGCGCCTGCAACGCAAACACCCATGAACAGGACGGATACCAGACCGCTGATCCACAAGCCCATGCGAACCGAACGCCGGACTTCGCGCACGGCATGCTTACGGCGACCAAGCTCGGCGGCGACAAGGGGTGCAACCGCGCCGACCAGCCCGCTGCCGGTCCACAACAAGAGGCCGAAGATCGAGATGCCGAGGGACGATGCTGCAAGCGGCGTTTCGCCAAGCCGTGTGACGAACAGCACGTCGATCGCATGGACGAGCATCTGGAGAAGATTAGCCGCTGCCAGCGGCCAGGCCAGCGCCAGCGTCGCGCGGAATTCCGCGCGGAAATCCTGCGGACGATCCGCAGTCAGGGGATGAGCCTGCACCAGCATAGCCGGCCCGGATAGGCGCGCGAATGTCAGGGTTCAAGGGTGGCGGGCGGCCGCGGTTCTATTTGTCGGCGGGGGTGGCAGAAAGGCAACAGCAATGCCTCTGCCAACTTTTCCTTCGTCATCCCGGACTCGATCCGGGATCCATTCCTCCAGCGCCGCGTGAGT
>NZ_JAFMTR010000053.1 GCF_018682675.1 Sphingopyxis soli
CATGCTGGCTGCGGCGATGGCCTCGCTGTTTCAGCATCCATGGCCGGGCCTTGCATCCGGCGCCGCGCCGAAGGAAACGGCGGACCATGGACCCTGAAACAAGTTCAGGGTGACGATGAAAAATAGGTCAGCAATCGGCCGATAGCCGCCGGGCGCTTCAGCCCAGCGCCGCCGCGAGCCGCTGGCGCAGCGCGATCAGGGCTTCGACCGGGATGCCGTCGCTAGCCGCTGTCGGCGCGACGGGAATGGCAACAGTCGGCGAAACCGGTTCGGCGCGCACTGCCCCGACCGTCTCCGACAGCGCCTTGCGCGCGCCCTCGACGGTAAAGCCCTTCTCGTGCAACAGATGATGGATGCGCTCGGCAAGCGCGACGTCCTCTGCGCGGTAATAGCGCCGCCGTCCCGACCGCTGGAGCGGGCGAAGCTGCGGGAAGCGCGTTTCCCAATAGCGGAGCACATGCGTCGGAACGCCAATGCGATCGGCGAGTTCGCCGATGGCAAGCATCGCGCCCGATGCCTTGCCAGCGGTTTCGGTCTCGAAATCAGCCATAGGCGACGCCCGGATTATTTGCCGGCAACGCGCGCGCGCATCGTCTGGCTGGCGCGAAAGGTCATCACCCGTCGCGGCAGGATCGGCACCTCGACCCCGGTCTTGGGATTGCGGCCGATCCGCTGCGCCTTGTCGCGCAGAACGAACGTGCCAAAGCCCGAAATCTTCACATTCTGTCCGCCCGCCAGCGCATCCGACATGTGATCGAGAATCGATTCGACGATCGCGGCCGATTCGTTGCGCGACAGGCCGATTTGCTGGTTTATCTTTGCCGCGATGTCCGCGCGCGTAAGTGTCCCGGCTGCCATGGCGTTCCCTTCCCCTCCTGAAGCAGATGCAAACAAAGGTTCCCGGAAGGCCCCCACCATCACGAGTCCCGGCGCCTTATGTAACAAAAGCGAATTAATCCGCCAAACTGAAATGGATGGAGCGAGGAGTTGACGCGACGGGCGTGTTCCGAAACCGGACTCGCCCGTCCGGTGCCATCAGACGCGCAGGATCGCCGCGCCCCAGGTAAAGCCGCCGCCCATCGCTTCGAGCACGACGAGGTCGCCGCGCTTGATCCGACCGTCGCGCACGGCAAGGTCGAGCGCGAGCGGCACCGAGGCCGCAGAGGTGTTCGCATGTTGATCGACGGTCAGCACCACGCGCTCGGCGGGAAGGCCGAGCTTCTTCGCGGTCGCGTCGATGATCCGCCGGTTCGCCTGGTGCGGGACCACCCAGTCGATGTCGTCGGCCGACAGGCCGACATCCGCCAGCACCTCGCCCAGCACGGCGGCGAGGTTGGTGACGGCATGGCGGAATACCTCGCGGCCCTGCATCCGGACGTGGCCGACGGTGCCCGTGGTCGACGGACCGCCATCGACATAGAGCATGTCGGTATATTTGCCCTCGGCGTGGAGGCGCGTCGCCAATATGCCGCGATCGTCCTCGACCTCCTCCGCCGAGAGCACGACCGCGCCCGCGCCGTCGCCGAACAGCACGCAGGTCGTGCGATCCTCCCAGTCGAGGATGCGGCTGAAGGTTTCGCTGCCGATGACGAGCGCATGTTTCGCGGCGCCGGTGCGCAGCATCGAGTCGGCGACCGAGACGGCGTAGAGGAAGCCCGAACAGACCGCCGCGACGTCGAAGGCGATGCAGTCGGGCGCGCCGAGCAGCGCCTGCACCTTGGTCGCGCTGGCGGGAAAGGTGTTATCGGGTGTCGCGGTCGCGACGATGATCAACCCGATGTCCGCGGGCTGGAGCCCCGCGGCCGCCAGCGCTTCCTTCGCCGCATCGGCGCCGAGCGTCGCGGTGGTCTCGTCGGGTTCAGCGATGTGGCGGAAGCGGATGCCGGTGCGTTCGACGATCCATTCGTCGCTGGTGTCGACGCGCTCTGCAAGTTCGGCGTTCGACACGCGGGTGCGCGGCAGGGCGGAGCCGGTACCGGCCAGAATTGCGCGAAGCGTCATGCCGCGTCGCCGCTGCGGAAATTCGCGAGATCGTCGGTCACCTGACGCGTAATGTCCTTTTCGATCAGCTCGGCGCAGAGGTGGACGCAGTTCGCGACGCCCTTTGCGTCGGCGCTGCCATGGCTTTTCAGCACCACGCCGTTGAGACCGAGGAACACCGCGCCATTGTGGTTGTTCGGATCGAGGTGATGACGCAGCAACTCGGTCGCCGGGCGCGAGATCAGGAAGCCGATCTTCGAGCGCGTCGACGAGGTGAAGGCGCGGCGCAGCAGATCGGTGACGAAGCGCGCCGTCCCCTCGATCGTCTTCAGCGCGATATTGCCGGAGAAACCATCGTGGACGATCACATCGACGTCGCCGCGCGACAGCTTGTCGCCCTCGATGAAGCCGGTGAACTGCATCGGCAGCCCGTGGGCCTCGCGCAGCAGCGCCGCGGCATCGCGGATCTCGTCGGTGCCCTTGAGCTCCTCGGTGCCGATGTTGAGCAGCGCGACACGCGGGCGTTCGAGCCCCATCGCGGTACGCGCGTAGGCGGCGCCCATCACCGCGAACTGCACGAGATTATTGGCGTCGCATTCGGTGTTGGCGCCAAGGTCGAGCATGACGACGTCGTTGTCGCCCAGCGTCGGGAGCAGCGCCGCGAGCGCGGGGCGGTCGATCCCCGGCATGGTGCGCAGCGCGAGCTTGGCCATCGCCATCAGCGCGCCGGTATTGCCCGCCGACACCGCGCCGCCGGCGTCGCCGCGCTTCACCGCGTCGATCGCGAGCCCCATCGAGGTGCTCTTCGCCTTGCGGATCGCCTGGCTGGGCTTGTCCTCGCCGGTCACCACGCCATCGGTGTGGATGATGTCCGACGCGGCGCGCAGGTTCGGGTGGTTTTCCAGCGCGGCCTTGATCTGCACCTCGTCGCCGACGAGGAGAAAGCGCAGGCCGTCGTGCTTGTGGCGCGCCATCGCGGCGCCGGCGAGCATCATGCGCACGCCGACGTCACCGCCCATCGCATCGATCGCGATTCGCGGTGTGAGGCTCATCCGAACGCTCTCCGGCTAGGTCTTAGGCGCCAGCCACCACTTCGCGGCCATTGTAGTGACCGCAGGCGTTGCAAAGATTGTGCGGGCGCTTCAGCTCGCCGCAGTTCGGGCATTCCTGAAAGGCTTCGACCTTCAGGCTGTCGTGGCTACGACGCATGCCGCGCTTCGAGGGCGAGGTTTTTCGCTTGGGAACGGCCATTTTATATCCTGCATTCTGAACTGTTTATACGAATCGGCGAACCCGGACATGTCGCCCCCGTTGCCGGGAATGACTGGCCCGCCCGCCGTGCGAGGGTCGTTTCCGCCTGATAAGAGACAGAAAAACGTCCGCCGGAGGGTGCCTCAACGCCTGTTGGTGTCGGGTGCCGGATCGGGCGCGGCTATAGCGTTTTTGCCCGCAAAGGCAACCCCCGAGGCGATGCCGGATGAAGACCCTTTCTTCGTTACCCTCGAACGCGACGCGCAGCTCGGGCGACTTGATCCGGGGCTCATGCCCTCAGCGCCGCCGTGGATCCCGGATCAAGTCCGGGATGACGAAGCGATACAGGCGCCTCTTGCCCTCCCCCGCCCGCGATGCCACAGCTTCGTCACCGCCGGAATAGCGGCCAACGACAAGGGGGAAGCCATCATGATTATCTTGCCGATCAGCCTGACGATCGCCGCGGGGGCGGCCTTGCTCAACCTGTGGCTCAGCGTGCGCGTGGGACGCGTGCGGACCAAGGAAAAGGTCTTTATCGGCGACGGGGGGAACGACGCGCTCACGCGGCGGATGCGGGCGCACAGCAATTTCGTCGAAAACACCGCCTTCGTGCTGATCCTGCTCGCGCTCGTCGAACTCGGCGTCGGCTCGTCGATGTGGCTTTGGGGTGTCGGCGCGCTCTATCTGGTGGGCCGGATTCTCCACGCGCTCGGCATGGACGGGATGATGTGGGGCCGCATGGTCGGGACGATCATAACGATGCTGACGCAGCTCGGGCTCGCCGTCTTTGCGCTGTACATCGTCTATGCGACGCCCGTCAGCTTCAGCTCGAGGATCGTCGAGACCGAAGTCGTCGCCCCGAAATAGGGCCGGTCACGCCAGGGCGGCGTCGCTCACATAAGGATTGGTGCGGCGCTCCTGCGCGAAGCTGCTGTGCGCGCCATGCCCGGGCAGGAAGATGGTGTCGCCGCCGAGCGGCCACAGCTTTTTGGTGATCGAATCGAGCAGCTGCTGGTGGTTGCCGCGCGGGAAGTCGGTGCGGCCGATCGAGCCCTGGAACAACACGTCGCCGACGATCGCGAGCTTCGACGGGCGGTGATGGAAGACGACATGGCCCGGCGTGTGGCCGGGGCAATGGATAACATCGATCTCGAGATTGCCGACGGTCACCTTGTCGCCGTCGACCAGCCAGCGGTCGGGCTCGAACGGCTCGCCCTCCATGCCGAAACGTTCGCCTGCGGTCGCCAGGCCTTCGATCCAGAATCGGTCGTCCTCATGCGGTCCCTCGACCGGCACGCCGAGTTCCCTCGCGAACACGCCCGCCTGGCCGCAATGGTCCATATGGCCGTGGGTGACGAGGATCTTTTCGATCTCGACGCCGGTCTGGCGGATCGCCTCGCGCAGCTTGGGGAGATCGCCGCCGGGATCGACGAGCGCGCCCTTGTTGGTTTCGGTGCACCAGAGGAGGGTGCAATTCTGCTGGAAGGCGGTAACCGGGACGATCGCGGCCTTGAGCGGAGGCGTGGGAGCATTCATGCCCCCGATGTGGGGAAATCGCGCCGCTTTGGCAAGGCCAACACCTCGGAGGTGCTGGCTGGAGCCCTCAAAGACCGTTTGCGACCGGTTGTTGTCCTTCCTTGTCTCGTCACCCCGGACTTGGTCGGGGGTTCATTCGCGCAGCGCTGGAAAAATGGATTCCGGATCGAGT
Source organism: Sphingopyxis soli (assembly GCF_018682675.1). Taxonomy (GTDB): domain Bacteria; phylum Pseudomonadota; class Alphaproteobacteria; order Sphingomonadales; family Sphingomonadaceae; genus Sphingopyxis; species Sphingopyxis soli. The sequence continues at coordinate 4,940 of NZ_JAFMTR010000053.1, forward strand.
CCGGAATGACGAAGGTCTGAAAAC
>NZ_JAFMTR010000054.1 GCF_018682675.1 Sphingopyxis soli
GCGGACCATGGATCCTGAAACAAGTTCAGGATGACGATGCTGGAAATGTCGTGCTTCGCTCGATCCCCGTCATCAGAGCCGGATCGGCCGCCAGCGGCGCCCCTTCCCGTCGCCGACGCGCTCATGCGCCATTGTGGGCCGCGCGGCGCGCCGCTAAAGCAGCGCGCGTGACCGCGCTTCCTCCCCGCATCGCCGCTTTCGCCGACCGCCGGCCCAAGGCGCTGGCCCTCCTCGCCGGTGCGCTATCCGCCACCGGCTTCGCCCCGCTCCACCTGTGGCCGCTGACCTTGCTCGCGCTGGCGGGCCTGATGGCGCTGGTCGCACGCAGCGCGAAAGGATCGGGCGCGCTGGGGATCGGCTGGGCGTTCGGGGTCGGGCATTTCACGATCGGCCTGAACTGGATCGCCACCGCCTTCACCTATCAGGCGGCGATGCCCGCTTGGCTCGGCTGGGTCGCGGTCGTGCTGCTGTCGCTGTATCTGGCGGTCTATCCGGCGCTGGCGGCGTGGGGGGCGTGGGCTGTGCAAAGATACGTCGTCCCCGCGCAGGCGGGGACCGCGGGAAGCAAAGAACCGGGGCGCGGTGCAAAACCGACGGCCGCCCCCGCCTGCGCGGGGGCGACGCTCTCCTTCATCCTCGCCTTCGCGGCGCTGTGGACGCTGACCGAATGGCTGCGCAGCTGGGTGTTTACGGGGTTTGCGTGGAATCCGCTCGGCGCCGTGCTCGGCTCCACGCTGGTTCCCAACATCTTCCTGCCGGGCATCGGCACCTATGGCTTTTCGGCGCTCGTCGTCCTGCTGGCGGCCTGGGCGAGCCATGCCCTCGCTTATGTCACCACCGCATCGCGCCGGGCCAGGCCCAAGTCGGGAACGTGGATCGCGATCGGCTTCTTCGGCCTCTTCGTTCTCCCGACCATCGCCGCTGTGCTGTTTCCCGCGATCCTGCCCGCCCCGCCCCGCCCGGCGCAAGGGATCCCCATCACCGTCGTCCAGCCGAACGTCGGCCAGCAGGACAAATGGGAGGGCAGCAAGGCCGACCTCAATTTCGAAAAGCTGGCGCGGCTGACCACGCCGAAATCCGCGGAACCGCGCCTGATCCTGTGGCCCGAGGCGGCGGTGCCCGACTATCTGGAGACCGGCTATCCGCTCGTCTATTACGACCGCTCGCCCGCCGCTGCGCGCGCGCGGTTGACGGCGCTAATGAACGCGCAAGACGTGATGCTGCTCGGCGCGCTCAAACTCGAACTCGACAGGGCCGGGGACGCGATCGGAGCGCGCAATGCGGTGATGACCGTCCATGCCGACGGCACGCTCGGCCCGCGCTACGACAAGGCGCACCTCGTCCCCTACGGAGAATATCTGCCGATGCGCCCGATCCTGTCGGCGATCGGCCTGTCGCGCCTCGCGCCCGGCGACATCGATTTCTGGCCCGGCCCCGGCCCGCATACGCTCGACCTCGGCCGCTTCGGCAAGGCGGGCTTGCAAATCTGCTATGAAATCATCTTCTCGGGCCAGGTCGTCGACCGCGCGCATCGCCCCGATTTCATCTTCAACCCGTCGAACGACGCCTGGTTCGGCGGCTGGGGTCCGCCGCAGCATCTGGCGCAGGCGCGGCTGCGCGCGATCGAGGAGGGGCTGCCCGTCATCCGCGCGACCCCGACCGGGATCAGCGCGGTGATCGACGCCGACGGGCGCATCCTCGATTCGGTTCCGATGCACAAGGCGGGGCGTATCGACACCGTCGTTCCGAAGGCGCACGCCCCGACCTTGTTCGCGCGGTACGGCAACGCGCTGCCCGTCGCCTTCGCGCTGCTGCTGCTCGCGGCCGCCATTGCCTTTCGGCGGCGCGGGCGCTAACAGCGCCCCCGACATAAAGCTTCCTTTATATTCGTTCCAAGAAGGCTCCCATGCGCAACAGTTTCCTCTTCACCTCCGAAAGCGTGTCCGAAGGCCATCCCGACAAGGTCGCCGACCAGATCAGCGATTCGATCGTCGACTTGTTCCTGTCGAAGGATCCGGAAGCGCGCGTCGCATGTGAAACGCTGACCACGACCCAGCTTGTCGTGCTCGCGGGCGAAATCCGCTGCAAGGGCGTGTTCGAGAATGACGAATGGGCGCCGGGCGCGCTCGACGAGATCGAGGCGACCGTGCGCCGGACCGTGAAAGAGATCGGCTACGAACAGTCGGGCTTCCACTGGAACGAGTTCCGCTTCGAGAATAATCTGCACGCCCAGTCGGCTCACATCGCGCAGGGCGTCGATGAGGGCGCCGACAAGGACGAAGGCGCCGGCGACCAGGGGATCATGTTCGGCTATGCCAGCGACGAAACCCCCGACCTGATGCCCGCGACGCTCGATTACAGCCACAAGATCCTCGAGCGCATGGCCGCCGACCGCAAAGCGGGGATCGCGCCCTTCCTCGAGCCCGATGCGAAGAGCCAGGTTACGCTGCGCTACGCCAACGAGCGTCCGGTCGAGGCGACCGCGATCGTCGTATCGACCCAGCACGCGCCGGGCTATTATTTCCATGGCGGCGAGGGCGACGAGGCAAAGTATCTCGAGCTCAGGAAATATGTGCTCGGCGTGATCGCCGACGTCATGCCCGCGGAACTGCTGACCGCGAACACCGTCTATCACATCAATCCCACGGGCCGCTTCGAGATCGGCGGGCCCGACGGCGACGCAGGGCTCACCGGCCGCAAGATCATCGTCGACACCTACGGCGGCGCCAGCCCGCACGGCGGCGGCGCGTTCAGCGGCAAGGATCCGACCAAGGTCGACCGTTCGGCGGCATACATCACGCGCTACCTTGCCAAGAATATCGTTGCCGCAGGGCTAGCCCGCCGCTGCACCATCCAATTGAGCTATGCGATCGGCGTCGCCGAGCCGCTGTCGATCTATGTCGACCTCCACGGCACCGCCGCCGAGGGGGTGACCGAGGCGGCGCTCGAAGCCGCGATCCCGCAGCTCGTCCGCCTGACCCCGAAGGGCATCCGCACCCACCTCGGCCTCAACAAGCCGATCTACCGGCAGACGGCGGCCTACGGCCACTTCGGCCGCACCGCCGAGGGCGACGCCTTTCCGTGGGAGCGCACCGACCTCGTCGAAAGGCTCAAGGCCGCGCTCGCCGTTTGACGGCCTTGCCCGCGCCCGCAGCCAAGGCTAGGGCGCGCGGTATGACTGCGTATAAATCCGGCGATCCGACGACCCTCAACCGCCTCTATGGCCGTGCGCAGGGCCGGCCCTTGCGCGCGGGCCAGCAGGATCTGGTCGACCATCTGCTCCCGCAGATCGCGGTGCCCGCCGAGGGGCCGGTGACCGCGGAGATCCTGTTCGGTCACGACCGCCCGCTGCATTTCGAGATCGGCTTCGGCGGCGGCGAGCATATGGCGGGGCGCGCTGACATGTTGCCCGACCATGGCTTCATCGGCGCCGAGCCGTTCGTCAACGGCGTCGCGCAGGCGCTCGTTCACATCTCGGGCGATCCCCATCTTGCGGGGAAAGGGGGCGCCCGTCCGCCGCTCGGCAATGTCCGCATCCACCATGGCGACGCGCTGGAGGTGCTGCGCCGGATTCCCGACGGCGCGCTGAGCTTCGCCTATCTGCTCCACCCCGACCCCTGGCCGAAGGCGCGCCACGCGAAACGGCGGATGATGAACGACGGCCCGGTCGACCTGATCGCCGCGAAGCTGAAGCCCGGCGGCGAATTCCGCTTCGGCACCGATCACCCGGTCTATCTCGCGCACGCGCTGATGGTGATGCGCCGCCACCGTCACCAGTTCGAATGGCTGGCGAAGGGCGCAAAGGATTTTCTCGTCCGCCCCGGCGGCTGGCCCGAGACGCGCTACGAAGCCAAGGCCCGCGCGCAGGGGCACGAAGTCTGGTATTTCCGCTGGAGGCGTAAATAAGAGAGCTATAGAGTTGAAAAGGCTAGTTTTTTCTAGGCCTTCCCTGTGCTATCTTTTCCCCAATTACGCGGCAATTTCCGTCACGGTGATTGCCCGGTGATTGCTGGAAACGCCGTATTGGGAGACCCATTTATGGCACGCGGAAAGATCACGAAACGCTCTATCGATGCTCTCATCGCGAGTAGCGAAAATGACATCCTCTGGGATGATAGCATAAGAGGCTTCGGCGCCAAGCGAACAAAATCGGGGGCCGTATCATACGTCCTGCAATTTCGAATGGGCGGACGAGAATCAAAGACCCGCCGATATACGATCGGCAGTCACGGCTCGCCTTGGAGCCCAAGCACGGCGAGAGCCGAAGCGGAGCGGCTGTTCATTCTAGTCGCCCAAGGCACGGATCCAGGAGAGGCGGAGCGGCAGCGCCGGCGTGAGGCGGTCGATCTGGCATTCGACAATTATGCCGATCGATTTGTCGACTCTTGCGTTGGCAAAGGTTGGAAGCGGCTCGCGGAGCAAAGCCTGAGACTCCATGTGAAGCCGGTGTTGAGCTCAAAGCCCCTGCCGCGGCTTGTTCGGTCCGATATTATTGCAGTGATGGACCGAATGCCGAGGGAGCAGATAGGCAATATCCGAAACGTCTTTGCCGTGATGCGCCGGCTCTTTCGCTGGGCTGTGAGCCGTGGGGACATCGACCGCAGCCCGATGGAAGGAATGGAGACTCCGCCTGCCGTTACCCCGCGCGACCGCTGGCTGTCGGACCAAGAGCTCGCCCGCGTCTGGCTCGCGGCGCCGCACACGCACCATTGCTTCGGCCCTATCATTCGGCTGCTGATCGTCACTGGACAGCGACGAGAGGAAGTTTCGTCACTTCGCTGGGAGGAGGTCGACCAAGTCGCGCGTATGTGGACCTTGCCAAAGGAACGGGCAAAGAATGGCAAGTCGAACCAGATACCACTGAACGATCTGGCCGTTGCCGTTCTGGATCAGGTAGCTGGCGCAGCAAAATGGCCGCGTGCCGGGAAGCTGTTCGCGACGGCGCGCGGAGGCGCTTTCACGGGCTACAGCAAGGGCAAAGACAAGCTGGTTTCGCTCTTATCGCAGGACGGCGGCGAGCCCGTGCCCGACTGGCGTCTGCATGACCTGAGGCGCACGCTCGCAACAGGGTTTCAGAGGCTCGGGATTCGCTTCGAGGTTACCGAGGCTGTGCTGAACCATGTGGGCGGTTCGCGTGCGGGTGTAGCCGGAATATATCAGCGCCATGATTGGAAGGAAGAAAAGCAGGAAGCGCTAAAACTGTGGAATGATCATGTTTTCTCGGCCATCCAGGCAGCAACGACTGCCATGCGTGCTTTTCCGCAGCCTGGTCCAGCTTCGGACCCGTCCGTCCGTCAATGATCTCGCGCCAACCACGCATCGCGCAGTGGCGAGATACAACGCCGACTGGTCCTCAACACCAGGAAGGTTGAAAAAGTGCCCGCCCGACGAAGACGCGGGCGGGCAGGAATGAAGGTCTAGCCCTTGCAAGAAAGGCGAGCTCTTCTGGGTCGCCCAGCGCCCTTAGGCGCCGCCCTTGCCTGCCGATTGTATGAAAACGCCAAAAGCGACCCGCATGATGCGGAATGCAACCCTCAGCGCTGCCGCCGCGCAGTCGCGAACCCGCGGTCGGTCGAAATGAAACGCTCGATCATTGGGACCGCAATCTTCTCGGGCGCCAGCGGCTCGGCGAGGCCCGTGGCCTTCGCGTGAATCTCGGCATAGACGAGCAGATCGCGGTGCAGCCGTCCCGGAACCTCGATCGTCAATTTGACCGGCTTGTCATCGGCAATCGGTCCAAGGCGAAGGCGGCTCATCCTTTGCTCCCCTTTTCAAACACAAGGTCGCGCGTCACGATGACGCGTAGTGGATGGCCTGGGCGGATGGTGAGCGTTGGCGGCACCTTCATCTCGCGCTCCACGATCCGCTGACCCGCCTGGTTCACGCTGTCTTGCGCCCCGTCCCGGAACGCCCGAAGCAGGGCGTCATCGCCGCCCGATCCCGTTTCGACACCGATGCCGAGCAAGGTCGATATCAGCGCGGCGCGCAAGACCCGACCCCAATGATGGTCGGTGCGATCGGCGAGGCCTGCCCGGCCCGACGCGTCGGCCCCTGGCTGGCGATGGAGCGCGAGCGAACGGCCGCCCGGAAGGATGAGCCTCTCCCAGACGAGCAGCACCCGGTTCTGCCCGTCAGCGATCTCGCTGTCATATTCGCCGATCAGCCGAGCACCCTGCGGGATCAGCAGGATGCGCCCGGTGGGGCTGTCATAGACATTCTGCGTCACCTGCGCCGTGACCTGCCCCGGGAGGTCGGAGCGGATGCCGGTGATGAGCGCGGCCGGAATCACACTGCCCGCCTGAACCACATTGGGCGACGAGGGCGCGACGATCCGCGCCGCGCTTTCCGTCGGCCGCGCACTGTCGCCACCGAGGAAATCCCTCCGCTTTCCGGCCGACGTTTGAGCGGATTGCGGATTGCCGGGCGCAGGTGGCAGTGCCGTATCGCTCAAGACCGGCACAGGCGATGGAAGAGATGCCCCGCCACCAAGAAATATCTGGCTGGCCCGCGCACTGTCGCGCTCCTGTGCTACCCTCGCGCGTGCCTGTTCGGCGGCAGCAGTCCGGGAGTCAGTATGCGGCGCGCCTATCGGGGGCATGGGTACCGCCTCGCCTTTCTCGCGCGCCGCGAGGATCGGTCTCCCGAGGTCGCCGGGGAGCGGGTCGCCGAGCTTTGGAATCTTGTCATAATCACCCGGCGCACCGGTCACGAGTTCGGACCGGTTTGCGCGATCGCTGTTATAGAGGTTTTCTGCTTGCTTCGGTTTCGCCGACTGCAGTGCGTAGAGTAGCGCGCCGCCAATCGCGATGCCCGCGGCACCGCCCATGATGGCAAGCGCTTTGCGAGAAAGACGCACGACCTTCGGCGGTTCAGCGCCGAGCCGGAAAGCTTTGGCACCGGAGGAGGGGGCTGCTGCGGGCTCGGCCACAATCGCATCGTCTCGTTCCGGCCCGTTCATGAGCGGTCCCCGCCGCGCGGGCCGCGTTCGATGATCACCTTGCGCGCGGCGCGGCCGGCACCCATCCGCAGTTCGCCGCGCTCGAACAGCCGGTCGACGATCATGTAGCGTCCCTGGACGCGGTAGTTGAGAAGCTCCGCCTCTCCTTTCGCACCGGTGGCGAACAGCGGCGGCATCTCGCCTGTCGCGATATCTTCGCCGAATTCCACGAAGGTCTGTCGTCCGTCGTCGAAAACCCGGACCGGGCGCCACCCGGGCTTGTCGCCAGAGAGCCGATAGCGAAAGTTGAGGGCGCCGAGGTCGAGCCCCGCCGCGACCGGTGCGGTCCGCTCGCGCTCCGCTTCGGCCATGCGCAGTGCGATGAGCTCGGCTTCCGGATAGGACCAGGACACCGATGCCATATAAGTTGCGGGCGTTGCGCGCAGCTCGATATGATAGGTCCGCCTGCTCGTGTTGATGACGATATTCGTCATGATATCGGGCCGCGTCGGCTTCACCAGGATATGTACCCGGCGGCTGGCTCCGCTGCCGCTCACAGTGTCGCCGATGATCCAGCGGACCGTATCGCCGGCGGCAACGGGTCCCGGCCCGACGAGCTCCTCACCCTCCTGCAGCACGATATCGGTGACCTGCCCCGGCGATGCGTAAACCTGGTAGAGTGCCCCTTCGGCCCAGGCATATCTCTGGATAGCATTGAGGAAGGTGGCCCGATCGGGCTGGACACGAGCGGCATCATTCGCGCGACCGACATTCTGGCGCGGATCGCGGCTTTCAGCGGCAATCGAAGGCGACGAGAGACCAAGCAAGGCGGCGCCGGCGAGAAGAAATTCGGGGGAAACGGGCTTCATTGATTGAGCTCCTTGGACCATGAAATAGCGGACACAAAAACGCCGAGCGGATTGCGGCGCAGCGCGTCCGGGGTGCGCGGCGGTACATGGGTGACGGTGAGGATGGCGGACCAGCGCGACGTCTCGATCAGGCTGCCTTCCTGATAGCGGCGCTCGGTCCAGGCGATCCGGAAGCTGTCCTTCGAAGCGCGGATCACGCTCGACACATCGACCGCGACCTGGACCTTGCCGACCTCCGCGAAGGGGTCGTTATTGCGCGCATGGTCGTTGAGCGCCTGGGCGCCCGTCGCCGTGGTGAAATCATAGGCCGAAAGCCAGTCCTTGCGCAGCACGACCGGATCGGCGGGGATCGAGCGAACATGCTCGATGAAACGCGCGAGGTGAAAGGCGGTCTGCGGGTCAGTTGGCTGATAATCCCCGTCCGCCGGGGCGACCGCGCGAGCCTCGCCGAGTTTGTCGACTTCGACCACCCAGGGCGTGATCGTACCGCGCGCCGAATGCCAGACGAGGCCGCCGGCGAGACCGCCCGAGAGGAGGAGCGAACCGAAAAAGGCGAGGCGCCAGTTCTTCGCCTGCACCCGCGCCGAACCGATGCGATCGTCCCAGACCTGCGCGGCGCGCTGATAGGGCGTGACGGGTTCCGGCGTGCGGCCATAATGATTGCTGGGTCTTCTGAACATGTTCGATCAGTCCTTTTCGCTGATGTCGGGAGCCGAGCCGCCGCCATGGCTGTCGCCGCCCTTCAAGGTGTGGGCACCGATGGTCGCACCCTGCGTCATCATCTGGCGGCGGCGCATCGCGGCCGCCCATGCGGGAGGGCCGTCGGCAGGCCGGGAAGGCGCAGCGATCTCGGCGGACCCGCTGCGCCCGGCGTCGAAGTCGGTTCGCAGCTTCTCCGCGGCGCGCCGAAGCGGCGATGCCGCGCCGCTCGCGGCCGTGCGTGCGACATTGGCCAAGCCGGAACCGACCGCCCCTGCCCCGCTCTTCCCGGCCGCTCCGGCTGAATAGGCCGCGGAGACGCTGCCAGCCCCGCGCGCGCCCGCTGCGGCGGTGCTGCGCGCCGCGGTGGCTGCCGCTCCGCCAGCGAGCGTCGCGCCGGCCGCACCGGCGGCGAGCGTGGCGCCCGCCGCTACAGTCGTCCCTGCCGCCGCACCGGCTCCGAGCTGCGGCCCGCCCGCGACGATGCCGTTGGCGATGCTAGGTCCGAAAATGCCGAGGCCGAGCAGCGTCAGTGCCCCGAGCGCGATCGCCATTGCCTGCTCGATATCGGGCTCGGGGCCAATGCCGGCCTCGAGGAACCGATCGAACAGCGTCGTCCCGATGCCGGTGATCACGGCGAGAACCAGCACCTTGATGCCGGATGACACAATATGCCCGAGCACGCGCTCGGCCATGAAGGCCGTCCGTCCGAAGAAGGCGAAGGGGATAAGGACGAAGCCCGCAAGCGTCACGAGCTTGAATTCGAGGATCGTCACGAAGACCTGCACCGCGAGGATGAAGAAGGCGAGCACCACGATCACCCAGGCGACGAGCAGGATCAGGATCTGGACGAAATTGGTGAAGAGACCCACCGGCCCCAGAAGATCGGCCGATGCGTCGAGCAGGGGCTCGGCGGCATCGAGCCCGGTCGCCGCGACGAAACCCGGACGCATGAAGTCGCCGATCGCCATGGCGCCGCCGCTCGCTTTCAGGCCAAGCCCAGCGAAACTTTCGAGCATGATCGTCGCCAGGCTCTGGAAATTGCCGATAATGAAGGCGAAGACGCCGATATAGAGCGTCTTCTTGACGAGACGCTGGAGGATGTCCTCGTCGGCGCCCCACGCCCAGAAGAGCGCCGCGATCGTTACGTCGATGACGATCAGCGTCGAGGACAAGAAGCCGACCTCACCGCCGAGCAGCCCGAAGCCGCTGTCGATATAGGTCGAGAAGACCGACAGGAATTGATCGATTACCCCGGTGTCGTTCATTTTTCGTCCTTCTCTTGACCGAAGAAGTGGCGGCGCTTCGTCTCCCAAACCGCCTCGCATTCCGCATCGGCAACAGTGACCGTGCGGCAGCGGCGGAGCGTCTCGGCAAGCTCGGGGCGTGCGCCCGCTTCGGAGGTCCGAGGGGGAGCGGACGCATGCGGCGCGGGCGGGTCAACCGCAGCCAGAAGCGCAAGCGTCAGCGCCATCCCGCCGACGATCGCTCCGGCGACGAGCTTCCCCGCCCGGCCCATTTCAATTGCCCTTGCGGAAGCGGCGGAAGCGTTCGCGCCCTTCGGCCTCGGTCGCCGCGGCGCGCGCTGCATCGAGCATTTCGGCGCGGCCCTGCGCCGCGATCGCGGCGGCGAGGTCGCCGAGCTGCTGCGACTGGAGCGCGAGCAGCTGGTTGCCCGCCTGCGCCGCCTGCAGCGCGCCGCTCGCCGACTGGCTGGCGGTGACGAGCGTCGAGATCGACTGGCGCGCCGCGCCCATATTGGTGACGACGCCGGCCTGCACCTTCATCGCGTCCTGGAAGGCGCCGACGCTGTCGTTCCAGCGCGCCTCGGCATTGGCGACGAGCGCCGCTTGCGGCCTCGACAGCGCTGCGCCCTTGTAGCGGGCATCGAACGCCTTCTGGATATCGGCGACGTCGAAGGCGATGCGCTGCGCCTCGCCCAATAGCTCGCGCGTGCGGTCGACCTGGCCCTGCAGCTCCTGCAGCGTCGAGGTCGGCAGGCTCTGGAGATTGCGTGCCTCGTTGACGAGCGAGGTCGCCTGGTTCTGGAGCTGCTTGATCTGGTTGTTTATCTGCTCGAGCGTGCGCGCGGCGGTCAGGATATTCTGGGCATAGTTGCGCGGGTCGTGGACGATCCCGCCGATCTGCGCCGCGGCAGGCGCGATCATCGAACCGGCGGGCAGCATCGCGGCCGCGATCAGACCGGCCAGCGCCGCATGGCGATAGAGATTCTTCTTCATCAACTTCACTCCTTCAGGGGGCTGCGATTTCGAGATTGCCGAGCAGGTCGGCGGCCCAGGTCAGGCCGCGGTGGCGGAGCCAGGCGGCGGCGAACTGCTGTTGGCCATGCGCGGCGATGAGTTCGCCGATGCGGATCTGGTCGGATTTCGAGGATGCGGCTGCGAAAGCGAGCGCGATGTCGCCGAGACCAAGGTCGAACAGGCGGTTGCCGCGCCGCGACTGGCAATAATAATCGCGCTTCGGCGTCGCCCGGCTCAGGATTTCGATCTGCCGGTGGTTGAGCCCGAAGCGCTCGTAGACTCGCGCGATCTGCGGCTCCGCCGCGCGCTCGTTCGGCAGAAATATCCGGGTCGGGCAGCTCTCGATGATCGCGGGGGCGATCGAGGAGCTTTCGATATCGGCGAGGCTCTGCGTCGCGAAGATCACGCTCGCATTCTTCTTGCGCAGCGTTTTAAGCCATTCGCGCAGCTGAGCCGCGAAGGCCGGGCTATCGAGCACGAGCCATCCTTCGTCGATTATGATGAGCGTCGGCGAGCCGTCGAGGCGGCCTTCGATCCGGTGGAACAGATAGGACAGCACCGTCGCGGCCGACGAGGCGCCGACGAGACCCTCGGTTTCGAGCGCCTGCACGCGCGCGGAGCCGAGATGCTCCGCCTCGGCGTCGAGCAGGCGGCCCCAGGGACCGCCAACCAGATAGGGTGCGAGCGCGAGCTTCAGCTCCTGCGACTGGAGCAAGACAGCGAGGCCGGTGAGCGTGCGCTCGGCGACCGGCGCGGTCGCGAGCGAGGTCAGCGCCGACCAGATATGTTCCTTTTCCACAGGACCCGCCGCGACGCCCTCGCCGGCAAGAAGCGCCGCGAGCCATTCGGACGCCCATGCGCGCTCGGCTGCCTCGTCGATCCGCGCCAGCGGCTGCAGCGCGACCGACCCGTCGCTGCCCGCATCATGAAGGGCGCCACCGAGATCCTGCCAGTCGCCACCCATGCCGAGTGCGGCGGCGCGGATCGAGCCGCCATAATCGAAGGCGAAGATCTGGCTTCCCTCGTAGCGCCGGAACTGCATCGCCATGAGCGCGAGGAGCACGGACTTGCCGGCGCCGGTCGGCCCGACGACGAGACAATGGCCGACGTCGCCGACATGAAGCGAAAGGCGGAACGGGGTCGAGCCTTCGGTCTTGCCGTACAGCAAGGGGGCATCACCAAAATGCTCGTCCCGTTCCGCCCCCGCCCACACTGCCGAGAGGGGGACGAGGTGGGCGAGATTGAGGGTCGAAATGGGGGGCTGGCGCACATTGGCATAGACTTGGCCGGGCAGGCTCCCGAACCAGGCCTCGAGCGCGTTTACGCCCTCGATCATGCAGGTGAAGTCGCGGCTCTGGATGATCTTCTCGACGAGCCGAAGCTTTTCGGCCGCGAGGGCAGGATCGCGGTCCCACACGGTGATCGTCGCCGTCACATAGGCGATGCCCGCCTCGTCGGCGCCGAGCTCCTGCAGCGCCATGTCGGCGTCGGCGGCCTTGTTCGACGCATCACTGTCCGTCAGGACCGAGGCCTCGTTGGTCATAACCTCCTTGAGGATCGCGGCGACCGACTTGCGCTTCGCGAACCATTGCCGCCGGATCTTCGTCAGCAGCCTGGTCGCATCGGTCTTGTCGAGCATGATCGCGCGCGACGACCAGCGATAGCCGAAAGCCTGCCGGTTCAATTCGTCGAGCAGGCCCGGGAAGGTGACGCTCGGGAAGCCGGTGATGGTGAGCGTGCGCAAGTGATGCTCGCCGAGCCGCGGCTCGAGGCCGCCGACGAGCGCCTCGTCGGCGAGCAGCGCGTCGAGATAGGCCGGCGTCTCGGGCACGCGGACGCGCTGGGTCTTGGTCGAGATGCAGCTGTGGAGATAGGTCAGCGTCTCGCCGTCATTCAGCCATTCGGCCTCGGGCATGAAGCCCTCGACGAGATGGAGTACGCGGCCCGTGCGGTCGATAAAGCCCGCGAGCAGCTCCTTCGGATCGACGCCCGCCTTCGAGCGCCCCTCGTACAGCCAGGCCTCGGCACGCGCGGCCTCCTCGGCGGGCGGCATCCAGAGCAGGGTCAGATAATAGAAGCTCTCGAAATGCGCCCCTTCCTCGCGAAACTGCTCGCGGCGCTCGACGTCGACGAGCTCCGACACGACATCGGGAAATTCCGAGACGGGATAGGAGATGGCAGGCACACGCTGCGCCTCGACGAACACCGCCCATCCCGATCCCAGACGCCGGAGCGTACTGTTGAGCCGCGAAGTGACCGCGACGAGTTCGGCGGACGTGGCGCTGTCGAGGTCGGGCCCGCGAAAGCGCGCCGTGCGCTGGAAGGAGCCGTCCTTGTTCAGCACCACGCCCTCCGCCACCAGGCAGACCCAAGGGAGAAAATCGGCGAGGCGGGCGGATTTCGATCGATATTCGGACAGGTTCATCATGCTTGCATCCAGACGGGATATTTGAGGTGACGCCGGGCGACGTCGACGAAGGCGGGGTCGCGGCGGGCGGCCCAGACCGAGAGCAGATGGCCGACCGCCCAGAGGACGAGGCCGACGAGCCAGAGGCGAAGACCGAGACCGACCGCGCCGGCGAGGGTGCCGTTGACGATCGCGAGCGACCGCGGCGCACCGCCCAGCAGGATGGGCTCGGCCAGCGCCCGGTGCACCGGCGCGAAATAGCCCGGCACCTCCTCTTCCCGGCCCATCAGACGAGCGCTCCGCCGCCGAAGGAGAAGAAGGAGAGGAAGAAGCTCGAGGCGGCGAAGGCGATCGACAGGCCGAAGACGATCTGGACCAGCCGGCGGAAGCCGCCCGAGGTGTCGCCGAAGGCGAGGCTGAGCCCGGTCACGATGATGATGATTACCGCCACGATCTTCGCCACCGGCCCCTCGATGCTCTCGAGGATCGACTGCAGCGGGGCCTCCCACGGCATCGAGGAGCCGCCCGCCTGCGCGGGCGCCGACACGGCGAGCGCGACGAAGAGTGCGGTCGAGGCGAGCATGGCGCGGCGGGCGCCATGCCGGAGGGCATGGATCATCGATTGTCTCCTTCGGGGGTGATGAGGTGCGTGAGGCGATATTCGAGGGTCAGCCGGTCGAACCCGTCGACGCGCGCGAGTTCGGCGAGGCGCCGCCCGGTCCCGTCACGGACGAGCACGGCGACGAGATGGATCGTCTCGGCAAGCAGCGCGCGCGGGACGGTGACCACGGCCTCCTGGATCAGCTGTTCCATGCGGCGGAGCGCGCCGAGCGCGCTCCCGGCGTGGATCGTGCCGACGCCGCCGGGATGGCCGGTGCCCCATGCCTTCAGAAGATCGAGCGCCTCGGCGCCGCGAACCTCGCCGATGGGGATGCGATCGGGCCGGAGGCGCAGCGACGAGCGGACGAGGTCGGAGAGCGAGGCGACTCCATCCTTGGTGCGCATCGCGACGAGATTGGGCGCGGCGCACTGCAACTCGCGCGTATCCTCGATGAGCACGATCCGGTCGCTGCTGCCCGCGATCTCGGCGAGCAGGGCATTGGTCAGCGTCGTCTTGCCGGTGCCGGTACCGCCGGCGACCAGGATATTCAGCCGGTCGCGCACGCCGGCGCGCAGTATGTCGGCCGCACCGGCAGACATGATCCCCGAGGCGACATAGTCACCGAGCGTGAAGACGGCGATCGCCGGCTTGCGGATGGCGAAGGTCGGTGCGGCGACGACCGGCGGCAGCAGGCCTTCGAAGCGCTCGCCCCCGTCGGGAAGCTCGGCCGAGACGCGCGGCGCCGCGCCATGCACTTCGGCCCCGACGTGATGGGCTACGAGACGGATGATGCGCTCGCCGTCGGCTGCGGACAGCGTTTCACCGCTATCCTCGATGCCCCGTCCGAGCCGGTCGACCCAGAGCCGCCCATCGGGATTGAGCATGATCTCGATGACGTCGCGATCGGCAAGCCATTCCGCGATCGCGCCGCCCATCGCGGTGCGAAGCATACGCGCGCTGCGATGACATGCCTCCAGCCGGATCGGTTCTGCGCCCATCGGGATCCCCATTTCATGAGGCCGGGCAACGGCGCCCGGCGCGACGGGGACGAGTAAGAGACGCACGAGCCGCGCAAATTCAACAGCGATCTTCCCGGATCGAAGGATGGCAAAGAAAGACAGGCCGTGGCGTAGGCGCTGCGCGCGTAACATGCGGCAAGCAAGTGTGAATTCCGATCGGCGGCTTGTGCGAATCGCGAATTTGACGACAGTGCCCGGATGACTGATTCGGGGTCGCAGCCGTCAGAGGATGCCGTGTGCTGGGCAAGGCTCACGGACAAGCAGCGTGCGTGCCTCGATCTCTTGCTCGAGCATCAGACATCGAAGCAGATCGCGCGGCGGCTCGATATCTCGAAGCAGGCCGTCGATCTCAGGCTCACGACCGCGCGAGACATATTGGGCGCAGCCAACCGGGCCGAGGCGGCCCTTCGTTATGCGCGCCTCAAACAGATCTATGACCGGATACCATGTGACGCGATCATACTACCGGAAGAACCCCGGCTGGTGCCATCCGACTTCCCGAACGGGGAGCTGGCTGCGATGGCGCTTCAACACAGCGCGTCACATACCGAACAACCGGTAGCGGTCGGTTCTCCGTTCAAGGGTCTCTGGAGGCACGATCATCCCGGTCGGAACAGAGTGTGGATCATGGCGACGATGCTGGTCGTACTGATCCTCCTCATCCTGACAGGGCTGACGATCGGCGAAACGCTGACGCGGCTGATCTCCGGCTGATCCTTTCATCTGTCCACGATCAACGGCCGGAGCGCCCGCTTCCGGAAGAGGAGAAGTCATGTCCAAGGAAATTACGATCACGGCAGCGCGTCTGATCCGCGACGTTCCCGCCGCCGAAGTCCGGGTCGACGACGCGCTCATCGCAGTGTCGACGCTGATGACGAGCGTGGTGACCGCGCGGCGAGACACCGGCGGAGTGCCGGCTACGAAGGGCCAGGCGACGATACGGCGGCTCATGAAAGCGCAGATGGCCTTGGTGGACGTCAGCGGGGACATTCTTCGCATCCATGGCGAACTCGCCGACATCGGGCGCGAGACCGCGGGTTACGATCTTCATGAATGCCCTTCGGTCGCCGGGATCGGAGATGCGACACAAAGGGTAACAGGCTGACGGTTGTTGACCGGGAGCAACGACCATGAAAGTTTGGGAACATGCGCATCGCGTTGTTTCTCGCTTTGCTGGCCATTGCCGTCGGCTATGCCGCGTGGAAGGGCGGCGGACCCGAACGGGTGATGGCGGCGATCGCGGTTGCGATGGTGGGTTCGGACCAGATCCTTCATATCTTCGTGCCGATGAACTTCACCACTGTCGACACCGGTCATCTCGCGATCGACCTTTTTGGCGCCGGGTCCACCGTCGCGCTCGCGATGTTTGCGCATCGCTTCTGGCCCATGTGCATCGCCGTCTTTCATCTGGTCCCGCTCCTCGCGCACATGAGCCGAACATTCGACATGGCGCTGCACCCGGCGGCGTATCTTACGATGCAGGTGGCGACGTCGTGGCCGGTCCCGGCGATCCTCATCCTCGCAACCTGGCGTCACCAGCATCGGCTGGCGCGCGGAGTCAGCGAGCCATCCTGGCTCAATTCGTTGCCACGCTCGATCCGGACAACAGCGAAGCCATAGCCGGCACGCTGCTGGCAGAACATCAGACCCTCGGCCGTCTTCTCGCCCAGTCTCCCGAAGCCCTGGCCCGCACGCTGGGACAATTTAGCCCGGTCGCGGCGATGATCGTTGCCGCACGCGCCGTCACGTCGGAGGCGCTGCGCGCCGAGCTTGCGGGCCGAGGGATCGACCCCGCCAATCCGCGTCTGCTCGAATATCTCAGAGCCTCGATGGGGGCGCTGCCTCACGAAACGCTGCGCATTCTCTTTCTCGACGCCTCCCGCCGACTGATCGCCGACGAACAACTGCAACATGGAACGGTCGGACAGGTCGCCTTCTATCCGCGCACCATATTTAGACGGGCGATCGAACTCGACGCCGCCGCGATCATCCTCGTCCACAATCATCCGAGCGGCGATCCCACGCCCAGCCGATCCGATATCACGGCAACCGAGCGGCTGGCCGCGATCGGTCAATCGCTCGATGTGGAGGTGCTGCAACATATTGTCGTGACGCTCCGCCGCCATCGAACGATCCTGCATGGCGGGACGGCGGCCTGCAGCGAGGCGTCATCGGCGGCCGTGCTGCGCGACACGGCACGCGAGTGGCGAAGGGCGCGCGGCGCAAGGCTTGCGCTTGCCAATGCGCAAAGGGCTTCGCGGCGACGATTGCTGCGCCGCCAGCTCGTCGGAGCCGCCCCCCTTTTCGGCGAGCCGGCCTGGGACATGCTCATCGATCTCTTCATTCATGAGGGAGAAGCGAAGGCGGTGTCGACGAGCTCGCTCTGCATCGCCTCGGGCTTGCCGATGACGAGCGCCTTGCGGCTGCTCCAGCGACTCTGCGATGCGGGGCTCGTGACCCGCGAGGCCGACAGGCTCGACGGGCGGCGCAACTTCATTCGGCTGGCGCCGCCGCTTGCGCACCGGCTGATGGCTTATTTCACCGAAGGCGACGAATGATCGCCATCCTTGTCGCGCGAGAGTTCGTCCCCGAGCTTCGGCCCGGCCTCCATCCGGCGGCTGAGCGAATCGACAAAGGCCTCCCATCGCTTCTTGCCGGTTGCCTGCGCAGCGCGGAGAGCGGCGTCGGGCAGCGGCGGGCTGTTGACGAGCCAGGAGCGGACGAACAGTGCGAACGCCTCATTCGACAGTTCGACATGCCATTCGAGCCGGTCGAGCTGGCGCGAAATCCTGTCGAGGCGCCGCGTCAGCACAGCCTCGATGCGTTCCTCATGGTCGGGGGTCAGCAAGGAAGCCAGCGCCGCTTCGACGATGTCGGTGCGGGTGATCCGCCGGCTGCTCGCCCGTTCGTCGAGCTGCCGCGCCAGGATCGCGTCGATCCGGAAGGTCCGCTTGACCGACGGCTTTCTCACAGGTCGATCCCGTCATCGGGGTCTTGCGACGCGAGGCGAGCGCCGCGGCGCATGGCGCCATCGATGGCCTTGCGCTTACGAGCCGCGTCGTCGTCGCGATCCGGGTCCTCGAAGTCGAATTCGCCGATCGGGTTGCCGGGCACGGGGGCAATATCTTCATGGTCGGGTATTGCCGGTTCCTGCCGGATACCGCTGTTCGCCTCGCTTTCCTCCTGCTCCTCATCGGCCGGATCACCCGAGACGTCCTGATCTGCCTGCGCGGCGGCGACGCCGGGGAGGGTTGCCGGAGGCGCAAGCGCGCTCCAGTCGTCGGGCCGGGGAGCATCCCCCTCGGAGGGAGGCGGGGGCGGCAAGATGCGCGCCTGCAACCGGGGGTCGGTAAAATATCGCGCCTTGCTCGCGCGGATCGGCGCCACGCCTGCGACCATCACGATTTCTGGGTCGGGCGGTAGCTGCATCACCTCGCCCGGCGTCAGCAATGCGCGCGCGGTCTCGGTACGCGACACCATGAGATGACCGAGCCACGGCGAGAGCCGGTGCCCCGCATAATTCTTCATGGCGCGCATCTCCGTTGCGGTCCCGAGCGCATCGGAAATCCGCTTGGCGGTTCGCTCGTCATTCGTCGCGAAACTTACCCGGACGTGGCAATTATCGAGAATGGCATTGTTCGGCCCATAGGCCTTTTCGATCTGGTTCAGCGACTGGGCGATCAGGAAGGCCTTGATCCCGTAGCCCGCCATGAAGGCCAGCGCGCTCTCGAAGAAATCGAGTCGTCCGAGCGCCGGAAACTCGTCGAGCATGAACAGAAGGCGCTGCGGCCGAGCGGCGGGATTGAGCTCCTCGGTGAGCCGCCGCCCGATCTGGTTGAGGATGAGGCGGATGAGCGGCTTG
The DNA here is from genome assembly GCF_018682675.1 of Sphingopyxis soli. GTDB lineage: Bacteria > Pseudomonadota > Alphaproteobacteria > Sphingomonadales > Sphingomonadaceae > Sphingopyxis > Sphingopyxis soli. The sequence goes on from NZ_JAFMTR010000054.1 coordinate 18,656, forward strand.
GTGCGGCTGATGTCGCCGGGCGGGACGACGAGATAGAGCGAGGTCGGGGTATCGCCGGTGACGAGATCGGCGATGCGCCAGTCGGACCGCCCCGTCACCGCCGCTATGACCGGGTCGCGATAGAGGCCGAGGAAGGACATGGCCGTCGACAGCACCCCCGAGCGTTCGTTGGCCGACTTGTTCAGCAGATCCTGCGCCGCACGGGCAACGACCGGATGCACGCCCGCCTCGCCGAGATGCGCGGTCGTCTGCATGATCCGCACCGTCGAGGCGATGCCGCGGCGGGGATCGGACAGAAACGCCGCCACCCCGGCCAGCGACTTGTCTTCCTCAGCATAGAGGACATGGAGGATCGCCCCGACGAGCAGCGAATGGCTCGTCTTTTCCCAGTGGTTGCGCTTCTCGAGGCTGCCTTCGGGATCGACGAGCACGTCGGCGACATTCTGCGCATCGCGCACCTCCCACTGACCGCGCCGGATTTCGAGCAAAGGGTTGTAGGCGGATGACGCGATGTTGGTGGGATCGAAGAGGAGCACGCGGCCGTGCTGCGCCCGGAAACCCGAGGTCAGCTGCCAGTTCTCACCCTTGATGTCGTGCACGATACAGCTGCCGGGCCAGGTGAGCAGCGTCGGGACGACAAGACCGACACCCTTGCCCGAACGCGTCGGCGCGAAGCAGAGGATATGCTCTGCGCCATCGTGACGCAGATAGTGCCGGCGAAAGCGTCCAAGGATCACGCCGGCATCGCCGAGCATGCCCGCGCGCCGGATATCGCCCGCATCGGCCCAGCGCGCCGAGCCATAGGTTTCGGCGCGCCGCCGCTCGCGGGCGCGCCATACCGACATGGCGATCGCGACGATGATCGAGACGAAGCCGCCCGATGCGGCGATCATGGCGCCGCGGTAGAAGAGCGGCGGCGCGTAGGCGTCATAGACGAACCACCACCAGAAGAAGGCCGGCGGCGGATAGACCGGATAGTCGCCGATCCGAAACCATGGCGCACCCAGCGCGGGCTGATATCCGAGCGCAGCGGCAGTCCATTGCGTCGCCGCCCAGACCGCGAGGATCACGATCGCGCCGACGGCGGCGATCTGGCCCCAGAGTATCTTGTCGTTCATGCGGAAGCTGTCCTTCTAGATGCCGATGCCCCGGCCCAGCGCCCAGTCGACCGTGCCGCCGGGCGACATGGTGCCGGTGATATGCTGGCCGAGGTGGCGGTCGAGCGCGGGGCGCCAGGGAACGAGCTGGAAGCCGAGCCCGTCGTCGATCATCGCGAAGCGCCCCGATGCGAGGGTGACGCGTTCGCGGTAGATGCCGCTCACATACTCCCCGGCAGCCGAGGGTTTCGCAGTAAGGCCGGTCCGCTCGGCGATCGCGGCGGTCGCGGCCTCAAGCTCGCGCGAGGCGAGCTTGTCGATCAGTCCCGGTGACAGGCTCAGCCGATCGCCGGCGCGCGAAGCCAGTCCTTCGCTCACAAGATAGCGCGCGCGTTCGTCCATCGCCTGGCGGATTTCGAGACCGAAGCCATTGCCGCATGCGACGGGTTCGCGGGCGACGAGCTGGCGGTCGAGCCAGGTCGCGCCGGGCGCGACCACCTGCGAAGCAAGCGGCAGGTCGGAGCGGGTCGCCAGCGATATCTGATCGCGCCCCTTGCCGTCCTGCCACTTGCGCAGTTCGACGATCGCGCCGGGCCGCGCGTCGCCGGTCATCTCCATGTCATCGAAGCGGATATGGTGGGTGCGCCCATCGGCACCGTCGACGATCGCATAGGCACTGCCCGCGAGCTCGTCATGGAGACCGCGTTCGACCAACCGGCCGATGACCGGCCCGTCCGGAGCTCCCTCGTGGAGCGCGAGCGCTGCGGGATCGAAGCGACCGCCGCCGCGGGCGAGCGCCCGGTGCATCGTCTTGATGACATCGCCGCGCACCGCGACCTCGCGTAGCGCCTGTTCGGCGCCCGCGTCCATAGTCCAGAGACCGGCGCCGCTTCGCTCGGCAAGCCCCATCGCCTCGAGCTTCGCGGCGCGGCCAATGAGCAACCCCTGCAGGCGCCGATCGTCACCGGCGGATGGGCGCAGGTCGATCATCCCGCCCGTTTCGTCGGCGATGCGCTGCAGCCGGGCGTCGAGGCTCGTCCAGCGTTCGGCATCGACCTCGCGTGCGAGCGCATCCTGAATGTCGAGCTCGCTCCGCGGACCGAGCTCGAGCGTCGCCAAGGCCTCGGCGCGGCCGCGGATGCCGGCGGCGATATAGCCGCGGTCGATGACGAGATCGGCGCCATCGTCGGCGACGCCGCGCACGAGAATATGGACGTGCGGATTGTCGGTATTCCAATGGTCGACCGCGACCCAGTCGAGGCGCGTATCCAGATCCCTTTGCATGTCGGTCAGAAGATCGCGGGTGAAGGTACGAAGGTCGCCGAGTTCGGCCGCGTCCTCGGGGCTGACGATCAGCCGGAAATGATGCCGGTCGTCCTCGCAGCGCGCGGCGAACGCGTCGCGGTCGGCGGCATCGCCATCGGCATCGAACATGGTGGCGTCGCGTCCGTCGCGGGTGACGCCCTCGCGCTCCAGATAAGAGATATGGCGCGCTAGCGGCGCTGCACGAAACCGTGCGCCGCGATGACGGACCACGCGCGCCATGACGGTGACGCGCCGGCTGCCCGGCTGGCTGCGCATCGCGGCCAGAGCCCGTCGGCCGCGCCCATGCGTCCCGGTGCCGCCGCCGCGGCTTCGCCCGGATCGCGAGCGGGTATATCCCGAGCGGGCGGCCGCCCTGCGGACCTGGGCCGCGAGCCGCTTGCCCCTGTCCGCGGAACCCGAGCCGCGATCGCGGCTCCGTCCCGGCCTGATCCGGAAATCGCCGTCGTCACGCCGCATCGGGCGCCCTGCCATACGAAAAGGGCGCAGAATATGCGGGCTCTGTGCGATCCGTATGGCTGATTTTGCCTATGCCATACGCCCAAAGCCGCCGAAAACCGACCATCCCGGGCCCGCAGCTGGCACGGTTTTTATCTTGCGGTCCTATTTGGCTCCCGTTTTCTGCAAGATTTCGCCATCTCCATCTTTCCTTCATAGCAAGTAATCGGGCACTATTCGACGCGGGTTCTTGATCGTCTGCGAAGTGGTTGAGGTTTGATACGCCGTGCAGTCCTCCGGGCTCGTCGACGGCGTGTTCGATCCGCACTTGAGCGGCGCGCGAACCGTCGCGGCACATGTCGCTATCGGATTTACGGGGCAACTTCACAGGCAATCGCGCGTGGTCCGCTGTGCGCGGCCACAGGCAAGATATCGTGCTTCCCGTTTCCTTGGTCTGTATCATTCCTCTGCCGCTCGCGCGGACCTCCTTGAGCTCGTGAGCCGTCAACCGGCTGTCGATATGGCCGTGCTGGTCATGAGTTCGCGCGGCTTAGCCGCCGCCGCTTCGCTGCATTCATGGTGTCGATATCGTCCGCCGACGCGTTCGGATCGCCGACATAGAAGGTGCCGTCCCGCCACATCGCGTGCATGACGACGGCCAGCTTGCGGGCAACGGCGACACGCGCTTTCGCATGGCACTTGGTCTTCGCGAGCTTCAGGCCCCAGGTCTTGATCATGTCGATGCCCTTGAACCGCGTGAGCATCGCCGACGCCGCCTCGTAGAGCGCGCGGCGCACATCGGGATCGCCAGCCTTGCTGATCCGTCCCTGCACATCGATCGATGTGCCCGACTGCCACCGCTTCGCCGTCAGACCGAAGTAGGCCGCGACATTGCGCGATCGGCGGAACCGCTGTGGGTCATCGATCGCGCTGCTGAAGCTCAGCGCCGTCACCGGACCGACGCCGGGGATCGCCATGAAGCGCCGGCAGAGTTCGTCGCGCATCGCGAGCTGCACGACCAGCTTGTGCAGCGTTAGATACTCAGCCCACAGCGCAGCGCGTGCACGAAGCATGCAGTCCATCAGCCCGGCGGTCATCGCGTCGCCGGCGACAGACTCGCGAACGGCCTTCTCCATGCCGCCGCGACTGACCTTGCCGAGGCGGATCCCGAACACCTTCAGCGAGTGCCGGATCGCGTTTTCGAGATCGAGGAACTTGCGCTTCAGATTGCGGCGCTGAACGAGCAGCAAGCGGATTCGGTAGCAGGCGTCCGTCTTCACGTGCGCTTGGCGGAACCAGCCGGTCCGCATGATATGCGCGATGCCGAGTGCATCATTGGCGTCGGTCTTGTTGCGCTGCGCCGACAGCGCGGCGCGCACATGGCGCGTCTCGAGACAGACCGCCGGCACGCCTTCAGCCAGCAGCTCGGTGTGCAGCCAAGGCGACAGCGATCCGGCTTCATGACCGACGCGACGCATGCGATCCGCATAGGGTCGCAGCGCCGCCGCGATCGCAGCCGGATCGGTTTCCACAGCGGTTTCGAACGCGATTTTGCCGTCATCGCCGACGACGCAGATTGCGGTTTCGTCGATCGAGACATCAAGGCCGGTAAAATATTCCATCACACGACTCCTTCGCTTCCGTTTGATCGGAGCGAGGGTCGCGCTGCTGGCAGGAACGACGCAAGGTTTCTCATCCGCCGCAGCGGCGGTGCTGGTCGGGAGCGACGCCAAGTCCTCGCCAAATACGGCGGCAATCCCCCATTTCCCTTCCAGCAAGATCCTGCTGCTCCCGAACCGCGGCATCCAGCAAGGCTGATCCACCGGCGAGACATCAGCGGTCCCGCGCGGTGGAGAGCGAAATGAAGAGCGACGCAGCCGGCGCGGAAGACGGCGCGGCGGCTTCGGGCGCCGATGCGGAATGCGCACCCTCGAGGTCGTCGCGGCGCCCGGCGAAGATCGCCGCATCCCGCCAGCCATGCGAAGGCCTTGGCGCCGCGGCGGCATTTCCAACGCCGTTGACGCTGTCGGCGCCATGTAGTTCGGGGGCGATCTTCGCGACATAGGCGACGGTTTCGGCGGGCAAGCCGCGGCGGCCCGATGCATAGGCATCGGCGCGCCCAGGTCCTGCATTATAGGCGGCGAGCATCAGCGCGATGTCGCCATAGCGGTCCCACATCGCGCGCAGATAGGCCGCACCCGCAAGGATGTTCGCGCGGGGGTCGAAGGGGTCCGGGCCGAGCCGGTGGCGGGCGGTCAGCGACGCCCAGGTTCCGGGCATGATCTGCATCAGCCCCATCGCTCCCGCATGCGAAACCGCGCCCGCCCTGCCCCGGCTTTCGGCGTGCATCACGCGCCAGATCCAGAGTTCGGGAATGGCGAAACGCTGCGCCGCTTCGGCGACCGGCGCGGCATAGGGATGGTCGCCCGGCTGCACCGCGGCGACAGCCGGCGTGCATAAGGGCTGCACGACGAAGGCGCCGACAAGCGCAGCGCAATGCCATGCGGGTCGATTGCCGCGCAGGCGGCGCATGCGCTCACTCGCCGTCATCGCCGCGGATCCACCGGATCGAATATTTGCGCTTATCGGGAAGTCTCTGGGTCAGATGAGCGTAGAGCGGAGCCGGGAGGCCCGGGTCGTCGATCATGATCTCGATGTAGGGATGGCCCGCGAGAGTGCGGTTCCAACCCGCGCCAATTTCGGCTTCGTTGGCCGGATTGCCGACCAGGATGCGCCAATCGGGATCGTCTTCGCCGCCGAAGTCGGGCAGGCTCTCAAGGGTGATATGAGCTTGGTAGGCGAGGGTCTCGATCATCCCCGAGAACCCGTGCGAAGCGCTTCCGGTCAGCGTTCCGATGATCATTTTTCGCGCTCCCTTTTGCCGTTGGCAGAATCGTCAGAGGTGTCTCCACCGCGCCTGCGAAGCGGCGCGGCAGCTTTCGAGCGGGTGAAAAGCGGATGCGCGGTGCCGATCAGCCCGGCAGCGGGCAGCGGCCCGAAATAGCGGCCGTCGAGGCTGTCGGGTGCCGCGTTGAGGAGAAAGATCTCGCCGCGCCCGACGGTCCGGCAGCCGGTCCAGACCGGCAGCGAGCGGTTCGCCCGGTCGCGCGCCAACGCGCGGGCAGCCCCCGCTCCGTCGACGGTGACGAAGGTACCCGAACGGCAGACGAGCGCGCCGGGAATCGCGGCGACGCGCTTCAGGAGCGGCACGCCGCGCGGCAGATAGCCGCGCGCGGATAGGAAGCCAGCGAGCGCCGGCGGCGGGTCGATGACGACGAGGTCGCCGACCCGCGGCGCGGCATCCGCGTCGATCCGGTAAAGGCCGATCGGCGCGCTGGCGCTCGCATTCCAGAGCAGGCGCGGCGCGGGCTTCGCCCATTCGACCGCGACGAAGAGCGTGCCGAAAAGCGAGACGGTCGCTACCGTGAAGGACAGGATCCGGCGGTTCATGATCCGACCGCCCGGCGGCGAAGCCACGCCGTGTGGCGTTCGAGCGAATAGGGCCGGAACGGCAGGCCGGCTGCAATCCGGTTGCCGATGTGGCGCCAATGGTCGGGCGCCGCATCGCAGGCGTCGATGCCGACGGCCTCGACCGCATCGATCGCCTCGAGCGCCTTCTGGACCTTCGGCCAGCCGTCGATCCGCGCCAGTATCTCGGCGCCGGGTCTGACGAACGGCAGCGTCGAATGGGACTCGCCCGGCGCGACGGCGAGGGCGATGGCGATGTTCGAATGGATGGTGCCGAAGTCGTTCGACGTCCAGCGGACGAAAGCGAAGACCGCGCCGGGACGGAAGGCCGCGACGCGTGTCCGGCGGCTCAGGATGCGCTCGGCAGCAACGCGGCCGAAGCGGATCCATTGTTCGTGCCGGCCTTCGATCCAAGTCAGTTCGACCTCGGTCGACGCACCCTGCGGCGGCGCCGCAATCGCGCGACCGCTGCGCGGCGAAAGCCCCGGCGACCCGAGCGCCGCATCGAAATCGATGCGGCGCATCAGCGCGGCTCTCGCCGCGCGGGACGCACGATGCCGCTGCCGGGATCGGACGTCGAGGTGCGGCGGCCGAGCTCGACCCAGGCGTCGAGTTCGTCGATCGCGTAGACGACGCGGCCCCCGAGCTTGCGATAGACTGGCCCCGTTCCATAGACGCGATGCTTCTCGAGCGTCCGGTGCGAAAGGCCGACGCGCCTTGCCGCCTCGGGCGTGGTGAGAAAGCGTGGAGGGTGACCGGTCGTCATGGGGTGCTCCTTCCAGCCGCCGGACCTTCGAGAGCGGGTCGGCGGGCGATGTCGCGTCATGGCGCGGCGCAGGACGCACAGGGGAGCGGCTCAATTCCGACGTTACTTTTGTCGCCCCGGCATACCCGCGAGCAGCGCGCGGTAGCCGCCGGCGGCCAGCGACTCGGCTTCGCGGATCAGGCGCTGGGTCCGCCGCCGTTCGGGCGAGGCTTTCCAGGCCGCGCCGCGGCCGATGGTCATGCGCGGATAGACGAGGCGGCAGGCGACCTCATGGCTCGTGACGCGGGCGCCTTCGCGGAGGTCGAGTATCGCGAGCAGCAGGTCGAGCCGCTGCGCCTGGTAGAAGGTCGGCGACGCTGCGGAGGGTGAAGGAGCCGCCCCGCGCAGCCATCGATCGAGATCCTGAACCGCTCGGAGCCGCGTCCCGGTCATGCCATCGAGCGGGATGACGGCGGCGAAAGAAGCGCGTTCCGGATCGCCGCGCAGCCAGATCCGGTGAAGCGCGCACTCATGCTCAAGGATATAATGGCGCCCGCCCGCCGCGGCCCGGTGAGCGACACGCCGCTCGGCGAGGCACGAACCCAATCCGTAGCCGAGAACCGGCTCGTCCGGGAGAGCAGAATCCGCGGCATCGACCATGACGACATAAGGACAGGCGGCCGCCTCCCAGAAGGCCGGTGCCGCGCGTGCCGGGATGCGCGGGTCGGCCGGGAAAGCAGAGGCCCCATCGCCGGGCCATCACCTCCTGCAACGCCGGACCCGCGTCAGGGTCCGCCATCACGCTTTGATAGTCGCGGCGATAGTCCGGGCTGCGGCGCAGAAATTCCTGGGCGTAGCCGGGAAAGTCGAGGCGGGGCTGGCGGTCATCGTCTCGCCTCCCTTTCCGCGCCATGACCGCCTCCTTCCGAGGCAACAGAATGGGCGAGCGAGCCACGACCGCCAATTCCAAGAGGCGGGAATCCCCATCCCCATAAATGGGTATCCCGCCCGGCGGCGCCGGGCGGGTCCTGCGGCTCAGTCGCCGCGCCGCGTCTGGCGGCTCCAGACGAGGTCGTGCTCGCCATCTTCGCCCGCGAAGAGCTGTGCGAAGATCGGCGCGGTGAAGCTCGGATCGTCGAGCTTGACCGAGAGGTAGGGGCGCTGATCCTGCGTCAGCTTCTCCCAGGCCGCACCGACCTCGACATCGCCGATGAAGACACGGTGGCTCGGAGCATTGCCGCTGGGGTCTTTCTCGGGCGTGATGCGAACCGATTTCGCCTGCACCGAGAGGGTGGTGATCTGACCCCGATATTCGCCGGAGACTTTCTTGAACGTGCCGATCCTGGCCATGATGCATTCCTTCCTTGGCTCGGGCCGCACCATCGCGGCCTCGATGCGCATCGACCGTCGGCGGGGGGCCGGGCGGGCAGCCGCAGGCCCGCAGCGAAGCGGAGGACCGCGCCGGCGCGTCTTTCTTGTTTCGCGAGGAACGGCGGCACGCCGGGGGAAGAAAGTCGCGACCGGCGCGGTTGCGCGAGGCCGGATCAGCGAAGCGGCCCGCCGACAGATGGCGCATTTCGAGAGGCCGTGATGATGCGGCTCGGCGGAGGGATGTGTCGCCCGGTCGACAAGCAAGTCGGCGATAGCGAAGGGCAATGAAGACCTAGGCCTGCAACTCCGCTCGCGCGATGCCATTCCCCGGCAGCACCAGATCGCGCCAACTGGCGAGCCCGGTGAGGATGGCGACAAGGACGGAAATGCCGCGATCAGCCCATGGCTCGAGGTCGGCCAGCTCCGCAAGCGCGCCGCCCGCCTGATATCCTGCAGCCGCGGCCGTGCCGGCGAACAGCAAGACGACGCAGAAGCGAACAGCAAAGGGCGCACTACTGCCAGCGACGTACCGACCGAACGCGTGGACCGAAAATCCCGCCAGCAATCCCGCGGCCAATATCGTCATTCAGCCAAAGCCATGATCGCGCAGATAGAAGGCAAGCGCGAGGCCGGTAAAGAGCGGCAACGCGTATTTCGCACAGCGAAGGAGCAGGAGCAGGGCGTAGACTATGGCTACGCCGCCCAGGATCAGCATCAGAGTCATGACCGTCCTCCATCCGGACGCGCCCGCCACCACCTCCTCAGCGCAACCTGCAATAAGGACATAGCAAAGGCCGGCTCGGGGTTGAACCCGAACCGGAACCAAGTTGGACGTAATCCCCGGAGGTTAGCGGGCGAACGGGTCATATTCGCAGACGATCGTTTCGGGGTCGCCGTCGAACTCGTCGAGCGGCATGACCGAATAGCCGGCGCCGGTCTCGACGAGGATGATTACGGTCATCATCGTCCGGGCGAGGTTCCAGCCGAGCGATTGGGCGGTGGTAAGCGGCATGGGATCAACTCCTGTCCTTGGGAGCGGGCCATTCCCGCTCGACAGGCGCCCCGCCGGACGGGGACAGGCCGCAATCACCGCGAGCGCAGCCGCGGCCCGAGCGAAGCGTGGGGACCCCGAAGCGGGTTGATTGAAGGAGGCCTGGCCTCGGCCAAGGGATCAGCGGCAATTGAGAGCGGGAATGGCCCGCTCCCATGCGGCAGAGCCCCACGCCTTCCCCGCCCCAGCCGCACGGCCCCGTCCCGGCCCCACCGAGCTTCCAATGGCGCCATAGCGCGGCGCACCGTCCGTCCTGTTCCAACCGACCGGAACGAAAAGCGCAGGAACGAATACACGGGAAGGAAGCCCGGTACCCCCCGCCTTATGGCAGCACAAAAAGGACGGCCCGTCGGACCGCCCTTCGATGTCTTGCAGCGATCGGCTCCGCCCGAAGGCGGAGCCGGGGATCCCGTCAGGCCGGCGGGTTCCAGATGATGACCTTTTTCATCGGGTCGTCGCCAGGGGCGTTGGCGACATTGCCGTAGATGGTCCCGAATTCGGGGGCCGACATCGTCACCGACACATATTCGGCGCCGTTGCTCTGCGAGAAGCGCTTCCAACCGGCGCCCAGTTCGAATCCGTTCTTGCGGCTGAGGATGCGATAATCAGGCTCGTTTTCCTTGATCTTGCGGCCATTCGGCACGATCGCGATCGGCGCGGTGACGTTGAGGGTGGCCAGCGTACCTTCGAAGCTGCCGTCGGCCTTGACGTGGAGATTGGCGATGGTGGGCATGAACTTTCTCCTTCGGTTGCTCGGGGACTTTCCCGATGGCGCCGGAAGAAGGGACCGCGAGCTGCCGTCACCGAGCGGCACGCGAGGGCGAACCCCGCATGGGGTTGACGGCCAGAGGCGAGCCGGGCCCGCAGAAGGGCGACAGGAAGGGACAGGCCTCGAGCGACGGAGACAAATGCCCTCACGGCCATCGAGGGACGGGCACCGACAGAATTGGCGGGCCACTCCCAACTACCGCTCCCGATTCCGTTCGATCAGTCGCAGCGATGCGAGCCCCAATATTTGGCCCACTGCGCCGTGAGACCGCTGCGGACCATCGCGCAGGAGACATCGCCCGAGCGGGGCGACGTGCAGAAGGCGGCGGTACGGGTGCCGCCGGCCCCGCCGCGCGACACACAGCGCATGGCCGGCCCGCGAACAAGAATATGGCCCGTCCGGTTCCGCCCCTGCGGCTCCCCCAGCAGACGGGCGAGATGATCGCGCGCCGCTATGGGGTCGGCATCGGGACAGGGATGGCCTGCGCTGCAGCTGCCATCCATCTCGCGCGCCGCGACGCCCGAGAGACGGACATGCGGCCCTTCGGCGCACCAGATCGGCCCGTCGCCGTCCCACACTGCGAGCGGAGTACATGTGAAGGACTGGCCGGACGGAACGACCGAGGCGAGCAGGAACAGAGCGAACATCAACCCGCCCTAACGCTGAGGATCGACCGATTCAAACGCCCAAACCGACCCAAGCGCCAAAGGATGGCGCGAAGCGCCCACAAGAAACGCGCTCTTGGCGAGCCCGCCGCCGGGCGGCGTGCGCGCGGGCTTGGGGGCCAGCCGCCGCCCGGCAAGGATGGCGAGCCAAGTGCGCTGCGCGGCCAGAACATCGCGCGGCCCCTGGCGCCGCGTGCCGGCGCCAGAGCACGCCCAATCGAGCCGCGCTCGATCCGGCAGCGGCAACTGCCCGGCGTTCAACTCTTGGAGCGAATGACGTGTCGCGGTTCGCCGCACAGGCCGCATGGGGCTTTCAACAATTCGAAGCCGCGAGCACCGCCGGCAGCCTGCGTTGCGGTGCCGGCCTGCGCAACGGACGAGAGATCGAGCCGATCCGCGATGCATTCGTCGCAGAGTGGCGTTCCGTCCATGCGCCGGACCAGCGCCTCGACACGTTCTGCCGTTGTTGATCTTGTAGCCATGCGTGTGCCGTAGAGATGTATCGGGATTCGCGAAAGCCACGAGCGTGCGACTGCTAGTGGCCGGAAGGAGACGGTCTTCTGTGGATGGCTCCCGCGTTGCAAGCATAAATTGACGTTCGGCGTTCTGGTCGGTTGCAGTCGTCTGTCCGGCCTGTTGATGCAGTCGGTAGGGACTGCTGGCCCTGATGGAGTCCGCGAACCGGGTCCCGATCGGCTTATCAGGCTATAGCGCCTTTGACTGTCCATGGGTTGTCCCGGCTCCCGGTCTGACCGGTATCGCCATCACATCGCATCGCGCTTACAACATCGTAAGGCTGATCTCCTCAGCCAAGCTCCTTCTATTATCCTGCCAGCATCGGGGCATGATGGCGCTGATAAACTTGCCCGCGCGTCATGAGCGCCCAAGCGATCCGGGCCATCTTGTTCGCCATGGCGACCGTGGCGACCCTCACCGGCTTGCGGGCCAGCAGGGCGACAAGGCGCGGGTCTGCCGTGTCAGGCTTGTATTTCGCGCGGCGGACCAATGAGGTCGCGCCTATGACCAGCAGTCGGCGCAGATATTTATCCCCCATCTTGCTGATCCGTCCTAGCCGCTCCTTACCGCCGCTCGACTTTTGCAGCGGCGTGAGCCCGAGCCAGGCGGCGAACTGCCGGCCAGAACGGAACTGGTGAGGATCGCTGACCGACGCCGCCAAAGCCGTTGCGCCGACCGGGCCGATACCAGGGATCGTCGACAGGCGCTGCGCGACCTCGTCGCTACGCTGGAGAACTGCCAGCCGAAGCTCAATCGCGTGAAGTCGCGCATGGATATCGAGTGCTTGCTGCGAGAGCATCCCGACGATCATTGCTGCGTCGTCGGGCACCTCCGGGGTGCGCTCGCTGTCGACGATCTGCCGTGCCAGGACCAGCGCTCGATCCCGCCCTTCCGGGATGACGATCCCAAACTCTGCGAGCAGACTTCGGATCATGTTTATCAGCTGCGTTCGCTGACCGACGAGCAAGCTGCGGCTTCGATGCAGTGCCAGCGCCGCCTGCTGCTCGCGCGACTTCACCGCAACGAAGCGCATTGTCGGACGCGTGACCGCTTCACAGATTGCTTCCGCATCGACAGCATCATTCTTCCCGCGCTTCACGTAAGGCTTGACGTAGGCAGGCGGCATCAGCCGCACCTCGTGCCCGAGCGCGACCAGCTCGCGTGCCCAATGGTGCGACGTCCCGCAGGCCTCGATGCCGACCAGGCACGGCCCCGTCTTCGCAACGAACGGCAGAAGCTGCGCACGACGAAGCGTCTTGCGCACAACGACATCGCCCGCTGCATCAACTGCGTGAACCTGAAAAACATTCTTGGCCAGATCCAGGCCGATCGTGGTAATCTCCATGGCGGATGGCTCCTCTGCTCGGGTTTGCATGACAGCAACCCATCTTGGCACCTAGATGCCGTGAGCGGGAGCCATCCACCTCATCCGCTTTGAAGAGGAAGCTTGGCTTAGCTGACGCACAACATCGACAAATGATGGCAATGAATAATGCAAGCGGTCCTGTGTAACCGACATCCGCAAAACGCTTTTTCGGACAGGAATTAGTCGGCATCTAGCGGTTGAACGACGCTCTTGCGGCGCACTGTCCTGACTACATACGCGATGTCAGTATATGCTCTATCTGCTCCGCCGTCGCCGCTGCTCCAGCCCTGGTCGGATGAAAGGATGCGCCTTCCGGCGGGGCGAGATCGTAGGTCCAAGGTTGCGCTGAGCATGCATCATGGCCGCTTCCGATCGTCGCCATGTCAACCAACACTGCGCCGCTCTGGTGAGCGGTTTTCCTCGTCGCTTCTGCCAATCTCGCGGCCACTCCGAGCGACGACCTGACTTGCTGCTGCGTGAGGTGCAGTGCGTCGCACGTGCCATTTTCAGGCAAAACCGGTGGATAGGTGACCACAACGACCAGCGCTTTGGGCGACCGCCGGCGTATCGCCGCAATGGTCGCCACGATTTCGTTTTGCACGGCAATGAAATCTTGTTGCTCGGGGTATGTTTCGCCACCCGACATGGCTGTGAGCCAGCGCATGATACCGCCGCGATTGCGGTAGCCGGCCGAGACGAGACTTCCGATGTAGCCAATGTCGTTTCCGCCGACGGTGAGGGTTACCAGCCGGGTGTTTGCGTTGATCGGCGCGATCTGCGGGCCTTGGAAAAACTGTCCGCCACCCACCAGATGTTTGACGGTCGCGCCCGAACAGCTCATGTCGACGAGCGATAGACCGGCAGACCGCGCAAGCTGTTGGGGATAGCCGTTGACACTCCGCTGGCATGCTAACGGAGCGCCCGGCGCCAACTCGCCCAGACCGAGTTCCGCGGCGAACGAACTTCCCAAGGCGACATATTCAGGGTTTCCGACCGGCTTGCGATGGCCTTGATACATCATGATCCCAAGGACCGCCGTCGCGCCCAGCGCGAGTAACAACGCCGCTCCAACAATCGATCGTTTCAGACCGCGGGGCATGCTCGGTTCTTTCGCCAATACCGGATGTTCGTTCGTCATAGGGCGGCGCGACACGTGCGACGGCGACCTCGGACGCGCCTAGGCTGCTGATAGCGGAGCGACCGAAAGACAATCCGCGTAACGTCCGCGCAAAGCCTTCTTGTCGATTTTGCCCGTAGCGGTGAGCGGAATGTAGTCGAAAATGACCCGGTCGGGCAGCCACCAGCGCACAAGCCTGGGCTCGAGCCAGGCCCGAACAGCCTCCTCATCCAAGACGGATTCGGGCATGCGCTCGATGACGAGGAGCGGCCGTTCCTCCCACTTGGGATGAAACACGCCGACAACGGCCGCGATTTTGACGCCGGGGCAAGCGACGGCGACATTTTCGATGTCAATCGAACTGATCCATTCGCCGCCCGATTTGATGACGTCCTTCTTCCGGTCGGTGATGCGCATAAAGCCATTCGCATCTACAGTGGCGATGTCGCCGGTATCGAACCATCCGTCGGCGTCGAGCGCACTGACCGACTGCCGGTAATACCGTTCCAGAACCCAAGGCCCACGGACGAGCACGTTGCCTGCCGCGACACCGTCGTGCGGCAAGTCCTGACCATCATCGTCGACAATCTTGAGCTCGACGCCGAACTGGAGCCGGCCTTGCCGCGTCCAGATGATGTCGTTCATTTCATCATGGCCTAGCGCTGCAACCTTGGGCGTCGGCGTTGCGAGCACGCCGAGCGGCGACATCTCGGTCATGCCCCAGATCTGGCGAACCTTGACGCCATATTGGGTCTCGAACGTCTCCGCCATCGCGCGCGGCACGGCCGACCCGCCAATCACGACACGCTCGAGCGTCCCCGTGTCCTCGCCCGTGCGGGCGAGGTGATCGAGATACATGGTCCAGATTGTCGGCACGCCGCCCGAGAAGGTGACGCCCTCGGACTTGATCAGCTCTTGCAGGCTCGCTCCGTCGAATTTGTCGCACGGAAATACGAACTTCGCTCCGTTAATCGCTCCCGCGAATGGGAGGCCCCAGGCCGTCGCGTGATAGAGCGACTGGCACGGCAAGATCACGTCGAAGGCAGAGAAACCGAGCGCGCCCGACAGACCGGCGACAAGCGCGTGCAGCACCACCGAGCGGTGCGAGTAGAGCACGCCCTTCGGATCGCCGGTGGTGCCCGATGTGTAGCAGAGAAAGGCCCCGCTGTTCTCCTCGAGGTCGGGCCAAAGGGTTGTCCCGGAAAATTCAGCGATGCGCCGATCATAGTCATCCCCGGTCAGCATCACGAAATGCTCGATCGTATGGAGCGCGGGTTTCAGCCGCTCGACGATCTCGTGCAGATTGGCGTCATAGAGAAGCACCCGGCTTTCGGCATGGTTGATCGTAAATGCGATATGTTCGTCCGGGAGCCTCGGATTGGCGGTGTGGAGAACAAGCCCCTTCCCGGGCGCAGCAAAAAACAGTTCGAAATGCCGGTGCGTATTCCAAGCGAGCGAGCTGATCCGGTCCCCCGGTTCGAGCCCGAGGCTCATGAGCCACTCGGCCCCCGCCGCCGCTCGCGAGAGCGCACCCGCATAATCGTAACGAAAGAGCTTGCCGTCGCAGTCCTTCGATACGATCTCGCGATCGCCGTGCGCTGTCGCTGCAAAGCGCAATATCTGCGAAATGTTGAGCGGCAGGTTCTGCATCAAACCCGGGATTGTCATCTAGCATGTCCTCAACCTGATCGCGGCCAGCCGCAGTCTACCCATTCGCCAGCAAAGCTTGCAGCCGCGCGACGACCTCATCGGTCGCCTCGGCGGCAGCCGGTATGATCCCGGCAAAATGCACGAAACCATGCGTCAGATGATCGAACTCCAGGAGTTCGGAGCGAACCCCCGCATCTCGCAGGCGTCCGGCGTAGGCAACGGCCTCGTCGCGCAGCGGATCGACCGATAGGACGACCGTCAACGCACGCGGCAAGCGCGAGAGATCGTCTGCCTTGAGAGGCGAAAGGCGCGGATCGGCGGTGTCGGCGCCCTGCGCATAATCGGCGACACACACCGTCAGACTCGCGCGGCGGAGCGTCGGATCAGCGTCGCGAACGCGGGACGGATAGTCATTCTCGCCGGCGTCGAGGTCGACGGCCGGGTAGAGCAGGAGCTGTGCATCAAAGGGCCGTCCCTCTTGGGGCTCGTCGCGCATAGCGATGCAGATTGCGGCCGCTAGATTGCCGCCGGCGCTATCGCCGCCGATGATCGCTGGCAAACTATCACCGCCGAGGGACGACCGATTGGCGGCAATCCAGCGCGCGGCCGCGAGGCTGTCGTCAAATCCCGCCGGGAAGGGATGCTCGGGGGCGAGACGATAGCTGCTGGCCACCACCACCATCGAGAGATCCCGGCATAGCCGGCGGATGGTATGATCGACGGTGTCGAGGTCGCCGATGGCCCAGCCGCCGCCGTGAATATAGTGCAGCGTCCCCGTCGGCTCGGTCGATGGACGGTAAATCCGGAGTGGGACCTTGGCGTCGCGCGTTTCGATCTGCCGGTCTTCGATCGAAGCAACGTCTATGCGGCCGCCCGGCCCAACGATCATCGGGATCATCGCGGCAGCCTGCGCCCGAAGCGTCGGATAGTCGACGGGCCCCGGCGGCACGGAAGGCAGTTGGTCGACAAGTTGCTGCAATACTGGGTCGAGCGCCACGATAAACTCCGTCAATAAGTTGGAATGGAAAGGCCGAGGATGCGCGCCAGCGCATCGACGACGCGGTACACTTGTGGGTCCCTGACGCCGGGTTGGCCGGTGCGGTTGCGGACATAGGCAAAGCTGACACCCGAGGATGGGTGGGCAAAGGCGAGCGAGCCCCCCGCCCCGTCATGGCCGAACGATCCCTCGCCGAGCATCGGCTGGATCGCCCATGGCAGCATGAGGCCCGCGCCCCAGGTCGGACCGGCGAAGTCCTGACCGAAAGGCGTTCCCGAAGACACGGTACGACAGGCGTCGCGAAGGCAATCCTCCGAAACAAGCGGAGCCTGGCCGACGCTACCGATCGCCTTCGAATAGAGCCGCGCGAGCGAGCGCGCGTCGGCGACACCATTTGCGCCCGCCAGTTCGACGCGCTGCACGGCGGGATCGTTCATGGCGTCGGCGAGACCGCTCATCCGCGCGGGGAAAAGGCCATTCAGCGATATCGCGCGCGCTGCGATCGATGACGGGTCAAGTTCGGGCGTGTCATATTCGGCCGGAACCTCGACGGCGGCAATGGGCGACTGCGCGTCGCCGCTGCGGCCAATCTGTATGTTGAGTTCCAACGGCCCAGCAAGATTGGCGCGGAACCATTCTCCGATGGTCTGGCCGGTCACCCGCCGCATCAGTTCCGACGTGATCCAGCCCACGGTGATCGCATGATAGGCGTGTGCCGTGCCCGGTTCGAACAGCGGAGCTTCCGCCGCAAGCCTTGCTGCCATCGCGGCTATATCGGCCAGGCCTGCGATCGTGATCGGTCCGCTTATCAGGGGAACGCCAGCCTGATGTGCGAGCGCCTTGCGGACACTGATATCGCCCTTGCCGTGCGCCGCGAACTCGGGCCAGTAGTGCGCGAGCGGCAGATCGAGATCGATCCTGCCGTTCGAGACCTGCGACAGGACGCACAGTGCCGATATTCCCTTGGTGACCGAGAAAACGGGGACGGCGGTATTGCGATACCAGGGGGTTTGATCGCTGGCATCTGCCGAGCCGCCCCAGAGATCGAGCACCGGCTGGCCGTCACGATAGATGGCGCAGGCGGCCCCGCGTTCGCCGCCCTCCTGGAAGTTCGCTTCGAATGCGTCGCGGCACGCCGCGAATTGCGGATCGACGGTGCCCTGAATTTGGGAACGGTTGGTCAAAATTTTCCCTCCTTGGTTCGGGCATCGATCAACACGGCTTCGCCGAGCGCGACGGCGCCAAGCGGCCCGGCCCGGTCTCCGAGCGCCGGAAGCGTGACCAGATCTTCGGCCGCGTCGCCCGGGACGAAGGGAAGATAGCCAGCCAGGTCCGCGACGACATGCTGCCAGGCGCGTTCGAGCAGAAAGGAGCGGCCCATGCCGATCCCGCCGCCTATCAGGATTTTCTGCGGGCTCGTTACCAGCAGAAGAGCACCGATCAGCTGGGCCAGGTCGTGCGCGACAAACGACCAGCGCGGATCATCTGCCCGTATTTCCTCGCCCGCCCTGCCGAACCGCGCCTGCAGCGCAGGACCCGACAACAGGCCCTCGATGCAGTCGCCATGAAACGGGCAGCTACCCGAAAACTCGTCGCCGTTTGCGCGCCGCAATCGGAGATGCCCGATCTCGGGATGGAGCGCCCCGTGCACGGGGCGCCCTCCGAGCAGCAAGCCCCCGCCGACGCCGGTGCCGAGCGTCAGATAGCAGAGGCTGTCGAGGCCCTGTCCAGCGCCCCAGCGCCATTCGGCAAGGGCCGCGGCATTGACGTCGGTATCGATACGCCACGGGCAATCCGCGACCGCGCCCAGCGCACCCGCGATATCGGCTCCGCTCCAGCCTGCCTTGGGCGTGGCGAGCATTGTGCCAAAATCCGTTGCACCCGGATCAAGCCGCAGCGGACCGAAAGAAGCTATTCCGAGCGCGGCAAATCCTTCGCGCCGCTTCCACCCTTCGAGCGTGTCGACGAGGGCGCCGAGCGTTTCATTTGGCGTCGTCGTCGCAAATCGCGCGCTCGCCAGAATTTCGCTCCCGCGGGCAAGGACAGCCAGCGCTTTCGTCCCCCCCAGTTCGATGCCGGCGATTGTCTTCATAGGGACCATAGCTATCGCGCGATCCCTGCCTTGTCGCCTGCCAGCCACAGATGAACGAACGGCGCAAACGCGCCGCCGAAGTTCCGGTCATCGCCGCCGCTCCAGTCATCGACAAAGCTCGTGACGGACAAGTCGGGCAGTACGAACCAGCTATAGGCCTGCGCCGGCGCGGCTTCGGGATTGGCGAACACCAGCCCGCTACCATTGACCGGGCGCCAGCCCTCGAAGAGCGCGGGGGATACCATTGCGTAGAGCCCGGTCGGGCCGGCAGGCCCCGACGGCGCAAAAACATGACGCTGCGTCGACCAGAAGAGATAATAAAGGCCGGCGTGGAAAATGATGTGCGGTCGCTCGAGTTCGTTGTTGAGCGTGTCTGCGCTGACGATCGGCGGAAGGAGGGTCCAGCCCTGCTCGCCGCATTGTCGGCGAACAATTCCGATGACGCCGTTATATTCGGACCGCGAGCGCGCCTGCGATCCCGCGAACAGCAGATAATCATCGCCTCCCGCCGGATCACGGAAGAAGGCCGGATCGCGGAACGCCTTGATCTTCCCAACCTCGCTCGGGCCGCCGCAGGTGGACATATAATGCTCGAGGTCGATCGGGACGATTTCTTCCAGCTCGCGCCAATCGCCAAGCCTGGGTGCCTCGCCCGACAGGTCGAGCGTCGCCAACGCTGAAAATAAACGCTGCTCGAAGGTCAAAATCTGCTCGCCGCGACGCCCGGTAGCGGTAAAATATAGGGCGACGGTCGCAAGGTCCGCGGAAGCGACGGCCGACCCCGACCATTCGCGGCTACCGGGTGAAAAGCCGTCTGGCATGGCCGGCCCGAGGTGCCGCCATCCTTCCGCGCTGTGCAGCAGCAGGTGGATGCGTGCATGCCCGTGGCGCTCGTCCGGGTCGGCGAAGCGCGGCGCGCCGAGTGCCATCCACAGCTGCCTGCCACCGGCCAGGATGATCGGCTTTCCGGCCTCGTCCTGCACAGGCCAGGCGTCCCAGACGCCGAGATCGGGAGCGATCGGTGCGAAATCTTCCTCGCTGAGCAGCGGCGCCCGCAGAACGGGCGCTGCGTCGATCGCCTCGATATGATCACCCGTCCAGCGAGCCGGAACCATCATGATAAT
Source organism: Sphingopyxis soli (assembly GCF_018682675.1). GTDB lineage: Bacteria > Pseudomonadota > Alphaproteobacteria > Sphingomonadales > Sphingomonadaceae > Sphingopyxis > Sphingopyxis soli. Next base: position 38,445 of record NZ_JAFMTR010000054.1, read on the forward strand.
TTCACTCTCAAATATTCGAAAACCGGACGGACGCGCCGTCGAACATCGGAATCAAATGAGGGGGCGAGCGCCGCTGCGCTCGCCCCTCCTGATCAATCGATGGTGGTGCGCAAGCGCAGGCCGATGGTGCGCGGATAAGGTCCGGCGAGCAGCAGACTGTTGCGAACGAAAGACGGACCGCGTTCGTCGGCGAGATTCTCGCCGAAGATCGAAAGTTCCCAGCGGTCCGTGCGGATTCCCGCACTGGCATTGTAGAGCGAGTAGGGCCGGACGACATAGCCGTCGTACATGACCCGGCTGCTGGTGCGGCTGGCCGCACCGTTGAGGAAGAAGCGCAGGTCGCCGCTGCCGAGCGGCCGCTCGAAATCGGCATCGAGACGATAATTATACTTCGCTGTGCTCGAGAGGCGCTCGCCATTGGCGACGTTGGGAAGCGAGGCGGTGACGGCGGGATAGATGTCGCGGAATTCGCTGTCGTTCCAGTTGGCGACCGCGCCGAGATTGAGGCCATCGATCGGGGTGCGCCACCGCGCTTCGAGATCGACCCCCGTCGTGCGGGCTTTGCCGACGTTCGCGAACGCGGAAACGCCGAACGGCGTGAGACCGAATTGCAGATCCTTGAAGTCGATGCGGTAGACGTTGAGCCCGAGCTGGACGCGGCCGTCGGCGAGCTTCGCCTTGATGCCCGCCTCATAGTTGGTGAGCGTATCGGGAGCGAGCGCGATCGAGGACGGAATTCCCGAGGCCTCGACCAGCGAGGCCTGGAACGGCGTCTGGGTAATGCCGCTCCGGAATCCCGTGCTGACCGTCACGAAGGCGGTCAGATCGTCGGTCGGGAACCAGGAAAGGTTCGCGCGCCACGTCACCTTGTCGGGTTTGGTTTGCCCCGAGCCCGTTCCGGTCAGGATCGAGTCCGCATCGAAGCGTCGATTGTCCTTGTAATAGCGGATGCCGACCAGCGGCACGAGCTTGCCGCCGAACAGATCGTAGCTGATTTCGCCGAAAGCGGAATAGTTGCGGGTCCGCGTATCGTTGAACCCACTGATGGTGAGCGCGGTCAAGTTGGCATCGAAGCTGAAGAGCGCCTTAGCATTCTGGTAGAAACCGCCGACCAGCCAGTGGAACGGACCATCGCCGTTCGAGCGAAGCTGGATTTCCTGCGCGAAGCTGCGCGCATCATAACCGTTGAAGAGCGCGCCGGTGCCGAGCGGTCCGAAGGTCTGTCCGGTCAGATAGCCATATTCGGCATCGAGATAGCTGGTCGAACTGCTGAGGATCGCGGCGCCGGCGTCATATTCGACCGACACGCTGTAGAGATCGAAATTCCCGTTCTCATATCCGCGCGTGGTTCCGCTGAACCACTGCTGGGCAGGCTCAAGCTGGTTGATGCTCTGCGTATAATTCTGGCGCGGTTCCCAGTGCGCGGCCTGCGCCCGGATGCGCAGCGCGTCGGTCGGCTGCCAGAGCAGGACCGCCCGCACGTCGCGGTTGGTGACGTCGTTGGCATTCTTGAACGACGGCCCACCGGTCGCCGGCGTCTCGCTGAAGATATCGACATAGCCGGCACGCTTGTCATAGCCGCCGCTGATGCGGATCGCGAGCCGATCCTTGATCAGCGGCACCGAGATCGCTGCCGACACCCCGTAGTTCAGCGCGCTCGCATCATCCATCTTCGCGATCGTCGCCTCGCCGCGCATCTCGAAATTGTCGAGATCGGGCTCGCGCGTATGGTAGATGATCGTGCCCCCTGCCGAACCCTGCCCATAGAGTGTACCCTGCGGCCCGCGCAGGACCTCGATGCGGTCGATATCGATGAAGCGGAGCGGCGGCGCGATCGGCGAATTGGGAATCGCGAAGGGAACGTCGTCGATATAGTAGCCGATCGGCGAGTCGCCGATGCCGCCCGCGGCTCCCACGCCGCGCAGCGAGAAGGTCTTGATCACCGAGCCGACCTGTTCGCCCGGCGAAGCACCCGGGATCGAGTTCACAAGATCGGTCGTCTCGCGGATTCCGCGCTCTTCGAGCTGCTCGCCGCTGAAGGCCTGGATCGCGAGCGGCGTGTCGATCAGCGACTGCGAGCCCTGGCGCGACGCCGTCACGACGATGTCGCTGTCACTGCTTTCCGTCGTGGAAGCTGCATCTTGCGCCATCACCGGAGTGATCAATGCGATATGTGCAATGCCGGTAAAGGCGGCGGCGGTCAGGCGGCGTGTCATAGGTCCTCTCCCCATAAGCTGCGAATCCGCGATGGAATACGCAATCGATTGCGTGCGGTTTACGCAATCGATTGCGCAGTTGTCAACTCTCTGTTACCCGGCGGCAACGAATGTAGGTGGAGAGCACGCATGACAGGACCGACCGACCTTCCGAAAGGCGCCAAAGTCGGCACTTCGACGAAGCTTTATTACGGGAGCGGTCAAGCCGTCGACGCCATCGTCCAGGCGATCGTCAACACCTTCCTCCTCTTCTATCTCACCGCCGTATGCGGGATGTCGGGGGCTGCCGCCGGCAGCATTTTCCTGATCTCGCTTGGCGTCGACGGGTTGCTCGATCCGTTCATCGGGCGGCTCTCGGACAATTGGCGGTCGCGCTGGGGCCGCCGCCTCCCCTTCATGACGATCGCGCTTCCGCCCATGATGATCGCCTCGGCGCTGCTGTTCACGCTCCCCGCCAATCTCGCCGGCGGCGCCCTCTTCGCTTATGTGCTGGCGCTCAACATCGTCCTGCGTGTCGGCCTGTCGGTTTTCGCGCTCCCTCATTCGGCGCTGACCGCCGAACTCAGCGACGATTATGGCGAGCGCTCGATTATCAGCACCTACCGGGCCCTGTTCATCGTGCTGGGCACCGCGGCCGCGCTTCTCCCCGCCTTCGGCTTCCTGTTCGCCGAAGACGGCGCGCTCCAGACCCGGCCGCCCTACCAGTGGCTCGGGCTCATGACCGCCTGCCTGATCGGCGGGTTCGGGTCGGTCTGCGTGGGGGGGATCTTCAAGACCGTGCGCAGGCTGCCGATGCCGCCCGGCGAGGCGACGGGCACCGGCTTCCTGTCGGACATGGCACAGCTGTTTCGCAATCCGTCCTTCGTGCCGATGTTCGGCGGCGCGGTGCTGGTGCTGGTCGGCCAGGGCGCGACGACGGCGCTCAACCTTCACGCGTACCGCTATTTCTGGGAGCTGCCGACCGCCTATATGCAGCTGCCGCTGCTCGTTCTGCCGCTCGGCATGCTGCTCGGAACCCTCGCCGCAGGCCTCTTGCTGCGGCGCATCGAAAAGCGCGACGGCGTCGTCGGCGCGATCACGCTGCTCGGCGTCTACCAGATCGTCATCACCCTGCTCGCCGTCACCGGCGTCATTCCCGCGGGGTCGATGATCGCGGTCGTTCTCGTCGCGATCAGCGGCTTGCTCTTCGGCGGCTGCGGCGCGCTCTGCTTCGTCTGCTTCTACTCGATGATCGCCGACGCGGTCGATGAGCATGATCACCTCTTCGGCGTGCGCCGCGAGGCCCTCTATGCCGCGGCGCTGATGGTCGGAGCCAAGGCTGCCACCGGTCTCGGTGCCTTCCTTTCCGGACTCGGTCTCCAACTCATCGGGTTCGTGGCGCCGGCGAAAGCGAGCGGGATCGTCCCGCCGGATATCGCCACGTCGGTGGGTCTCCTATGGGGCCTCGGCGGCGCGCTGGTCGTGCTCGCGGCCATCCCCTTTCTTCGGCGATACAGGATCGATCGGTCGCATCATGCGGCGGTCCTCGAAAGCCTTGCGGCGCGCAACGCCGATCACAACACGGCACCGAATTTGACGCCGGACCTTGCGCAGGCCTGATCGGCGGTGCAATCGATGGCGTAACGCAGACGGGCGAGTGGAATGGAACTGGAAAAGGTGCGCCCAAAGTCGGGCCGGGCAGTCAAGATGACGGACATTGCGCGGATCGCGGGGGTATCCTCGTCGACCGTGTCGCGGGCGCTTGCCGATCATCCCACCATTCCCGAGGCGACGCGAAATACGATCCAGGCGCTGGCGAGAGAGCATGGCTATGTCGTGAACCGCGCCGCGCGGAACCTGCGCCAGAGCCAGACGCAGACGATCGCCGTCGCGGTCCCGCTTGGCCACGAGCGCGAGCAGCTGATTTCAGACCCCTTCTTCCTGCGCCTGTTCGGACATCTCGCCGACGAGATTTCGCAGCGGCGCTACGACATCCTGCTCGTGCGCGAGCCCTCGCCCGACGCGCATTGGCTAGGGCGCCTCGTTCAGTCGCAGCGCGCCGACGGCTTCATCATCGTCGGGCAGAGCGACCAGCATCAGGCCCTTAACCTTGCGGCCCGCGACTACCGCCCGCTGGTCGTCTTCGGTTCAGAACTGCCAGATCAAATCTATTGCTCCGTCGGCTCCGACAATTTCGAGGGCGGCCGGCTTGCCACGGACCATTTGCTCCGATCCGGCCGCAGGCGCATCCTGTTCCTCGGTCCCGCCGAACTGCCGCAGATCGACCTCCGGCTGGACGGTTACCGGCAGGCGATCGGCGATCATGGCCTGTCGGTCGACGAGAGCTTCGTCCTGCCCGCGCATTTTACGGGACCCTCGGCCCATGACGCGGTGCGCGATCTTCTCGCGCGGGGGGTGGAATTCGACGGCATCTTTGCGGCCTCTGACGGCATCGCGCTGTCCGCGATCCGCGCGCTTGAGAGTGCAGGCATGCGCTGCCCTGACGACATCTCCGTCGTGGGTTTCGACGACAGCGATCTCGCCTCGCAATCCCATCCGGCGCTAACCACCATTCGGCAAGATGTCCCCGGTATCGCGGCGACGATCGTCGATCATCTGTTTCGACGGCTGGAAGGGGAAGGCACCTATTCGTCGACGCTGCCGGTGAGCCTCATCCTCCGGGAATCCGCTCCCGGCTGAAAACACAGATGGCCGGTTGGAGACTGTCGGCTTTAGGGAAACCTATTTCGCCAAGCGGACACTTGAGGCGCTGATTATGTCGCCGTTGACAAAGTGTATGGCAGATTTGTGCGCTGCAGCGTATGGGCGCGATCATGAGGATCGCGATCATCGATACAAGCACGACGCGCGCCGCCATCATTTCCGATGGCCTGCGCGCGGCGGGGCTCGACGATCTCATCCTCATCGATCCCGCCGGGCCGCTCGTCGCGCAGATCGAGGCCGCCACCCCCGAAGTCGTTCTCATCAACCTCGAGAACCCCAGTCGCGATCTGCTCGAGGATTTCTTCGCCATGTCGCGCGCGCTGGCACGCCCTATCGCGATGTTCGTCGATCAAAGCGATACCGAGGCCACTTTCGCGGCGATCGACGCGGGCGTTTCCGCCTATGTCGTCGACGGGCTGTCGCAGCAGCGCATCAAGCCCGTGCTCGACCTTGCGGTACGCCGCTTCCACGCCTTCTCGTCGCTGCAACGCGAACTCGACGATGCGAAGAACGCCCTGGCCGAACGCGGCGTCATCGACAAGGCTAAGGCGATCCTGATGAAGCGGCGTCAGATCGACGAGCCCGAGGCATATGCCCTGCTCCGCGGACAAGCGATGCGCACCAATCGTCGTATCTCGGAGATTGCCGAAGCGATCGTCACCAGCGAAGCGCTGATGGGAGACATGGAATGACCGCCGAGACATTCCGCATCGGCTTCCTGCCGCTCGTCGATGCGGCGTTACCGATCCTCGCGCATGAGCTTGGTTTCGCGGCGCGCGAAGACGTCGCCATCGACCTCGTCCGCGACATGACCTGGGCAACCGTGCGCGACCGGCTGCTCTATGGCCACACCGACGCGGCGCATATGATCGCACCGCTCGCCATCGCGACGACGCTCGGCAAGGACCGCCCCCCCGTGCCGCTGGCGGTGCCCTTCGTCCTCGGGCTCAACGGCAACGCGATCACCTTCTCGGCCAAGCTAGCCGCCGAGACCGGCCTGACCGACACACTGGGCGACCCCGCCCGGATCGGCGCGGCGCTGAAGCAGGTCGCCGAGGCGCGGCTGGCGGCTGGCAAACCGCTGCGTTTCGGCGTCGTCCATCGCTATTCGAGCCACAATTACATGCTGCGCTACTGGCTCGCAGGCGTCGGCATCCGGCCCGATCAGGACATCGAGATCGTCGTCACCAGCCCGCCCTTCGCCGCCGACGCGCTCGCAGCCGGCGAAGTAGACGGTATCTGCGTCGGCGAACCATGGAACTCGATCGCGGTCGACCGTGGGGTCGGCCACATCGCGCTGGCGACGGCGCAGATCTGGCGCCGCGGCGTCGAGAAAGTGCTCGCGATGCGCGAGACCGTTCTGGGCGAACGCCGCGACGCGGTCGAAGCGCTGGTCCGCGCCCTGCATGCGGCAGCGGCGCATTTCATCGAGCCCGGTGCGGCCGAAGAAAGCGCCGACATCTTGGCTCGGCCCGAATATCTCGACGCGCCGCGCGATGCCGTATTGCGCGCAATCACCGACCGCATCCGGCTCGTACCCGGCGGTGAACCGATCCACTACCCCGACTTCATGTTCCAGTATCGCGAGGCCGCCAATTTTCCGTGGCGCAGCCAGGCCGCGTGGCTCTACTCGCAGATGGTCCGCTGGGATTATATGGCGTTCGTCGATGCCGAAGCCGCCGCGGCCGGCTGCGTCTTTCGTCCGGACGTCTACCGCGCCGCGCTTGCCGGCTCCGGCGCGCCCCTGCCCGGCGCGAGCTCGAAGCTCGAAGGCGGGCTCGACGAACCGATCGGCGCGGGTTCGACGCAAGGCCGCCTGACGCTCGGCAGCGACCGCTTTTTCGACGGCCGCGCCTTCGATCCCGACGATATCGAAGCCTATCTCGCTGAACTCCCCTAGCTTTCTATCTTATGCTGCACCTGCGAAATAATCCCTTGCGGCAAAGCCGAGAATCGGGCAGCTTAAACGCACTCGGCAAGGCTGCCGGGGCAGGATAAGGCGGCGCCGGTTCCAACGAGGGGATCGAACCGCAGGCGGACGGGGAGCCATTCCCCGCAATCCCAACAGGCAATGAAGCCGTCAGGATGCGCCCGCATGGCCGCCGTCCTGGCGGCTTTTTTATTGCCCGTCACACGAAGGGGACGGACGATGACGACTGCAACCACGGGAGCCGCGGCTTCCAAATCGAGCTTCTGGGCGAGCGGGCACTGGCCGACGCTGATCGCCGCCTTTCTCTATTTCGATCTCGCCTTCATGGTCTGGGTCATTCTTGGCCCGCTCGCGCCCTCGATTTCCGAAGACCTCGGACTGACGCCCGCACAAAAAGGCCTGATGGTCGCGGTCCCGACGCTCGCCGGCGCGGTACTGCGCGTCGTCAACGGGCTGCTCGTCGACCGCATCGGACCGAAGCGCTCGGGCGCGATCAGCCAGATTATCGTCATCGCCGGCCTGTTCGCGGCCTGGTCCTTCGGTGTCCACAGTTTCGCGGGCACGCTCGCGCTCGGCGTCATCCTCGGCTTCGCCGGTGCCAGCTTCGCGATCGCGCTGCCGCTTGCGAGCCGCTGGTACCCGCCCGAGCATCAGGGCAAGGCGATGGGCCTCGCCGGTATGGGCAACTCGGGCACCGTGCTCGCCGCGCTCTTCGCCCCCGGCCTCGCCAAGTTGTTCGGATGGAACGCCGTGCTCGGCCTCGCCTGCATCCCGCTGACGATCGCCTTCTTCATCTATCTCGCGATGGCGAAGGATGCGCCGAATGCGCCCGCGCCGAAGAAGCTTGTCGACTATTTCCAGCCGCTCAAGACCGCCGACGCCTGGTGGCTTATGGCCTTCTATTCGGTGACGTTTGGCGGCTTCGTCGGGCTCGCCGCCTCGCTTCCGGTGTATTTCACCGATCAGTTCCACCTGACCCCTGTGATCGCGGGCTATTGCACCGCGGCGTGCGTCTTCGCCGGATCGCTGGTGCGCCCGATGGGCGGTGCGCTCGCGGACCGGATCGGCGGCGTCAAGGCGCTGATGGCGGTGTTCGTCGTCGCGGCGCTCGCTCTCGCGGGCGTACCGCAAGCCGATAGCTTGCCCGCCGCGCTCGGCCTCTTCGTGATCGCGATGCTCGCGCTTGGCACCGGCAACGGCTCGGTGTTCCAGCTTGTGCCGCAGCGCTTCTCTGCCGAGATCGGCGTGATGACCGGGCTCGTCGGCATGGCGGGCGGCGTCGGCGGCTTCTACCTTGCCTCCTCGCTCGGCTTTGCGAAACAGTGGAGCGGCAGCTTCGGCCCCGGCTTCTATATCTTCGCCGGGCTTGCGGTCGTGGCGCTGGTCGCGCTGATCTTCGTCAAGGGCCAGTGGCGCGCGACCTGGGGCGCAGCCGAAGGCGTGCGGATCTAACCATGACCCGCACCCTTGTGATCTTGCTGGCGCTCGCGCCGGCCGGGGTGGCGCACGCCCGGGACGTCACCCTCAAGCCGCTCGGCGAAGCCCGGCTTCGCTATGAACAGGTCGATCAGGACGGCCTCGCCGCCGATGCCGACGCCCTGACCCTGCGCCTCCGCGCCGGGGTCGAGGCGAAAGCCGGGCGCTGGTCGGCGCTCGTCGAGGGTCAGGGCACCCTTGCAGTTGTTGACGATTATTTCGACGGCCTGCACGGGCCGGCTACGCGGCCGCTCGTCGCCGACCCCGAGAATATTGCCCTCGCCCGCGCCCAGATCCGCTACGCCTCGCCGAGCCTCGCGCTCACCGCGGGGCGCCAGCGGATCGCGCTCGACGACGAACGCTTCGTCGGTGCGGTGCCTTTCCGCCAGAACGGCCAGAGCTTCGACGCGCTACGCATCGAGATCACCCCGGCGAAGGGCATCAAGGCCGACCTGACCTACGCATGGAGCGTCCGCACCATCTGGGGCATCGACGGCGCCGGCGCGCGGCAGCAGGCGGTTTCGGGCGACAATCTGTTCGGCAATCTCAGCGTCCAGACGCCAATCGGCAAGGCGGTCGCCTTCGCCTATCTCGTCGACCAGGACGAGGCCGTAATGCAGGGCTTTCGCATGTCGAGCCAGAGCTACGGCGTGCGGCTCGACGGCAGCCAGAAGCTCGGCAAGGCGAAGATCGCGTATCAGCTCAGCTATGCGCGTCAGTCCGACTGGCACCGCAACCCCAATGATTATGCCGCCGACTATTGGCTCGCCGATGTCGCGATCGATCTTGGCGGCCCCCGGGTCGGCGCCGGGTACGAGATACTCGGCGCCGACAAGGGCGCGGCGCTGACCAGCTTCCAGACCCCGCTCGCCACCGGGTTCAAGTTCCAGGGCTGGGCCGACAAATTCCTCACCACCCCGCCCGACGGCGTGCGCGACCTTTATGCGAGCGCGGGCTGGGGCTGGAAGGCAGTCGGGCCGCTCAAGGCCGTGACGCTGCAGGCGGTCTACCACGACTATCGCAGCGACCGCGCCTCGCGTTCCTACGGCAACGAGATCGACCTCCTCGCGAGCGCCAAGCTCGGCAAATTCACCGCCTCCGCCCGTTACGCGCACTACGACGCCGACACTTTCGCCACCGATACCGACAAATTCTGGCTGCAACTGGACTGGATGCTCTGATGGAACATCGCCCCCTCAAGGCTGAAACCGATACGCGCGAGCATCTGGTCGTCATCGGCAACGGCATGGCCGGCTGCCGCGCGGTCGAGGAACTGATCGCCCGCGATCCGAACCGCTACCGCGTGACGATCTTCGGCGCCGAACCGCGGGTCAATTACAACCGCATCATGCTGTCGCCCGTACTGGCGGGCGAGAAAAGCTTCGACGACATCGTGATCAACGATGCGGGCTGGTATGCCGACAATGGCATCGCGCTGATCGCCGGCGATCCGGTTGCGCATATTGACCGCGACACGAAGACGGTGACGACGCGCAGCGGGCTCGCCGAAAGCTATGACCGGCTGCTGATCGCCACCGGCTCGGATCCCTTCATCATCCCGGTGCCCGGAAAGGATCTGCCCGGCGTCATTGCTTTCCGCGACATGGACGATGTCGACACGATGCTCGCCGCCGCCGATGCGGGCGGCGACGCCGTGGTGATCGGCGGCGGCCTGCTCGGGCTCGAAGCCGCGCACGGCCTCAGCTTGCGCGGCATGAAGGTCACCGTCATCCACCTGATGCCGACCCTGATGGAGCGCCAGCTCGACGAAGCCGCCGGCTGGCTGCTCAAAAATGCGCTCGAAGCGCGCGGGCAGACGATCCTGACCGGCGCCGACACTGCCGAAATTATCGGCACCGGGAAGGTCGAGGGGGTGAAGCTAAAGGACGGAACGCTGATCCCCGCCAGCCTCGTCGTGATGGCGGTCGGCATCCGCCCGTCGGTCGCTCTCGCCCGCGACGCCGGCCTCGCCGTCGGGCGCGGTATTCAGGTCGATGACCATATGGTGACGAGCGACCCCGCCGTACTCGCGGTGGGCGAATGCGTCGAGCATGACGGACAGGTTTACGGCCTCGTCGCGCCGCTGTGGGATATGTGCCGCAGCCTCGCCGACGGGCTCGTCGAACAGCCGACGGGCTATCGCGGCTCGTTCACATCGACCAAGCTCAAGGTGTCCGGGATCGACGTCTTTTCGGCGGGCGATTTCTCGGGCGGCGACGGATGCGAGGATATTGTCCTCCGCGACGCGAGCCGCGGCGTCTACAAGCGCGTGATCGTCAAGGGCGACCGCATCGTCGGCGCGGTGCTCTATGGCGACACCGCCGACGGCAACTGGTATTTCGACCTGCTCAAAAAACAGGAGGACGTGTCCGACCTCCGCGATCTCCTGATCTTCGGCCAGGCCTTCGCCGCGGGAGGCGGCGCCGCGGACCCTAAGGCGGCCGTTGCGGCGCTCTCGGACGATGCCGAGATTTGCGGCTGCAACGGCGTCACCAAGGGCCAGGTCGTCTCGTGCATCGCCAAAGGAGCGCACAGCCTCGACGCCGTGCGCGGCACCTGCAAGGCGTCGGCGAGCTGCGGATCATGCACTGGCCTCGTCGAGAATCTGCTCGCGCTGACGCTCGGAGACGATGTGCAGAGCGGACCGAAGACGATGTGCAAATGCACCAGCTTCGGGCACGACGATGTGCGCCGCGAAATCGTCGCGCAGGCGATGCGCTCGATCCCCGAGGTGATGCAGAAGCTGCACTGGACGACCCCCGATGGCTGTTCCTCGTGCCGCCCGGCGCTCAACTATTACCTGCTCTGCGCGCTGCCGGGTGAGTATGTCGACGACCAGCAGAGCCGCTTCGTCAACGAGCGCCTCCACGCCAATATCCAGAAGGACGGCACTTATTCGGTCGTCCCGCGCATGTGGGGCGGGCTCACCAACCCGACCGAGCTGCGCGCGATCGCCGACGTTGTCGAAAAGTACAACGCGCCGATGGTCAAGGTGACCGGCGGCCAGCGGCTCGACATCTTCGGCATCAAAAAGGAGGATCTGCCCGCGGTCTGGGCCGACCTCAATGCAGCCGGGATGGTCTCGGGCCACGCTTACGGCAAGGCGCTGCGCACCGTGAAGACCTGCGTCGGGTCCGAATGGTGCCGCTTCGGAACGCAGGATTCGACCGGCCTCGGCGTCAGGATCGAACGGATGAGCTGGGGCAGCTGGATGCCGCACAAGTTCAAGATCGCGGTGTCGGGCTGTCCGCGCAACTGCGCCGAGGCGACGATCAAGGACTTCGGCGTCGTCTGCGTCGACAGCGGCTACGAGCTGCACGTCGGCGGCAACGGTGGCATCCATGTGCGCGCCACCGACCTGCTCTGCAAGGTCGCGAACGAGCAGGAGGCGATGGATTATTGCGCCGCCTTCATCCAGCTTTACCGCGAAGAGGCGCGCTACCTCGAGCGCACCGCGCCATGGATCGAGCGCGTCGGACTCGCGCATATCGTGGCGCGCATCGTCGACGACGAACCGGGCCGCGAGGCGCTGCGCGCGCGCTTCCTCTATTCGCAGAGCTTCAGCCAGGACGACCCCTGGGCGCAGCGCGCCGAGGGCGCCGAGGCCGAGCATCATGCGCCGATGGCGCGCTTCATTCCGCAGGGAGAAACGGCATGAGCACCGCTGAATGGCTCGACATCGGCTGGATCGACCAGATCCCGGTGCGCGGCAGCCGCACCGTGCAGGTCGAGGGCGGCGACGACATCGCCGTCTTCCGCACCGCAGAGGGCAAGGTGTTTGCGCTGCTCGACCGCTGCCCGCACAAGCACGGCCGTCTCAGCCAAGGCATCGTCCACGGCGGCGCGGTCGCCTGCCCTTTGCACAATTGGCGGATCAGTCTGTCGACCGGCGAGGCGCTGGGCGACGACAAGGGCTGCACACCCACGGTGCCGGTCAAGATCGATGGCGGCCGCGTTCTCATCTGCCGCGCGAGCACGCTGAAGGCCGCCGCCTGATGACGGAGGCCGTCCGCACGACCTGCGCCTATTGCGGCGTCGGCTGCGGCATCCGCGCGACGGTAACGGGCGAACGGAGCGTCGAGATCGCGGGCGATCCCGACCATCCAGCTAACCGCGGCCGCCTCTGCTCCAAGGGTACGCATCTGGGCGAAACGGTGGGATTGGAAGGCCGCCTCCTCCATCCGACGATCGGCGCCAAGCGCGCGAGTTGGGACAAGGCGCTCGATCTCGTCGCGAAGCGGTTCAAGGAGACCATCGCGCGCCACGGTCCGGGCAGCGTCGCCTTTTACGTCTCGGGGCAACTTCTGACCGAGGACTATTATGTCGCGAACAAGCTGATGAAGGGGTTCATCGGCACGGCGAACATCGACACCAATTCGCGCCTGTGCATGTCGAGCGCGGTCGCGGGCCATATGCGCGCGTTCGGCGAAGATGTCGTCCCCGCGACCTATGACGATCTCGACGCCGCCGACCTCTTCGTCCTCGTCGGGTCAAACACCGCCTGGTGCCATCCGATCGTCTATCAGCGCATCCGCGCACGCTGCGAGGCGGGCGCCAAGCTCGTCGTCATCGATCCGCGCCGTACCGAGACCGCCGAAGAGGCCGACCTGCATTTGGCCGTCCGTCCCGGCAGCGATGTCGCGTTGATGAACGGGCTGCTCCAGCATTGCCGCGAAACCGGCATCGTCGATGAGGATTATCTGGCCGCGCACGTCGCGGCTCCCGCAGAATATTGGGACCAGCTTGGAGAGGGGAATGACCTGTGGTCGGTGGCGCGCATTTGCGATGTCCCCGCCGCCGACCTCAGGCATTTCTACGAGCTGTTCGCCGCGAACCCGCGCACCGTCACCTTGTTCAGCCAGGGGATCAACCAGTCGACTGCAGGCACCGATCAGGTCAACGCGATCACCAATCTCCACCTCGCAACCGGGCGCATCGGCAAGCCGGGCGCCGCGCCCTTCTCGATCACCGGTCAGCCCAACGCGATGGGCGGACGCGAGGTCGGCGGGCTCGCCTCGACGCTCGCCGCGCATATGGACTTCTCGCCCGAGAACCGCGCCCGCGTCCAGCGCTTCTGGGCCGCACCGACGATCGCCGAAAAGCCGGGCCTCAAAGCCGTCGACCTGTTTCGCGCCATTGGCGAAGGACGGATCAAGGCGCTGTGGGTGATGGCGACCAACCCCGCCGTATCGATGCCCGACGGAAATGCGGTGCGCGAGGCACTCGCCGCCTGCCCCTTCGTGGTCGTTAGCGACGTGATCGAAAAGACCGACACCGGGTCCTTCGCCCATGTCCGGCTGCCCGCGGCGGCTTGGGGCGAGAAGGACGGCACCGTCACCAACAGCGACCGCACGATCAGCCGCCAGCGCGCGCTCTTCGCGCTCCCCCGCGAAGCGATGCCCGACTGGTGGATCGTCAAGGAGGTCGGCCGGCGGATGGGATGGAAGACCGCCTTCGCCTACGACCGCCCCGCCGACATCTGGCGCGAGCATTGCCGCCTCTCGACCTACGACAATGACGGCGCACGCCTCTTCGCGCTGCCCGGCGCGGCGCAGGGCGGCACCGCCGCCTATGACGAGATGGAACCCTTCCGCTGGGGCGGCGATCATCCCTTCGCCGACGGCCGCTTCTCCACGGAGGACGGTCGTGCACGCCTCGTCCCGATCACGCAGAAACCCCTACCCGCCCCCCTCACCAAATGGCCACTGACGCTCAACACGGGCCGCTACCGCGATCAGTGGCACACCATGACGCGCACAGGCCTTGCCCCGAAACTGGCGCGTCACCGCGAGGAGCCGCTCGTCGAGATCCATCCCGACGACGGCTCCCGCCTCGGCCTCACCGACGGCGGGCTCGCGCGCGTCGAGACGCCGCAGGGCGACAGCCTCTACCGCGTCGCCTTTCACTCCGGTCAGCGCCACGGTGAATTGTTCGTGCCGATCCACTGGACCGACCGCACGGCAAGCGGCGGCCGCACCGGGCTGCTCCCGCGCCCGCTCGTCGATCCCGTGTCGGGCCAGCCGGGGTTCAAGCGCACCCCGGCGTCGATCGCCGCGGTGGTGCCCAGGTGGCGCGGCTTTCTGCTCCTCTCGCGCGAGCTGGCCAGCGCGCCGCGCTGCCTGTGGGCGACACGAGTCGCGGTTCCTGCGGGCGTCATGTGGGAGCTGGCCGGCAATGGCGATCTCAAGGCGATCGAAGCGCTGCTTCCCAAGGGGGAGCGGATCGAGGCGCAGGATGCTGCACGCGGCACCAAGCGCATCGCCATCGTCGCGAATGGACGTCTGTCGGGCGCCCTGTTCGTTACCGAGACCGGCGAACTGCCTTCCCGCGACTGGCTGATCGCGCAGCTATCGGCGCCACAGGTCGCGCCAACGCTGCTCGCGGGCCGTGCCCCGGGAGCCCAAGCTGACCGCGGCCCGATCATCTGCGTCTGCTTCGACGTCGGGCTGAGGACCATCGTCGCCGCCATCCGCGACCAGAAACTCGCCGACGTCGCCGCGATCGGCGGCGCGCTCGGTGCCGGAACCAACTGCGGCTCCTGCCGTCCCGCGCTCGCGCGCATCCTGGCCGAGGAGACCAGCAATGCAGCCTGACGATTTCGCGAGCGGCACCGTGTGGCTCGTCGGCGCCGGCCCCGGCGACCCGGAGCTTCTGACGATGAAGGCGGTGCGATTGATTGAGCGCGCCGACATCGTCTTTTACGACGCGCTGGTTGGCGATGGCGTGCTCGCGCTTATCCCGGCCAGGACCGAGATGGTCAGCGTCGGCAAACGATCGGGCCGCCATTCGAAAGACCAGCGCACGATCGACGCGATGCTGGTCGAAGCGGCGGCCGCCGGCAAGCGCGTGGTACGCCTGAAAGGCGGCGACCCCTCGATCTTCGGCCGATCGACCGAAGAACTCTCCGCCTTGCGCGAAGCCGGGTATATTGCCCGCATCTGCCCGGGCATCACCACCGCGTGCGCCGCCGCAGCGTCTGCCGGCATCTCTCTCACGCTCCGCGGCGTCGCCCGCGATGTGCGGTTCGTCACCGCACATAGCAGGCACGGCGCAGCGCTCGATATCGACTGGCCCTCGCTCGCCAACGGCGGGTCAACCCTTGCCTTCTACATGGGGCGCGACGCCGCCGGCGAGATCATGCGCGGGCTCACGCGCGCCGGCATGCGCGGCGACATCCCGGTGATGATCGCTTGCCACGTCAGCAGCCCGGACGAGCGCCGACTGGCAACGCGGCTCGACCTGCTCGAGCTTGCGACCCGGTCGTTCGCGGCCGACGCGCCTACGCTGATCCTGGTCGGCGAGGTTGTCGATCAAGGCACCTCCGAGCTCGCGATTTCGGAAGCGTACGGGAGACAGATGCATGGGTAAGCATGCGACCATCCTGACATCCGGCGCTTGCGCGGCTTCCATCGATTTCGACGGGGCCTTGGCGATCCTCGCCGCGCATGCCCGTCCCCTCGGCAAGGAAAGCGTCGCGTTGGCCGATGCGGGCGGGCGCCATCTCGCTGCACCGGTGCTTGCGCGGATCGACGCCCCGCGGCGCGACTGCGCGGCCATGGACGGCTATGCGGTCCGCGACGCCGACCTGAAGAACGGCACTATATTCTTGCGTTCGAGGGGCACGAGCTACGCGGGCGGCGCCAAGCCGGGTGCAATCTCGGCGGGAGAAACCTGGCGCGTAATGACGGGCGCACCCCTGCCTCATGGTAGCGACCGTGTCGTGATGATCGAACATTGCCGGCATCGCGGCGAGCTTGTGGCGCTCGACGCTGCGCCGCTCGGCAAGCCGCACGTCCGGAAGGCCGGCTCGGATTTTGTTGCGGGCGATGAGCTCCTCGCTGCGGGCACGAGGATGACGGCGGCGCGGCGGGTCGTGGCTTCCGCCGCCGACCATTCGGAGGTCGAAGTATGGCGCCGTCCGCGTATCCTGCTGGTCGCGACCGGCGACGAAATCCTCGCGCCGGGGTGCGCATCGCGGATGCCTAATGCGATCCCGGACAGTCTCAGCGGGGCAATCGAGCAAATGTGCGTCTTGGCAGGTGCAGATGTCGTCGCGAGGCTCCGACTTCCTGACAATGAGCAGGCGATTGCCGAAGCGCAGCAAGAGGCCTCCGCCGACGTGGTCGTCGTCATCGGCGGCGCCTCACGCGGCGACCGCGATTTTGGGCGGTCGGCCTTCGCATCACTCGGACTGGGAGTCGCTTTTGCCGATGTCGCCATCAAACCCGGCAAGCCGGTTTGGTATGGCCGGTTGGGACAAACGCATGTTCTCGGGTTGCCGGGAAACCCGACTGCGGCCTTTACCGTCGCCTCGCTCTTCCTCGCGCCGCTCATCGCGGGCCTGTCCGGAGGAAAGATATCGGACGCGCTGCCCTGGCAGCTCAGGCACTCGACAAGGCCGATCCCGCCAAATGGACCGCGCGAGGCATTTCTCTGCGCATCGCTATCCTACGAGGGCGCCGCCATTTGCGATCGCCAGGATGCGTCGGGACAGGCCATGCTCGGTCTCGCCGATTGCCTCGTTCGCCGCCCCGCCCACGCTCCCACGGCAAATGTGGGCGATCTCGTACCGGTGTTGCCGCTGTGCTGATGGGCCTGTTGATCGAGCGATTGTGCAACCGAGAGGCTCCAGATCGTCCGGCAACGCAAGCGCAATCTGCCAGCCTCAAAGCGACACTCGCAGCAATTGGGCAAAAGATCGAAAGCGACAGCGGAGAGACACTGTCTAGGGTAGAGAGCAAGATCTGGAACACCGCAGCGGTGATCTCCTACATGGCGCCTGGGTCCGGAGATCATGCACCCGCAAATGCCAAGGTTCTCAGCTGGGCAGCCGCCCGTGCCGGTTTCGAAGATATGGGCCTGCCGGACGCAGCGACATTCGTGACATCCCTGGTAACCGAACTCGCCTTTCGAACCGAAATTGATCCTCGCGACCGCCGTGGCGAATCCGACTCCCTCGTGAGGCTTGCCACGCTGAAACGGCAGTTTTCAGCTATCGAAGAGGAGCACGACCTCTGGGACCTGCTACGAAAGTTGATCGAGCGAACCGCGCGCTAACCTTGCGCTCTCAGCTAAAAAATGCGCCCGCCGAATGAAACCGGCGGGCGCAAGATGAAGATTTCCGTCCCCTTTCGAGGAAGAGCTCTTCTGGGTCGCGCAGCGCAATTAGCGCGACGTCCCGATTCTCGATTGTATGAAAGCGCCAAAACGGCAGCCAGTCTCATGGCGTTGAGCGATGGCAAGCGACGGAGCTGGCCGTTAGCGGTCAGGCGGCCACTGGTGATTGGGGCGCCACAAGCGGGAGTAATATGTAACTGCGTTGCCGTGATCCTGAGGAAATTTGACGTCCGCTTTCAGGCGGTGCGCGGTACCCGTCGCAACGACCGACATGAGGCGCAAACCCGCCGAACAAAAACGGCGACCCGAGAGGGCCGCCGTAGTAAAAATGGAGGAGCCCTCCATTCAGGTCGCGCTTCGCCAATATCGGAAATTAGCCTGCTGGCCAGAGGAAAGCAGGTCGCCGTAACGGAATCTGTGGCCATGATGCAGCAGGGCAACACATTGTAACCCACGCAACTAATTTGTTCGCGGGCATCCAGCCAAGCTCGCTGCGGGGATGCGAACGTCGTAGCGGCAAGCGTGATCATCGCATGCGATCCGAGCCTGACAGCTCGGAATCTCGGCGCTTGAGCAACCATACATGCGCATTTACGTTTATTGCACATATTTCACTTATTGCATTTATGGATTTGATCTTATATAGGGCCGAGCCCGGCAGCGAGGAGAATGATATGAGCGATCAGGAGCTTTCCCAGCGGCCCCCTACAGAGACGGAAGTGCGACAGGCATCGGAAGCGGCGCGCGCGCTTGCGAAGGCGCTTACGCCTAAGGGTCTGCCTTTTTCCGTGCAGCGAAACGGCGACCGGACCGAGGTAGACTTGCCGCCGGCGCTCGGACAGCTGGTCCTCGACGTGTTGACGCATGTCGCTCGCGGCGAAATGGTGACCTTCGTTCCCTATGGGGCGGAATTGACCACGAAAGAGGCGGCCGACCTTCTGAATGTTTCTCGCCCCTTTCTCGTTTCAATGCTGAGCGAAGGGAAGATACCGTTCCACAAGGTGGGATCGCATCGGCGCGTTCGAGCGAGCGACGTACTCGCGTTCCGCGCGCAGCGGGATGTGGAACGGAGCGGAGCGCTCGCCGACCTCCAGCGCCTCGGCCAGGAGTTCGATGCGGATTGAGGTGCCTAGCCGACCGTTTCGTCGTCGTTCTTGACGCGAATGTGCTTTATCCGTTCAGGATAAGGGACGCCCTGCTCCGGTTCGCCGAAGCAGGGCTGTTCCGCGCGCGCTGGTCACCGGCCATAATTGACGAATGGCGCCGCAACCTCGTCGCCCAACAGCCGGAATTTGAAGCCAGCATCGACGCCCAGATCGCTGCAATGCGGATCGCCTTTCCCGAAGGGTGCGTCACCTGTCAAACGGCGTTCAAAAGGGACCCCCGATCGGCGTCGAAGAGGGACCCCCTTTTCGGATATGATGCTGGTTTGTTGAAGATGGCCTTGCGCTGCGTGCGGCGGAGGGCGGGCGTAGCCCGACCGGAGGCGCGCGCAGCGCAAGATAGATTTTTGAAGGCGCCGAAGGTGGCTGTCAGCTGCGGTTTTTGAAGCGCCAGCTGTCGTTGCCCGTCTCGACGATATCGCAGTGGTGGGTGACGCGGTCGAGCAGCGCCGTGGTCATCTTGGGATCGCCGAACACGGTCGGCCATTCACCGAAGGCGAGGTTCGTGGTGATGATGACGCTGGTGCGCTCATAAAGCTTGCTGATGAGGTGGAACAGCAACTGCCCTCCCGAGCGGGCGAACGGCAGATAACCGAGCTCGTCGAGCACGATCAGGTCGAGCCGCGACAGCTGCGCCGCCAGGGTCCCGCCTTTGCCGATCCGGGTCTCCTCTTCGAGGCGTGTCACCATCCGTGGCCACGCCGAACAGCTCGTCGACCGCTATTCGGAGCGCAGAGAGTCCGCGGTGACGCCTCTCGAACTCGCCACTTTGCCGCGAAGCTGATCTTCCTTGGATGTTCCGCAGGAGATGGGAACGCCTTCCAGGCGCACCGAAAAGTCCGATATTGGCAAGTTGGAGAATCCGTAGCGCAGCGAACGATCGTCGAGCAAGCATGGCGGGTACGTATAAGATGCTCACAGTCCTGTTAAACTTTCTGCCGGTCTCTCCGTTATGATCGAAATGCTGTTTCGCTCTCAAACTTTGCCGTATAACGCGCCGCAACACTGAGCAGTCGCGATGCCATCAAACGATACCATTCGGCCGGTTCGCCGGGCCCAACACCGCGTCGCTCTGTTACTGACCGGGGCGCTGTTATACTTCACCCTCGCTGCTGGCACGATCCTTCTCACGAGTGACGGCAAGAGCCACGCAACCGTGTGGCTAGCTGATGCGGCGATCCTTGCGCTTTTGCTGAGCCGACCGAAATCGGATTGGCCGCTCGCACTTGCGTTGGGATGGGCAGCAAATCTTGGCGCCAACGGCCTGACCCGTGAATGGGCGCCGGGAATTACTTTGTATGGCCTTATAAACATGGCTCAAGTTCTTCTTGCGGCCTGGACATTACGTCGTTGCTCGCAAAAAGGCGAGATTCTTGCCAATGCTCGTGCGACATTCACCTTTCTCATCTGCGGCGGGCTCATTGCACCCGCAGTAGGCGCGATCGCCGGGTCGACGGTATCCTGGGTGAACTATGGCGAGGCATTTCTACCTTCGCTAGAGCGTTGGTACTCAAGCAACGCGCTCGGCATTGTTATCCTGACACCCTTTCTAAAATCATGGTTCGACGGGAGCTATGTATCGGCGCTCCGTATGCGCGGCTCGCGAAAGCGCGCAGAAGATCTGTTCCTCTTGCTGTTTCACACAGCCGTCAGCGCGTTTGTCTTCGGCCAAAGCGGTCTCCCGCTTTTGTTCGCGCCCCTCTGCAGCCTCCTCCTGCTAGCTTTCCGGTCAGGTCGCCTCGCCACGCAAGCGGGGGTGGTTATCGTTGGGATTTCCGGCGCGCTTGCCGCAGTCTACCATCTCGGACCGGTTGCCTTGGTGCAGGGCGGCCCGGTTTTCGAAGCGATCTTCTTCCAGTCCTATCTCGCCATTTTGCTCGGGACAGCACTGCCTGTGACCGCTCTCGTTGCCTCGCGCGCGGAGGCGTTGGCCGAGGCAGCGCGTCGGGAAGAAATGCTGCGGATGATTCTAGACCATTCCCCCGACGCGATCCTCAGTTTCGATGATGGCGGCAGTTGCCGTTGGGCCGATGGAGCGACCGACGAGCTGCTGGGATTAAGTGCTGGGTCCTGCCGCGGTGCCTTGATCGACGAGCTTGCGCTGAAGATCGGTCCGGTCCTGGCTAAACTATGCCGCGCCGCCCTTGCCGATCCCGCCGAAACCCAGATCGCCGATTTCGCTCCCACCAATCTCGAGGGTCGCACGCTCGAGGCGACGGTCAAGGCGGTTATGTCGGACGAAAAAGTGGTCGGAACAGTTGCGACTGTCCGTGACGTGACGGCGCAGCGAGCGCGCGAGCGGGAGATCGCGCGCCTCGCAATGACGGATCCCCTCACCAAAATTCCTAATCGCGCCGGCTTCGATGCAGCCATTGAGCGCGTTCCGATCAAGGGAGAGGCAGCCTGTATTGCCTTGATCGATATAGATAATTTCAAGGGCATAAATGACCGGTTCGGTCACAAGGCTGGCGATCGCGCGTTGGTCGAACTGGCCGCGGCTATTGTGCGTCTTTCCGGTAGCGATCATCTTGTGGCGCGATTGGGCGGTGACGAATTCCTGATCCTATTGGCTGGCGACATCACAGCAGCGCAACGTTTTTTCGGAGGGCTTCAAAGCGAGATCGCTATCCTTTCGGCATCGCTTGAGTTCGATATCACCATTAGTGGCGGGATTGCAGAACTGCATGCGTTGGCAGAAATTGACAGCGTATTTGAAGAAGCGGATCGGCGACTTTATCGCTCAAAGCGGGACGGGCGAAACCGGGTGACGGCGACCGCGTAATAGCGATCGTTGAATAGGACCGCGTTTAGCCTCCGAGGCCGGAACTTACCGCTCATGCCACCGGCGCGCTTGCGCCGGTCACGATTTCAGGGCGAGGCGCGATCATCCCCTGCAGCCGCTGTGCGGGAAATTGCGATTGCCGGGCCGGTCGGGCCTGCGCTAATATTGCGCGGCGGTGGGGAGGCGCAAACAGGGCAATGGAACAGGTGGGGACTCCATGTCGTGGCCAGTCCGCAGCTTACGCGTCTGTGTTCGGCCCGTTTCAACTCCGCGCGCCCGATCACCATGAAATTTCGATTACCAACCGCCGCGCCCGGGCTTTGCTTGCCATATTATGCCTTGTCGGCGACGAAGTGATCGAGCGCGATTTCCTGAGCAAGCTCTTGTGGCCCGGCCGCTTCGAGGCCCACGCCAGGGCCAGCCTGCGCCAATGTTTGCTCGATCTGGGCAAGCTGCTTGCGCCGCACGGAGCGGGCATATTGAACGTCTCGCGCAGCAGCGTCGCGCTGCGGCCCGGTGCCGTCACGACCGATCTTGCGGCGCTGGAGCGCGCGCTGGCGAGTGGGGATTTTCCTGCGGCGATCGCGCAGATCGACGCGATCGGGACGAAACCGATCCTCGACCAGATGGATTTCGGCGCCGCCTTCAACCAGTGGCTGGCGCGGCGCAGCGGCGATGCCGAGCGGCGGCTGCATGCGGCGGTCGAGGCCGGACTGGCCACGCTGGAGCGGGCCGGGGATCGCGACACGTCCGCGCGGCTGCGCGACGCATGGTCCGCTCGCGGTCCCGAAGCGCCCCCCGTCCCGGCCGCGGCGGCGGGCGGCGGACGGACGAGAATCGCGGTGCTGCCCTTCCAATCGGTCGGTGGGGGCGGTGCCCCCGATTATTTCGCCGACGGCGTCGTCGAGGAACTCATCACGGCGCTGGGACAGGTGCCGCAATTGCTGGTCGCCGGGCGAACCTCGTCCTTCCATTTCCGGGATTCGCCGCTGGCCCCGCCCGACATCGCGAAAGCCCTGCGCGTCTCGCACCTTGTCGAGGGTTCGGTCCAGCGACAGGGCGAAAGGCTGCGCGTCCATATCCACCTGATCGACGGGGCGACGGGTTTCGAAAGCTGGGCCCAGCGGTACGACGGATCGCTCGACGGGATATTCGCGTTGCAGGCGACCGTGGCGCAGGCGGTCACCAATGCGGTCGGCAATGTCCTGGGCATCGCGATGGCGCCGCCGCCGGCACGCGGCATGACCGGCAGCAAAAAGGCCTATGACCTGTTTCTGCAAGGCCGGTCGTTGAGCGCGCGGGTGTTTGGCGACGGGCTGTTGGAGACGGCCGTCGATCTGCTCGAACAGGCCGTCGCGCTCGACCCGCAGTTTGCCGAGGCCTGGGTCGCGCTGGCCGAGGCGCACCAACTGATCGCGGTCTACACCCCCTGCCTCGATCGTCGCGCAGCATCGGAACGCATGGCCGATTGCGCGCGCACTGCGATCGGACTCGCCCCCGGCCTTGGCTACGCCTATTCGCTGCTCGGCGTTCACCAGTGGACGCAGAACGACGTCGTCGGCGCGCTCGATCTGGCGTTCCAGGGCTATCGGCTCGAACCGAACAATCCGGCGGTCTGCATGCGGCTGGGTTCGTTCCTGCTCTATTGCGGACGCACTACCGAAGCGATGCAATATGTCGAGGCGGCGATCGATCAGGACCCGGTCGATGGCCGCAAGTTCAACCTGCGATCGGTCGGCCGGTTCAACCTGGGGGATATCGACGCAGCGATCGAGGCGGGACAGCGCATGGTCGACCTCGGCTTTCCGTCGATGTGGCTCGCGGTGGCCACCGCCGCGTCGGGGCAGCACGATCTGGCCGTCGAGCAATATCAGCAAACCCGCATGCTACTGAACAAGGTCATTTTCCCGCCCGCCGGGACCGATCCGATGCCCCCCGCGATGATGGACGCCTATTGGCACGTCGCGGCGCAAGGCGTGTGCAGCGGCCGCGACGAGGATCGCGCGACCTATTGTGCGATGCTCGACATGATGCAGACGCAATTGCACGACCCCGCCGACGCCTCGATCGTCCTGCCCGCGATCTTCATGGGCTACCCCGAACGGCTGTTCGAGGCCGTTAGCCATGCAATCTCGCCCGCGAACACGCTCTGCCTGCTGTCGATCTGGGCCGATGTCGATCCGATCCGGCGGATCTGGCAGCATCCCGAATTCATTCCCTTTGCCCAGCGCATCGGCCTGGCGGCCGCTTGGGACAAATATGGCTGGCCCGACCTGCTCCCTGCGCCCAGCAATCGTCTGGAAACATCACCCCTCTTGCCGAATTGACGCGCGCTTGACGCTTTATTGACGATGGGCCGATTGACGGCTGACGCTACGGAAATGCAAAGTCCGCAGCGGGCATAACAGACATTTTGAAGGCGCATGGCGCGGGCCGGTTACTCCGGCTCCGGCGACGGGAAGCCTGTGTCTGCGCCGGGGAGCATGTCATGGCGGCGAACCACAGGCACGTATCGGCAATCGGACGGTCCGCAATGGGCAAGGCGTTCTGGCGCATCCTGCCGCTGATCCTGATCGCCTATCTCTTCGCCTATATGGACCGCGTGAACGTCAGCTTCGCGGCGACGCAGATGAACGAGGATCTGCGGTTCAGCGCCACGATCTACGGACTGGGCGGCGGCCTGTTCTTCCTCGGCTATGCGCTGTTCGAAATTCCGTCGAACCTGATGCTCGTGCGCTTTGGCGCGCGCCGATGGATCGCGCGGATCATGATTACCTGGGGACTGCTGTCGGCGGCGATGATGTTCGTCGCGACACCGATGCAATTTTATGCGCTCCGCTTCCTGCTCGGCGTGGCGGAGGCCGGATTCTACCCCGGCGTCATCTTCTATTTTTCCGGCTGGTTTCCGCCCTGCCATCGCAGCCGCGCGGTCAGTCGCTTCTTCATCGCTTCGCCGTTGGCGTCGGTCGCGATGGGGGGCATGTCGGGATGGCTGCTCGCGCTCGACGAAACCGGCGGGCTGCACGGCTGGCAATGGCTGTTCCTGGTCCAGGGCCTGCCGACCGTGGTGTTCGGGCTGGTGGTGCTGCGCTATCTGCCCGACGCCCCGGCGACGTCCGCCTGGCTCACAGCCGACGAAAAGGCGTGGATCGAGACCGAGCTGGCGCGCGAACAGGCGCGGATCGGCGCCCCCGCCCGCCACGATGTGCTGGGCGCCTTTCGCAATCCGCGCGTGCTGCTGCTGGGCGCGATCGGCTTTCTGCTGATCGCCGTCATCACGACGGTCATCCTGAATGCGCCGCTGATCCTGCTAGAGGCGACGGCGCTCGATACCAAGTCGATCGGCTATCTGGTGGCGCTCGGCGGTCTTTTGGGGGCCGCGGCGATCCTTGTCCTTGGCAACCATGCTGACCGGAACGGCGACCGCTGGGGCGCGGCCTTCCGGTGCGGGATCGTCCTTGCCGCCGCGGTGCTGGTCATGGGGCTGTCGCCGTCACCGCTGCTGACTTGCATCGCCTATCTCGCTTTCGCGGCCGTGTGTTTCGCGATCCCGATGCTGACATCGTCGGGCTGGGCCGAGGCGCTGCATGTGCGCGAGCTCGCGGTCGGGGCGGCCGCCATCAACACGCTGTCGCAGATCGGCGCCTTCCTCGCGCCCTATGGCTGGGGTGCGGCGAAGGATGCGACGGGCAGCTTCGAGCTCGCGCTCGTCGTCTTTTCGGTCGTCGCGCTGCTGATGTCGGCGCTGATCCTGGTGCTGCGTCACCGGCTGCGCGGGCACAGCGCGCCCGCCGACGCCGTGCCGGCCTAGTTTTTTTGCAGACGCCCGCCCGATCCCGGACGGGAAGATTGGAGGGAAGAGACGATGACGAAGATGAAAACATTGTTCGCCGGGGCTGCGATACTGATCGCCGCCGCGCAGGCCGCGCCCGCGATGGCGCAGGAATCGAGCTACAGGCCGGGCACGGTTTGGAATGCAGGCCGGATCGACGTGCTGCCCGGCCAGTTCGAAAACTATATGGACTGGCTCGCCACCAGCTGGAAAAAGATTCAGGAACTGGGCAAGGCCGAAGGCATTGTCGTGGACTATCATGTGCTTGCGACCAACAATGCGCGAGCCGGTGAGCCCGACTTGATCCTGATCGTCGAATATAAGGACTATCTGACGACCGCGCAGCAGGAAGCCTTCAACAAGAAGGTCAATGCCATGCTGTCGCAGACCGACCGCACCGCCGGCGCCGCCAGCGCGGAACGCGGCAAGATGCGCGAGCAACTCGGCAGCATCGAATATCAGGAACTGATCCTGAAATAGGTGGGCCGGTGCGGAGACACGGCAGGCGACGCGTCAATCCCGCGCCGCCCGCCGCGCTCCGCTTCGCCGCCATTTGAAAGGGGTGGTGATGGCATCTATCCACGACATCGCCCGCGATTTTACGGCACTGCTGCGCGACGGTGCGTTCGAAACCGCCGGGGACCGTTACTGGTCGCCGGACGTGACCAGCATCGAACCCGCGGCTTTACCCGGCGGCATCAGCACGGCGGTGTCGGGGATCGAAGCGACGCGGATCAAGCGCAGCGCCCGCTTCGGTGGCGCCCGGATCGACGAGATCGGCATCGACGGCCCCTTCGTCACCGGCGACCAGTTCGCGCTGTTTCTGGACATGGTGCTGGTCGATCCCGCGAGCGGCGAACGCCAGCCCTTCACCGAAATCGCCCTGTACACCGTGCGCGGCGGTCAGATCACCGAGGAGCGATATTTTTATGACTGACACCCAATTCTCGCGCCGGGCCTTCGGCGGCTCGGTCCTCGCGCTGGCGGCGATAACGGCTTCCAGAGCTGGAGCTGCCGAGCTTGACCCAACGCCGTTCCAGACGATCGGTCCCTTCTATCCGGTTCAGCGGCTTGCGGAGGAAGACGCCGACCTGACCTGGATCAAGGGGCACAAGAAACGCGCGGAGGGCCATGTCATTCAGGTGACGGGGCGCGTGCTCGATCGTTTCGGCCATCCGGTCAGCGGCGCGCGGCTCGAAATCTGGCAGTGCAATTCGCTCGGTCGCTATGCGCATCCGAACGACAGTGCCGCGAACCCGCTCGATCCCGACTTTCAGGGCTTCGCTTCGATCCGGACGGGCGCGCGGGGCGAGTGGCGGATCACGACGATCAAGCCCGCCGCCTATGATTCGCCGATCGGCCGCCGAACCCCGCACATCCACTTCGATGTGAGGGGCAGACACCAGCGCCTGATTACCCAGATGTATTTCTCCGACGATGATGCGTCGAACAGCAAGGACGCCCTGTATCGGGATCTGGGTGGCAGCGCCGAGCGCGCCGTTGCCGGACTCGGCGCACCCGGCCATTATGGCTGGGACATCGTCCTGATGGACGCCGGACGGTGACCGCTGCGGCGCTCGCACCGACCGGCGGGCTTCAGATGCGCCTGGGCATCGCCCTTACACGGGCAATCCGCGTCAAAATGTGACTGAATCGGGCGGCGTCCTACGGAAGCGCGACTTGGTGGCTTCGAATTACGGCGCCTAGTTTTACCTCAAGACAGTCTGGAACGCTTGGAATCTATATGGTTTCACCTGTATAGACGGGTGATGGATCTTACCCCTCGACTGAATTCGAACATCGCCCAGCGGTCTGCCGACGGCGTTTTATCGGATGCCCCACCGCGCTACGCAGCGATCAAGCAGAGCATCCATGATGCCATCCGCGACGGTCGTCTGAAACCGGGCGACCGAGTGCCGTCAGAGGCGGAACTCGTCGGACAGTTCGATGTCTCGCGCATGACGGCAAACCGGGCGCTTCGCGAGTTGCAATCGGCGGGTATCATCGTGCGCCGCGCCGGCAGCGGGTCATTCATCGCCGAGCCGAAGCCGATCGGTCATATGATCGAGATCCGGAATATCGCCGAGGAAATTCGGGGACGCGGCCATGACTACCGGGCGAGGGTCATCCAGAATGTCGAGGAGAAGGCCAGCGCCGACACCGCCGTTCTGCTGGAAGTGCCGGTGGGCACGAGGATCTTCCACTCGATCATCGTCCACCATGAGGCCGAGTTCCCGATCCAGCTCGAAGAGCGGTTCGTGCTCGCATCCGCCGCTCCCGATTATGGCACACTGGATTTCACGCAGTTGACGCCCAACGAATATCTGACGCGCACTGCGCCGCTCGAGCGGGTCGAGCACCGCGTCCGCGCGGAAATGCCCGACGCGCGCACCCGCGGCGTGCTTGGTCTGAACGAGGGGGAACCGATTCTGCGCATGACCCGGCAGACCTGGAGTAGCGGTCGACTGGTGTCGCACGCCTGGCTCTCCCATCCCGGCACACGCTTTGAGCTTTCAGCCGCCTTCGCGGTCGGGGACTGACGGCTCAGGCCGTGCTGCGGGTAACGATGGGCTTGCGGCGACGGCGCAGCCAGCGGAAATCGGCGCGGCTGAAGCTTTTGAAGAGCAGATAGAATCCGGTCCCGGACAACCACAACGTGCCGAATGCGACGAAGATGATCAGCGGGTGGTTGAAACTCTTCCGGTTCACATAGTCCATATTGTGGAGCATCCAGAAGAAATCCCAGGTCCGCCAGGTATCGCCGCGCATCACGAGGAAGCGCGCCGTATCGAGCGAGACATAGGCGCTGCTATTCTCGGCGTCGGCAAAGTCGACGCGCCACATCGCACCTTCATGGTCGCGTGATTCGAGGTTGGGCTTTGCAATCACGCTCACCTTGCGGATTGGTGCCTCGTTCATCATCGATGCGACTTCGCGGGCCATCCCTTCATCGACGCGAATATCCTCGCCGCTCGTAGCGTCGACCAGCCGCACGCCCTTGGTGGTGCGGAGCTCGTAGATCGGTCGAGCGCCAAGATCGCGCAAAACCACCCCGGATACGGGATCACCGCGCGGCAAGGCGGCGACGTCAAAATACTCTCCCGCGGGCAGGGCATGCGCGTGGCTCATCCCGCCGCCGTGTCCCCCGACCTTGTCCTTGTCGAGCAACGCCATCACCGAGCCGCTCAAGGCCCAAAGGAGGAACTGGAGGCCAAGGATGAGCCCCACCCATTTGTGGATGCGCCGAAAAAAGAGCGGCGTCAGCCGGATGCGTTTCATGCCTGCTTCCTCTTGCGGCGTTTGAACGACCAGATCAGTAGCCACGCACCGGAAAGCGCCATCGCGAAGACACTCCAGGTTGCGACGCGCAGCAGCGGGTTGTTGACGTTGGTCCGCTCATCATAATCCATGATGTGGAGCATCCACGCAAAGTCGAACACGCGCCAGAGTGCGTGGCGGCGCGAGATGAGCTCGCCGGTCGTCGGCGAAAGATAGAGCGTCGGACGGTTCCAGCCTTCGAACTCGACCTGCCAATAGGGCGGCTTGCGCGCCTGCATTTCCTGAGGTGCCTCGGTCAATAGTCGCACCGAGACGATCTTGCCGTCACCGGTGAAGATGCGCCGTGCCTGTTCGCGGACCTGGGACTCGGTCAGGGCAGGCAGCGGCGCACCCGAACGCGCGTCGAACAGGCGCGCGCCTTCAGGGGTCTCGGCGCGCCAGACCGGTTGACCGAAAAGGCGCTGGAGACGAATTTCGGACACCCCCGGCGCGGCCGTGACGACCTTCGACGGCGCTGCGAGGCCGTCGAGGTCGAAGGGCTGGGTCACCGGGGAGCGCACCAGATGATCGCCGTGAATGGTGTCGATGTGAACGACCACCATGTAAAAGCCCGTCAGTGTCCAGAGCAGAGCCTGGACGCCAACCGCGAGGGCCAGCCATTTATGCGTTCGCCGGACGAACAGTGGCCAACGGATTGCCATGCCCCTGCTCTCAGAAAGCCGTGCGGAAGCCGACGTAGAAGCGCCGTCCGAGCAGGTCGTAGGTCATCGTATCGGTGTTCGCATCGGTGAAACTCTGAATATAGGGCGCTTTGCGATCGAAGACATTGTCGACGCCGACCTGGAACCGCGTCTTCTCGTCGATCTCGAAAGCGACCTGGAGATTGTGGTAGAACACGTTGGGCGTGCTGTAGCCGATTTCGCCGGGCGACGCGTTGAAGTCGGTCGCTTTGCCGATCCACTGCGTCGACCAGGTCGCGCTGATCCCATCCTTCTCGGCGGTCAGCACGCCATAACCGCGCCACTTCGAATAGCCGCCGTTGCCGCCGCCGATGAAGCCGTCGAAATCGATCGGTGCGCCGCCAGGGAAAGGCAGGACGACATATTTGTTCAGATAGGTCAGGTTGACGTCGAGCGAGATGTTCACGCTGCCGATACCGCCCGCATAGACCAGACCAAGGTCAAGGCCGTTCATCTCCTCGCGGCCGGTGTTGATCGGCTGCGCGGACAGGAAGGTGACCTCGCCAGTCAGCGGGCTGCGGGTGAAATCGTCGCAGAAAGGATGCGACAGATTCTGGCTCGCATAGCAGATCGACAGCTTGGTCGACCCAGGAATCGCACGGATCGCGTCCTTGATCTTGATGTCGAACCAGTCGGCGGTGAGCGACAGGCCGGGGACCAGCCCCTTCGGCGAGACCACCGTGCCGACTGTCCAGGTGGTCGAGCTTTCGGGCTGCAGATTCTCGTTGCCGCCGACCGTGGTCAGGATTGTCGTCCCAAGCTGGACATAGTTCGCCGGAACGCCGGACGCCTGGCAGTTCGCGATCAGCGTCGCATTACCGCTCGTTGAATAGCGCGAGCAAGGATCGGTCGTCGTCAGATTGCCTTCCGAAACCCCGCCGAACAGTTCGGGGACATTCGGGATGCGGAAGCCCGTGCCATAGGTGCCGCGCAGGCGGAAGCTGTCGTTGATGACCCAGTCGACGCTACCCTTGTAGTTCCAGTCGCTGCCGAACAGGTCGTAGTTCGAGTAGCGAACCGCGCCGTCGAGCGTGAGGGACTGGAAGAAGGGCTTGTCAGCAAGGATCGGCACCGACAGTTCGAGATAGGCTTCCTTGGCGATGCTCGTTCCCGAGATCGGGCTTTGCTGGTTGGTATTCGCGATGCCGAGCACGGTCAGCGGATCGGGATCGCGCCAGCCCTTCTCCTTGCGATAGACGACGCCCGCCGCGAAGGAGACGGGTCCTGCGGGCAGCTTGAACAGGTCGCCGTTGATGTCGGCGGTGACCGTCGCCAGTTCGTTGCCGCCGCGATCGCGCGACGTGAACAGGATATAGTCGAGAACCTGCGGGGTCAGGTCGCCGAAGCCGAGATAGTCGGCGCAGGGGATCGTCGCACCGGCCGCAAGGCTGCACTTGGTCGTGTCGATCGTGTTGCGGACACGCTCCAGATTGGCGATGTTGGTCGAGCCGTCGACCGCGGTATTGCGCCCGAACGCACCCGCGACTTCCCATCCCCAATTGTTGGACAGCTTGCCGCGCAGGCCGAACGTGCCCTGCCAGGTATCGGTTTCCTGAAAGAACTGGCGCGGGCCGGGCTCGGCGAGGCGGCGCTGGATGAGGACGATATTCTGCCCCGTCGGATTGGTAGGATTGCTCGCCGCAATCGAGAGGTTGCGAAGCGTTCCGGGCGTCGCGATCTGGTTCGACTTGCGGAAGGTATAGAGGAACTCGCCGAACGCCTCGATATTGTCGGTGATGTCATAGTCGGCGAAGAAGGCCGTGCTGACACGCTCCACTGGGCTCACCGCGTTGAGGAACGGGTTCGAGTTGAAATTATGCTTCGCCGCGCTGTACGGCTCGAAGAAATTGCCGTTGCCGCCCAGCACCTGATTGAAGTTGATCTGCTGCCCGTTCGGCAGCACCGCACGACCGCCAATCGTCGAGGCGCTGTTGACGCACGACAACTGGCCCGGCGTCGTTTCGGCGAGCGAGCAGGGCGCGCGTGTCGCCATGTTGACCGCCTTGGTCTTCTGATAGGTGACCGCCGCCATGAAGCCGCCACGATCGTTGCGGATGCCCCACAAAAGATCGGCGGTGAAATCCGATCCGTCGCCCTTTTCGGTGAGGCCTTGGCGCACACTGAGGCCAAGGCCTTCATAGTCGGTGCGGGTCACGAGGTTGACGACCCCCGCCATCGCGTCGGCGCCATAGATCGCCGAGGCGCCGTCCTTGAGGACGTCGGTGCGGGCGAGCGCGGCGACCGGGATCATGTTGAGGTCGGGCGAAGAGTTCGCGCCGGTGCCACCCGCGACGAGGCGGCGGCCGTTGAGGAGGACGAGGGTGCGCTTGATGCCGAGACCGCGAAGGTTCACCTGCGCGGTGCCGTAACCATTGTTTGCCCAATAGGCTGAGGTCTGGTTGCCCGCGAAGCCGGCGTTGGCGGGCAAGCGCTGGAGCACCGTCTCGATGTTGACGACGCCGGTATTTTCGATCTGTTCGGCGGACACAACGGTCGCCGGACCGACGCCGGCGAGATCCTGGCGGCGGATGCGCGACCCGGTCACGACGATGTCGCTGCCGCTCGTCGCGCTTTCTGCGCCCGTTTCGGGTGCCGACTCGGCCTGCGCGAATGCTGGTGCGGAAATGCCCGCACAAACCGCTGCGCCGGCGAGCAAAACTGTCCTGATCTTCATCGCGAAACCCCCTTTTGGTTGCGTTACCCACCTCAGAGAGCATCAAATGTATATACAGGTCAACAAAAATTTACGTTTAAGATCAATATCTTAGCCGCAAATTGGCAGCGTATAGTTGGTCCATATAATACGCATCCGAAGCATCTACCCCTCACTAGGGATGACATTTTTTTTAAAAACTTTCCGCCTGACGATGGGGCGCTTCGGCTAGGCCGAAAATACCGTCGCCCGACCTTCGGCGCTGAACGCCATCACCTCGAAATCGTCCTTGCTGCCGTCGGGCATTTCCATCCCCGGCGAGCCGCGCGGCATGCCGGGTACGGCGAGGCCCTTTATCGCATCGGGTCGTTCGCGCAGGAGCCGCGCGATGTGCGGCATCGGCACATGGCCCTCGATCGCATAGTCCGCGACGATCGCGGTGTGGCAGGAGGCGAGGTCGGCCGGGACGCCGTAGCGCGACTTCACCGCAGCCATGTCGGCCCGGTTCTCGACCGTCACCGCATAGCCCGCACCGCGCGCGATCTCCGCCCACGCCTCGCAGCATCCGCATTCGGGATCGCGGTAGACGAGAATTGCCTTGTCCGCGTCGCGAGCGGCGGGTTTCGCGGTTTGCGAGGGCCCCGGTTCCGGGCCGGATTTCGCGTCGCATCCCGCCAGCGCCGCACCGCCCGCTGCGGCGATGACGCCCAGGAGGCGGCGCCGGCTCCATATCGCCCGCGAGGTCATGAGCGCTCCAATATTTGCTTCATCTGGTCGATTTCGGCTTTCTGGCCGGCGATGATTCCGCGGCAAAGGTCGCGCACTTCGGGATCGGTCAGCTTCGCTTGCTCGCACATCAGGATGGCGCCCGAATGATGGGGGATCATCGAACGCAGGAAGGCGCTGTCGCCGATCGTCGTCTGCGTGCGGATGAGCGCGAAGCTCCCGAGGAAAGCGAGCGCGGAACAGGCCAGGATGACGAAATTGCGCCGGCGGTGGGGAAACATGCCGGGCATGGCGGCGATCATCAGGATGACCATCGGGGCGACCATCATCAGCGTCATATAGGCCATGTTGAGATTGTTGTAGAAGCTCGACAGGCGATCGATCATCACGAACATGACCAGATACATGATGATGGCGCTGACAAGGGTTTGCCACGCCAGGCTGCGATAGGCTGATTTCACCGTCCTTCTCCTGTCCGTTCGCCCGCCCCGCGTCAGAACCAGACCCGCACCCCCGCGACGAAACTGACGCTGCTCGCAGCCTCGCCCGCGGCGCGCGCGAAGCGAGCGGTATCGCCGACCTTGCGAGCCCATTCGACGCCGACATAGGGCGCGAACTCCTTGACGATCTCGTAGCGCAGGCGAAGCCCGAGCTCGACGTCGGAGAGCCCGGAACCGATGCCGCTTTCGGGGACGTCCTGCGCCGACAGATTGAACTCGGCCATCGGCTGGAGGATCAACTTCTGGGTAATGCGCTGGTCGTAATAGCCCTCGAGACGTCCGAGCAGATCGCCCCTGTTCGAAAGGAACAGCGCGCCCTCGACTTCGAACCAGTAAGGCGCGAGCCCTTCGAAGCCGATCGTCGCATAGGTTCGGTCGGGCCCTGGTCCCAGATCCTGCCGGATACCCGCCTGCGCGTTGAAATAGGGTCCGATCGCGCGGCTGTAGAGTGCCTGCACCTCGGCGCCCTCGATGCCCTCGCCGAAGACGCCCTCGCCTTCGCTCTTGATCGTCAGCCGGTTGATATCGCCGCCGTACCAGGCCTCGCCATCCCAGCGAAAGCCATCACGACCCTTGCGCGCCTGATATTCGGCGAGATTGAAGCTGATGAAGGCGATCGTCTGTCCGCCATTCTCCATCATCATCTCGTGGCGCGAGTGTTCCATCTCGGCCCTGGGATAGATGCGGTCGGCATACCAGTCGGATGGGGGCGCGGGCGCGGTGGCGTCGCCCGGCGGCAAGTCGGTGCCGCTGGCGCGGCTCCCGGCTTCGATCGCGGCGGTGGCCTTCGGGGTGCAATGGCCTATGCTCGCATGCTCGGGCGGACAGTCGGGATCGGACGCCGGCATCGCGCCATGATCCATCGCTCCTCCTTCCGGTTCGCTCATTTCCATGGGCGCCGGCTCGGGAGTGCAATGGCCCATTGCCGCATGTTCGGGCGCGCAGGTCTGCGTTTCGACCGGGGCGCTCATGTCCTGCATGGCGCCATGATCCATCGGCTCCGCCGGCGTTTCGCTGCCGGGCGCGGGCGGGGCGACGGGAGCTGGCGACGGCGTGGGGGCAGGCTTCGGCGCGGGCGCCTGGCCGTGCATCGAATGATCCATCGACTGGGCCGCAGCGGGCGCCGCGAAGGCGAGCGGAGCGAGGCCCGCGAGCAGGAGCGCGATCCGGGTCATGCCGCGCCCTCCTTCGGGCGGACGCTCACCACCCGCATCATTCCCGCATGCATATGGTAGAGCATATGGCAGTGGAACGCCCAGTCGCCGAGGGCGTCGGCGGTGAAATCGAAGCTCGCGGTCCCGCCCGGCTGGACGAGCACCGTATGCTTTCGCGGCGAGCGGTCGCCCTTGCCCGTGACCAGCTCGAAAAAATGGCCGT
The DNA here is from genome assembly GCF_018682675.1 of Sphingopyxis soli. Lineage (GTDB taxonomy): Bacteria > Pseudomonadota > Alphaproteobacteria > Sphingomonadales > Sphingomonadaceae > Sphingopyxis > Sphingopyxis soli. Next base: position 72,939 of record NZ_JAFMTR010000054.1, read on the forward strand.
GCAGGTGGATCGGATGGCTCATCATCGAATCGTTGATCAGGTTGATCCGCACGCGCTCGCCCTCGGTGAACGGGATTGGCTCGTGATGGTCGGACATTTTCACGCCGTCGAACGACCACATGAAGCGCTCCATGTTGCCGGTGAGGTGAATGTCGAGGGACCGCTCCGCCGCGCGCAGGTCGGGATTGCGTTCGAGCGCAACAAGATCGTGATAGGTGAGCACCTTGTGTCCGGCATTTTCGAGCCCTTGACCCGGCTCACCCATGCGGTCGGTGGGCATCGGCGAGATAGTCTGGACGCTTGGGTCGCGCTTGACCTGCGGCGCGACGCTGAAGTCGCGCATGCTGTGCTGCATGCTGCCCGAGCCATGATCCATGCCTGCCATCGCGCCGCCGTCGCCCGCGGGCGTGCAATGGCCCATCTTGGCATGTTCGGGCGGACAGGCGGGGTCGCTAGCAGGCATCGCCATGGCGCCCATATTGCCGCCACCCGAATGATCCATGCCCGCCATCGAGCCGCCCGACATGTCGCCCATGCCCATGTCCTTCATGGTCGCGAGCGGCCTCTCGCGAAGCGGCGGCACCTCGGCAGCCATGCCGGCGCGCGGCGCGAGCGTCGCGCGGCCCATGCCCGAACGGTCGTTGGCCTCGGCGACGAGCGTATAGGCGCGGTCCTCGATCGGGGTTACGATCACGTCATAGGTTTCGGCAACGGCAATCTGGAACTCGTCGATATCGGTCGGAACGACATTGAGGCCGTCGGCCTGCACGACGGTCATCCGGAGGCCCGGAATGCGCACATTGAAGATCGTCATCGCCGAAGCATTGATAATCCGCAGCCGCACGCGCTCGCCGGGATTGAAGAGCGCGGTCCAGTTGTCGCGCGGGCCGTGGCCGTTGACGAGGAAGGTGTAGGTCGATCCGTTGACGTCGGCGATATCGGTCGGGTCCATCCGCATCGCGCCCCATTCGACGCGCTCTTTCAGCGACTGGTCCTTCCCCGCGAGCAGCCCCGACAGGGTCTGGCGCTGCATGTTGAAATGGCCGGGATTGACCTTTAGTTTGCGGAAGATCGCCTCGGGCGACAATTGGCTGTGGTCGGACAGGACGACGACATGCTCGCGGTCATAGCCGATAGGATCGGCGCCGGCGGGATCGATGACGATCGGGCCGTAATGACCAAGCTGTTCCTGCAATCCCGAGTGACTGTGATACCAATAGGTGCCCGACTGAATGACCGGGAATTCATAGATGAAGCTCGAGCGCGGCTTTATGCCGGGAAAGCTGACACCGGGCACGCCGTCCATGTGAAACGGCAGGATCAGCCCGTGCCAATGGATCGAGCTGTCTTCGTCGAGATCGTTGACGACGGTCAGCTTGGCGGTCTGGCCTTCCTTCAGGCGCACGAGCGGCGCGGGCACGGTGCCGTTGATGCCGATCGCGCGGCTCGCCTTGCCGTCGATCCGCATCGTCTGGCGCGCGATGCGCAGCGTGATGTCATTGCCCGATACGGTCGGCAGCGGCGCGACGATGCCGGGCGACACCGACTGCGCCCAAGCCGGAAACCAGGGAGCGAGCGCGACCGCGGTTCCGCCGCCCAATGCTCCCGTCACGAAACGTCGCCTGTCCATCTGCATAAAATTCCCGGATATTGCCTTGTCTCAATGTTCATACGCGGCGCGCTCGCTTGCCCCTCATCCGACGGACGAAAATTGCGAGTGCGTCCACGCGCGAAATATCAGCCCGGCGCGCGCGAACCTGGTTCGCCGAGCAGTGCCTTTAATTTCGCACGCGCGCGGTAGAGCCGCATTTCGACCGTCTTTTCGCTCTTCTGAAGCAGTTCGGCGGTTTCGGCCTGGGTGAGGTCTTCGACGCCGCGAAGGACGAGCACCTCGCGCAGGTTCGCCGGCAGGCGAGCCATGGCGGCGCGAACGCGGTCCAGCTCGGCGCGATCGGCGGCCTCGGCATCGGGCGCCGGCCCGTCGCTCGCGACATCATGAGCACTTTCGAGCGGCAGCGCGCGCGAAAAGAAAGACCGGACCGTGCGGCGGCGCGCCCAGTCGCGGCACTTGTTGAGCGCGATGCGAGCGATCCAGAGCCGGAACGGCCGGTCGGCATCGTAGCGGCCGATGGCCCCGAAACCGGCGACGAACGTTTCCTGCGTCAAGTCCATCGCCTCGTCGGGGTCGCCGATGTTGCTCTGGATCAGGCGAAAGACGGGCGTCTTGTAGCGCCGCAGCAATTCCCGATAGGCTTGTTGCTGCCCGGCGCGCGCAAATGCGGCGAGCTCGCGGTCGCTACATTGCGAAAGGTCGAGACTCACCGCGCATCGGCGGTCAGCGCCTGGACCACGCTCTTGTCGAACATCGCGGCCTGGTCGCGGTTGAGGACGACGCGCATCGCGAAAAGATGCTGGAGCGTTTCCTTCTGCAACTCCCCCATCACCCGGTGGGTCTCGTCGATCGCCTCGGTGACGCGAGGCCCATAGCCATGTTCGGCTTCTATCGCCTGCGCGAGGCGGATATTGGCGGCGCGCATGTCGAGTTCGAGCGCGTCGCGACGGGCCGCGAATTTGGCCTCGATCGTGTCGATCTTCGCTTGCTGTGCGGGCGAGAGTTTAAGCTCGCGATGGAGAAGCGCGTGCAGCTCGGTCTCGCTCGCGCGCGGCGTCTCGACGATGAGGCGACCGGCGAACACGCCGACGATAGCCGCGAGGAATGCGACCAGCCCGAACAAAAGCATGCGGCGCGACGAACTCATCAACGCGAATCCAGCGAAGCCGAGGGCGCCAGGGGGGTCGCCGGGATGAGCGGGGTGAGCGGGCTCGCCGCAACGGCGGGGGGCACAATCGCGCTGCCGGCGACGAAGCCGCCGCCTAGCGAAACAAAGGCCGCGATCGCCATCATGCGCCGCACTGCTGACGCCTCGCGCTGCCGTCCCGCGAGCGCGGACAGCACACGCTCGTCGAGCGATTCGAGCGCTGCCGGAACCGGCGCTTCATTCAAAATCCGGAGTTCGTCCATCGGCCTTTCCCGCCAGTCCTTCCAAACAGTATACGCGCACGATCGCATCACCCCTCAGAAATAATCCAACAAAGTCTTGTCGAAAATTTGAGGGCCGTGCCGCCGCCTTGCGTATTAGCAGGACAGACCCGAATTTGGAGGTTTTTATAATGAAGTCATTTCTCCCCGCTGCAACCGCCGCGCTTGCGCTGCTTCTGACCCCCGTCGCGGCGAGCGCACATACCAAGCTTGTCGGCTCGACCCCGGCCGCCAATGCGACCGTCTCGAAGGTCACCTCGGTCAGCCTCCGCTTCAACGAGAAGGTGATCGCCTCGACGGTGAAAGCCGAACTGGTGATGACGGGCATGCCCGGCATGGCGAATCACGCTCCGATGAAGATTGCCGCAACGTCGACGATGGGCAAGGACGGCAAGTCGCTGACACTTACCGCCAAGCGCGCGCTCGTCCCCGGCACCTACAAGGTCAAATGGTCGGCTGCGGGCGCCGATACGCACCGCATGGGAAGCGAATTCAGCTTCACCGTGAAGTAAGGCCATGGTCGATCTCTTGCTGATGGGTGTCCGGTTCGCGCTGTTCGCGGTCCTGACGCTCATCGCAGGACTTGCCGCTTTCCCGCTCCATGCGCTTGAGCCCGGCGATCGGCGGAATTCCGGGCCGGGATCGATCGTCGCCCGGCCGCTGCCGTGGCTCTGCGCCGCGGCGCTGCTCCTCTCGCTCCTGGGCATCGCGGTCCTGACCGCCAGCATGCAGGGGGTCGGGCTCGTCGCCACCGACCTGGCAATGGTCGTCGCGCTCGTGCGCGAGACCGATGTCGGCACGGCCTGGCTCGTGCGCATGGCAGCCCTGCTTGTCGCGACGGCGGGCGCTTTCCGCATCGCCCGCAATCCGGACATGGCGGCGATGATCGTCGCCGCCGCCGGGGCCGTCGCGCTTACGACGCTAACTTGGTCGAGCCATGCCGGCGCGAGCGAAGGCACCGCCGGATGGATTCACCGCGCGAGCGACGCGCTTCATATGCAGGCCGCCGCGGTCTGGCTGGGGGCGATCGCCGGCTTCCTTCTATTGCTTCGTCCGTCCGAACCCGTCGCCCGAGACCATCTCGCACTGACCGCCCGAAGCCTCGACCGGTTCGCGCGGGTCGGGACAATATGCGTTTTCGTGATCGCCGCGACCGGATTGGTCAACGGCCAGATGATCGTCGGGGCCGCGAATATCGTGCAGGCGATGGCCTCGCCCTACGGCCAGCTTCTCGCGCTTAAGCTCATCCTGTTCGCCGCGATGCTGGGGCTCGCCGCCGCCAATCGCTGGAGGCTCACCCCCGCGCTCGGACGCGCGCTCGACGAGCCCGATATCGATCCTGCCAGCGCCGCGCGTGCGATGCGCCTTAGCTTGATGCTCGAAGCCTTGGCCGGCCTCGCGATCCTCGCGCTCGTCGCATGGTTCGGGATGCTGGAGCCGTTCGACCCCGCGTGACGATGACCGCTGGCACAGGATTGTCGCGGATCCTTTGTCAAAACGTTCCCGGTAGCCTCTCCAGAATATCGAGGGACAGGAGCGCGGGCTGCGTATGGTAGATTGTGCGGCGATCGGAGAAGGCGCTCGATGCCCGTGATGCGCACCGGTCGCTTAACGGCGCCAGGCGGAACAGGAGGCCAGTAGATGCAGGAACATCTTCACGCACCCGAGCGGACAGCCGGCACGATCGACCCGGTCTGCGGGATGGCGGTCGATCCCCGGACAACGCCCCACCATTTGCGCCATGCAGGCGTCGAGCATTACTTCTGCAGCGCGGGCTGCCGCGCGAAATTCGAGGCGGAACCCGCCCGCTATCTGGCGCATGCGGCAGACGCCGCCGCGCCGACCGAAGGCGCGATCTGGACCTGCCCGATGCACCCCGAGATTCAGCGGCCGGGACCCGGGAGCTGCCCGATCTGCGGGATGGCGCTTGAGCCCGTCATGCCCGACGCCGCGAGCGGTCCGAGCGCGGAATATCGCGACATGCGGCGACGCTTCTGGACCGGTCTCCTGCTCGCGCTTCCCGTCGTCGCGCTTGAAATGGGCGGCCATTTGACCCGGCTTCACGCGATTCTTGACCGCCAGACGAGCAACTTGATCCAGATGTCGCTCGCAACCCCCGTCGTGCTGTGGGCGGGCTGGCCATTTTTCGAGCGCGCCTGGCATTCGGTCCGCAACAAGAGCCTCAACATGTTCACCCTTATCGCGATGGGGACGGGCGTGGGTTGGGGATACAGCATGATCGCGGCGCTCGCGCCGCAGGTCTTCCCGGCCGCCTTTCGCGCCGCCGACGGGTCGGTCGCGGTCTATTTCGAAGCGGCCGCTGTCATCACCGTGTTGGTGCTGCTCGGACAGGTGCTCGAGCTCAGGGCACGTGAGACGACGAGCGGCGCGATCCGCGCCCTTCTCGACCTGACCCCGAAACGCGCGCGGCGCGTCGGCAGCGACGGAAGCGACGAGGAGGTCGCGCTCGAGGAAGTTGCGACGGGGGACATCTTGCGCATCCGCCCCGGCGAGAAGGTTCCGGTCGACGGGATCGTCATCGAAGGCCGCGGCACGGTCGACGAGTCGATGGTCACCGGCGAATCGATGCCGGTCACCAAGGAAGTCGGCGCCGCCCTGATCGGCGGCACGATCAACCAGACCGGCGGCTTGCTGATGCGCAGCGAAAAAGTCGGCCGCGATACGATGCTCGCGCGCATTGTGCAGATGGTCGCCGATGCGCAGCGCAGCCGGGCGCCGATCCAGCGGCTTGCCGATACGGTCTCGGGGTGGTTCGTGCCGGGCGTCATCTTGGTCGCGATCGCCGCCTTCGTCATCTGGTCGCTCGTCGGACCGGCGCCAGCGATGGCCTATGGCCTGATCGCCGCCGTGTCGGTCCTCATTATTGCTTGTCCATGCGCGCTCGGCCTTGCGACGCCGATGTCGATCATGGTCGGCGTCGGGCGCGGTGCCGAGGCCGGGGTTTTGATCAAGAATGCCGAGGCGCTCGAACGGATGGAGAAGGTCGACACGCTCGTGGTCGACAAGACGGGGACCCTGACCGAGGGCAAGCCCTCGGTCGTCGCGATCGAGCCCGCCGATGGGTTCGAAGAGAATGATCTGCTCCGGATCGCAGCGAGCCTCGAGCGGAGCAGCGAACATCCGCTCGCGGCGGCGATTGTGAGAGCGGCCGAAGATCGCGGGTTGGCGCTCGTCGAGCCCTCCGGGGTCGATCAGCCCATCGGCAAGGGTATAGTCGGCGCCGTCGAAGGCCAGGCCATCATCCTCGGCAACGCCGGTTTCCTCGAAGAATATGATGTCGAGCCGGGGGCGCTCGCCGAAGCGGCCGACCAGCTTCGCGGCGACGGCGCGACCGCAATCTATATTTCGGTCAATGGCAAGGCAGCCGGCGTCATCGCGATCGCCGATCCTGTGAAGGCGACGACGGGCGAGGCGCTGGCGGCGCTACGCGATGCGGGCATCCGCGTCATCATGCTGACCGGCGACAATCGCACGACCGCCGAGGCGATCGCGCGGCGCCTCGGCATCGCGGATGTCGAGGCCGACGTCCTCCCCGACCAGAAGAGCGCAGTCGTCCAAAGGCTTCGCGAGCAGGGGCGGATCGTCGCGATGGCGGGCGACGGGGTCAACGACGCCCCGGCCCTGGCCGCCGCCGATGTCGGGATCGCCATGGGCTCGGGAACCGACGTCGCGATCGAAAGCGCTGGCGTCACCCTCCTGCGCGGCGATCTTCTCGGGATCGTGCGGGCGAGGCATCTCAGCCATGCGACCATGGCGAACATCCGCCAGAATCTCTTTTTCGCCTTCGCCTATAATGTCGCAGGCATTCCGGTGGCAGCCGGCGTGCTTTACCCCATTTTCGGGCTGCTCCTATCACCGATCATCGCGGCGGCCGCGATGGCGTTCTCGTCGGTCAGCGTCATCACCAATTCGCTACGCTTGCGGTTCGTGAAAATCTGATCGAAGTTTGGCCACCCCGCGGGCGGATGCCAAGTCGGCATGCGGATGGCCCAGAGGCCAGGTCAGACAAGAGCTTGACTCCGTACCATGGTACGCAAACTATAAGCGCAAAGGCGGCTGGAAATCCGGCAGGTAGTCCGCCGCCATGAAGCTTCCTGGCGGGTGTAACCATGACGGGAGCAGGGGCGAAAAGCCGCATGGCCTGCTCGAGTTTCGAATTGACGGCAAGTTGGACAAGGATCATGTGTCGACCGTGAAGCGTTGGCTTTCCCTTCTGCTCCTTTTGGGAGCGATGATGGGCCTTTTGGCCCAGGAAGCGGCGTTCGCATCGGCGCCGGCCATGCCCCTGCCCTCGGACACGACCATTGCCGCGCCCGCGATGAGCGCTGAATGCGCAGAAATGATGGGCATCGACACATCCCAGGATAAGTCGCCCTGCAAGGGTCTGACGCTCGACTGCATCGCCAAGATGGGCTGCGCGCTGCCTCTGGCGACCGCGACGCCTGCCGCCATGCCGGCAGCCGGCGACCATCTCACGGCGCCGACCGACCAGCTGCCGATCACACGTCTGCGCGGTCGCACTTTCGGCCCCGAGCCCGACCCACCTCTATTCCTCGGCTGAAGCGCGCGATGCGCGGCGACCCGTGTCGCCGCGTGTCCTCCTGCATTTCAACCGAGGATATTCACCATGAAGACGATTATTGCGATGGCCGCTGCGCTTGCGGCCTTCACCGCCGCGCCTACCTTCGCCCAGGAGACGGGCGGCCATTATGAATGGCAGGCGCGGCAAGTCCCGGGCCCGAACAAGTCGAACATCACGCCGCGGGTTCGCGTTTGGGTCGCGGACAAGCCCGGGCAGATGGCAAACTGCGACTGCGCCATGATGAAGACCGACGCGGCCGGCTGCATGCACGCCATGCCCGAACATCGCATGTCGCCCTCCAAGGGCTGACGGCTTCCGTCCCCCGGCTGTGTGCCGGGGGACATTCCCGCCTGTCTCGAAAGAGGGGGACATATGCGCATAATTCTTGCGGCAATTTTGCTGATCCCGATACCCGCGGCGCTGCATGCCGAGCCGATGACGCTCGATGCGGCGCTCGCCCGCGCGGCATCGGAGGCCCCCGAACTGCAGGGCCGCGAAGCGGGCATCGATGCCGCGCGGTCGGCGGCGATCGCCGCCGACCGGCTGCCCGACCCGAAACTCAATATTGTCCTGCAGGATTTCCCGGTGACCGGGCCCGATGCGGGCCGGTTCAATCGCGACGATTTCACGATGCAGGTCATCGGCGTCAGCCAGGACTTTCCGAACCCTGCCAAGCGGAGGGCGCGTGCAACGCGGGCCCAAGCCGATATCGGAATCGCCCGCGCTGACGGAGCGGTGACCGCGCAGGACATCAGGCTCGCAACGGCGCTCGCCTGGGTCGACCTCTACTATGCCAAGAAAAGGCTGAAGGAACTCGACCTGCTCGATACCGGCCTCGAAGATTTGCAAGCGACCGTGACGGCGCGGCTCGCCAGCGGCGCCGCGCGCCCGGCACAGGCGCTCGAGCCCGATCAGCTTCGCGCCGCGATTAACGATCGTCGCAGCGCGCTGACGGCCGAGATCGCCCGCGCGCGGGCACAGCTCGCGCGCTTTACCGGCGACCCTGCCGCCGACACGCTCGGCGACTTGCCGCCGCAAGCGATTGACGAGCAGAGACTGCGCGCCGGGATCGATGCCCTGCCAAAGCTACGCGCGCTCGACGCCCGCGCGCTCGCGGCCGATGCCGAGACCGGTCTCGCGCGCGCGGACAAGCGCCCCGACTGGAGCGTCAACGCAGCCTATGGGCGGCGCGAGCCCAATTTTGGCGACCTCGTCACGGTCGGGGTCACTATCGACCTGCCCTTCTTCTCGAAAAAGCGGCAGGACCCGAAGATCGCCGCACGCGCCAGCGAAGCGACGCGCGCACGGCTCGACCGCGAAGCCGCCAAGCGCGATATCGCGGCGGCGCTCGACGCCGATCTCGCCGATCACCGCATGCATCATGAGCAGTTCGGCAATGCGCGCACGCGGCTCGTGCCGCTCGCGAAGAAGCGCGCCGAACTCGATCTTGCGAGTTACGCCGCCGGAAAGATCGACCTCGGGACCGCGCTGTTGTCGACGCTCGCCCTCGCCGAGGCCGAAGTCGATGCGCTCGCGCGCGAAGCCGAGGTCGCACGCGACGCGATCCGGATCAATTATATCTATGGGGAGGCAGGTCGATGACCGATGCAACATCAGCGGCGCGTTGGCGCGCCGGAATATTGGCCGCGGTGCTGATCGCGGGCGGCGGCGGTTATTGGCTGGGACAGAGCGGCAAGAGCGACGCACCAACGGAGGCGGGCAGCGGCGGACGCAAGATCCTCTATTATTATGACCCGATGTTCCCGAACCAGAAGTTCGACAAGCCCGGCAAGTCGCCCTTCATGGATATGCAACTCGAGCCCAAATATGCCGACGAGGGCAATGGCATCACCCCCGGCGTGTCGGTCGATCCGGCCGCAAGGCAGAGCCTCGGCATAAGGGTGATCGCCGCCGAAATGGGCAGCCTTGCCGCGACCTTCGACGTCAACGGCAGCATCGATTTCAACCAGCGCGATGTCGCGATCGTCCAGGCGCGCTCGGGCGGTTTCGTCGAGCGCGTCTATCGCCTCGCGCCCGGCGATGTGATCGGCGCCGGCACGCCGATCGCCGACCTGCAATTGCCCGAATGGGGCAGCGCCCAGACCGAATATCTGAGCGTCAAAAAGCTTGGAAAACCTGAACTCACAGCGGCGGCGCGGCAACGGCTGCGGCTGATGGGCATGCCCGAGGGGGTAATTTCCGAAGTCGACCGGACCGGACGCACCGGCGGCAGGCTGACAGTGCGCGCGCCGATCGGCGGGGTCGTCCAGACACTCAATGCGCGCGCGGGCGTGACACTCGCCACAGGCCAGACGCTCGCCGAAATCTCGGGGCTCGGAACGGTGTGGCTCAACGCCGCAGTCCCCGAAGCGCAGGCGGGATGGGTGAAGATTGGCCAACCTGCCACCGCGAAGCTCACCGCCTTTCCCGGCGAGTTCTTCACCGGCCGGGTCGTCGCGATCCTGCCGACCACGACCGCCGACAGCCGCACGCTGACGGTGCGCGTCGAACTCGCCAATCGCGGCGGGCGCCTCCGCCCTGGCATGTTCGCCGTCGTCGCGCTCGGCGGCGACGCCAAGCCCACACTGCTGGTCCCGAGCGAAGCGGTGATCCGTACCGGCACGCGCAGCATCGTCATGCTCGAGAAGGGCGACGGACGCTATCATCCCGCCGAGGTGGTCGCCGGACGCGAAGGCGGCGGCAAGACCGAGATATTGCAGGGGCTCGCCCCCGGCGAAAAGGTCGTCGCGTCGGGCCAGTTCCTGCTCGATTCCGAAGCGAGCCTGACCGGCCTCGCCGTCCGCCCGCTGGAGGCGGCGCAATGATCGCGAAGATCATTCGCGCATCGGTCGCGGCGCGCGGGCTCGTCGTCGCGGCGGCACTAATTATGACGCTGCTCGGGATCGCCGCGGTTCGCACGACACCGGTCGATGCCCTGCCCGATCTCTCCGACGTTCAGGTTATCGTCCGCACCACCTATGCGGGCCAGGCGCCGCGGATCGTCGAGGACCAGGTCACCTATCCGATCACGACGACGATGCTCTCGGTGCCGGGCGCGCGCGTCGTGCGCGGCTATAGCTTCGTCGGCGACAGCTTCGTCTATGTCCTGTTCGACGACGGCACCGATCCCTATTGGGCGCGCAGCCGCGTGCTCGAATATCTGAGCCAGGTGCAGAGCCGTCTCCCCGAGGGCGCGCGCGCGAGCCTCGGCCCCGACGCGACCGGGGTCGGCTGGATCTATGAATATGCGCTCGTCGACAAGAGCGGGCGCCACGATCTGGCCGAGCTCCGCAGTCTCCAGGACTGGTTCCTCCGCTTCGAGCTCAAGTCGGTCCCCGGCGTCGCCGAGGTCGCGAGCATCGGCGGCATGGTGCGCCAGTATCAGATCATCGTCTATCCGCAGAAGCTTGCCGCCTTCGGCGTGACCGCAGCCGAAGTGTCTGACGCCCTCAAGCGCGCCAATCAGGAAAGCGGCGGCGGGAGCGTCGAACTTGCGGAGGCCGAATATATCGTCCGCGCGAGCGGCTATCTGAAGTCGCTCGACGACTTCCGCAGCGTCCCGATCCGCACCGCGGGTGGCGGGATTCCGGTGACGGTCGGAGATGTCGCGACGGTCCAGATCGGTCCCGACACACGGCGCGGCATCGCCGAGCTCAACGGCGAGGGCGAGGTCGCCGGCGGCGTCATCGTGATGCGCGAGGGCAAGAATGCCCGCGAGGTCATCGACGGCGTGCGCACCAAGCTCGCCGACCTCAAGCGCAGCCTGCCGCCCGGCGTCGAGATCGTCACCACCTATGACCGCTCGGGGCTGATCGACCGCGCGGTTGATAACCTGACCTCGAAGCTCGTCGAAGAATTCATCATCGTCGGGCTCGTCTGCGCGCTCTTCCTCTGGCACGCGCGCTCGGCGCTGGTCGCGATCCTGACATTGCCCCTCGGTATCCTCATCGCCTTCGTCGTGATGCGACTGCAGGGGCTCAACGCCAATATCCTGTCCTTGGGGGGCATCGCCATCGCGGTCGGCGCGATGGTCGACGCGGCGGTGGTGATGATCGAGAACGCCCACAAGCATCTCGAACATTGGGAGCGCGACCATCCCGGCGAAGAGCTGAAGGGCGCCGAACGCTGGCGCGTCATCACCGACGCCGCCGCCGAAGTCGGCCCGGCGCTCTTCCTCAGCCTCCTCATCATCACCTTCTCCTTCCTTCCGATCTTCACGCTCGAAGGCCAGGAAGGGCGGCTCTTCGCGCCGCTCGCTTTCACCAAGACCTATGCGATGGCGGCCGCCGCGATCCTTTCGATCACGCTCATCCCGGTGCTGATGGGCTGGCTGATCCGCGGAAAGATCCCCGCCGAACAGAGCAATCCGGTCAACCGCTGGCTCACCCGCATCTATCGCCCGGCACTCGACTGGGTGCTCGAACGGCCGAAGAAGGCGCTGGTGATCGCCGGCCTCGTCTTCGCCACCAGCCTGTGGCCGATGACCCAGATCGGCGGCGAGTTCATGCCGCAGATGCACGAGGGCGATCTCCTCTACATGCCCTCGGCGCTGCCCGGCATTTCGGCGGCAAAGGCATCGAGCCTGCTCCAGCAGACCGACCGGCTGATCAAGACGGTACCCGAAGTCGAAAGCGTGTTCGGCAAGGCGGGCCGCGCCGACAGCGCGACCGATCCCGCGCCGCTCGAGATGTTCGAGACGACGATCCGTTTCAAGCCGAAGGACCAGTGGCGCCCCGGAATGACCGAGGAGAAATTGATCGAGGAACTGGATGCGCGCGTCCGCGTCCCCGGGCTCGCCAATTTCTGGATTCCCCCGATCCGCAACCGCATCGACATGCTCGCGACCGGGATCAAGAGCCCAATCGGCATCAAGGTCGCAGGCTCCGACCTTGCCGGGATCGACCGCACCGCCAAGCGCATCGAAGCGGTCGTCAAGACCGTACCCGGCGTAGCGTCGGCGCTGGCCGAACGACTGACCGGCGGACGCTATATCGATGTCGACATCGATCGCGCTGCCGCAGCGCGCTATGGCCTCAATGTAGCCGACGTGCAGGCGATCGTTTCGGGCGCGATCGGCGGCGAGACGATCGGCCAGACGGTCGAGGGGCTCGCGCGCTATCCGATCAGCGTCCGCTACCCGCGCGAGCTGCGCGACAGCATCGGCGAGCTTGCGAGCCTTCCGGTGCTGACGCCCTCGCGCCAGCAGATCACGCTGGGGACCGTGGCGAGCGTCAAGGTCAGCGACGGACCGCCGATGCTGCGCAGCGAGAATGCCCGGCCGGTCACCTTCATCTATGTCGACAGCCGCGGCCGCGATTTGCAGGGCCTCGTGCACGACATCCAGCGGGCGATCGCGCGCGATGTCGAACTGCCCCCAGGCGTCAGCGTCTCCTACACCGGGCAGTTCGAGTTCCTCGTCCGGGCGACCGAGCGGATGAAGGTCGTCATACCGGTCACGCTCGCGATCATCTTCGTGCTGCTGTACCTGACCTTCCGGCGGTGGGACGAAGCGCTGCTCATCATGGCGACCCTCCCTTTCGCGCTCACCGGCGGGCTCTGGCTGCTCTATCTGCTCGGCTACAACCAGTCGGTCGCGAGCGCGGTCGGGTTCATCGCGCTCGCCGGCGTTGCCGCCGAGTTCGGCGTCGTCATGCTCATCTACCTCAAGCATGCGCTCGCCGACCGCCGCGACGGCGACATATTGGCCGCGGTTCGCGAAGGCGCGCTGCTCCGCGTCCGTCCGAAGGCGATGACCGTCGCGGTCATCCTCGCGGGCCTGTTCCCGATCCTCGTCGGGACCGGCACCGGCTCCGAAGTGATGAGCCGGATCGCCGCGCCGATGATCGGCGGCATGCTCACCGCGCCGCTGCTCTCGATGCTCATCATTCCCGCCGCCTATCTGCTGATGAGCAGACGCGCGGCGAAACCTGTTCAACCCGAAGGAGAAAAGAGATGAAGAAACTCACGACCATCGCACTCGGCGTTGCGCTGAGCGCGGCGCTTGCCGGCTGCGGCAAGCAAGGCGAAGCGCCGAAGACCGAAGAAAAGGCCGCCATGGCCGACGATAGCGGCGCCATGGCAGCACCCGCCGAAACCAAGCATGGCAAGGGTACGGCAACCGTGACCGCAATCGACAGCGCGAAAGCACAGGTCACGCTCGATCATGGCGCGATCGCCGAACTCGATTGGCCGCCGATGACGATGGGCTTCGCGGCGAAGCCCGAGTTGCTGAAGGATATCAAGGTCGGCGACAAGGTCGCGTTCGAGCTCGACTGGGACGGCAAGGCCGGAACGATCACCAAGCTCGACAAGGCGCCGTAACGCGCCGCCATTGCGCGCGGCGGCCCAACTGCCGCGCGCAATAGCTGCTTTGGGGTGTTGGCGGAAGACGGCTGCACTCGAACCTAGTCGGACAGCGCCTCCAGAAGCGGGCAGCCCCCGGCATCGCCCGCGCCGCACGCCTCGACAAGATCGCCCAAGACAGCGGCCATGCGGTCGAGGTCGGCCCGCTTGGCGAGGACTTCGGCAAGCTGGCCCTCGGCCATTTGACGCACCTGATCGCAGCTATGGCTGCCGCCTTCGGCCAGAAGGAGCAAAGTGCGGACCGTATCGAGGGGAAAGCCCAGTTCGCGCGCGCGGCGCACAAATGCAAGGCGCCGCACACCAGCTGAATCATAACGGCGAAATCGCCCGTACCGGACCGGCGCGGGCAGAATGCCGATGCGCTCATAATAGCGGATCGTCTCGATATTGCAGCCGGTAAGCCGCGAAAGCTCGCCGATGGGGATGGTGCTTGAGGGGGCCATTGCGATTCCGCTTGCATCTGTAGTCACTACAGATGGTAGACTTGCCGCTACCGCGAAACAAGGAGGTAGAATTTGGCTGGAGATGCAAGGCGTCCGAAAGGATTTGGGGCCATTTCGCTGGCGCTTGGCGGGATCGCATCGGGCTTTCTCGCAGCCACCTGCTGCGCCCTTCCCATGCTGCTTGCTTCGGCGGGGCTCGGGTCCGCCTGGCTCGTCGGCATAGCTGTCCCGGCCGCGCCCTACCGGCTCTGGTTCGTCGCATTCGGCGCGATTTCGCTCGCCGCCGGCGGCGTGCTGCTGGCCCGCCAGCAATTGCGCGCGGCGCGCTGCGGCGCCGATGGCGCGTGCGTGCCCGCGTCGCTGCGCTTTGCGACCCTGATCGGCCTGCTCCTCGGCGCCGTCCTCTTATGGCTTGGCTATCGCTATGCTTGATCGCTCGCCGGTCCTGCAATCGACGCTGAAGTGTCCGCTCTGCGGTCAAATCGCCGACGAAATCATGCCCACCAATGCGTGCCAATACTTCTACGACTGCAAGGGTTGCGGCGCAGTCCTCAAGCCGCTGCCGGGAGATTGCTGCGTCTTCTGTTCCTATGGCACGGTGCCCTGCCCGCCTGTGCAAGTCGACGGCGGCAAGGGCAGCTGTTGCGGCTGAGCCGGACGACGCGGACGGTCCCGATGATGCGTGGCTAGGAGGCCCCTGCGGCGATTGCTTCGATGACCCGGCAATCCGACACCGGCCCGCCGTCGCAGAGCTGGACGATGCGCGCAAGTTCGGCACGGAGATGTCCCATACGCTCCAGCTTTTCATCGACGTCGTGGAGGTGGCGCGCCGCAAGCGCACGGATTTCGGCGCAGTCCTGCCCCGGTCCCAAGGCGAGCGCAGTCAACGACCGGATTTCGTCGATCGAAAAGCCGAGGCCCCTGGCATTGCGGATGAATGCGAGGCGCCCGACATCCTCGTCCCCGTAGGTGCGCCGGCCCGAGGCCGTGCGCGCGGCGCAAGGCAGCAATCCGATATCCTCGTAGAAGCGGATCGTATTTACCTTCGTGCCGGTGCGTTTCGCCAAGCCGCCGATCGGCAGCCGCGTGTCGCGCGCCATCTCCATTCCTCTCAGTTTCGCCTCGATTTCAGCTTGCTTCTACAGTTACTGTAGAATGTAGAACAGGGGAATGAGCAATGACAGCAATTGCGGCTGCACGGGCGACACCGTCAGAGCCGAGCGTGATCCCGCCTATCGACGGGCCTTGTGGATCGTCGTAATTCTCAATCTCGGCTTCGGTGCGATCGAGATTGTCGGCGGGTTCATCGCAAACAGCCAGGCGCTGAAAGCCGACTCGCTCGACTTTATCGGGGACGGCACGATCACGTTGGCCGGCCTCGTCGCGATCGGCTGGACCGCGCTCGCCCGCACCCGCATCGCCTTGGCCCAAGGCCTGTTCCTGCTGTCGCTGGGCATTGGCGTCATCGGCGTCGCGCTGTGGCGCGCCCTGACCGCCGTTCCGCCCGAAGCCGAGCTGATGGGCGGCATCGGCGTCGCTGCCCTGCTCGTCAATCTCACCTCGGCCGCCGTTCTCTCGCGGTTCCGCGAAGGCGACGCCAATGTCCGCGCGGTGTGGCTGTTCAGCCGCAACGACGCGATTGCCAATGTGGCGGTGATCATCGCCGCCGGCCTCGTCGCATGGACCGGCCAAGCTTGGCCCGACCTTGCAGTCGCCGCCATCATTGCCACGCTCTTCCTGCATTCGGCCTATGAGATTCTACGCAGCGCGCGGACCGAATTGCGCGATCTGTCGATTGTGGCCGGACAATAGAGCCGATGCCCTCCGCCCGCCGCCTTCGCTCTCTGCTGATCGCGCTTGCTGCAATCGGCGGCCTCGTCGTGCCGACGGCACAGGCCCGTACTGATGCCGACGAAGTCCAGACCATCTGGCGTCTGCTGGACTATGTTGCGGTCGACTATGGTGGCGCCATCGCGAATGGCGAGGTGACGAGCCCGGTCGAGTATGCCGAGATGACCGAGTTTTCGGCCACCGTTCGCAAGGGCATCGAAGCCCTTCCGGCATCACCGGCGCGGGCTCGCCTGGTTGGCGAAGCAGGACAACTGCAAATGGCGATCGCTTCGAAGGTGGACCCCGGCAAGGTGGCTGGCCAGGCGCGCGGACTCGCGGCGGACCTGCTCGCCGCCTACCCTGTGCCCCTCGCGCCGCGCAGTGCTCCAGATCCCCGGCGCGGAGCCCAAGTCTATCTGGAAAATTGCGCCAGCTGTCACGGCGCGCGCGGCGATGGCAATGGGCCTCAGGCCAAGGGGCTCGACCCGGCACCTATCGATTTCACCGACGTCGGACGCGCTCGCAAGCGCAGTCTGTTCGCGCTCTATCAGGTCATAGGACAAGGGCTCGAAGGCACGTCCATGCCCAGTTTTGCCCATTTGCCGTCCGAC
Source organism: Sphingopyxis soli (assembly GCF_018682675.1). GTDB lineage: Bacteria > Pseudomonadota > Alphaproteobacteria > Sphingomonadales > Sphingomonadaceae > Sphingopyxis > Sphingopyxis soli. The sequence continues at coordinate 89,829 of NZ_JAFMTR010000054.1, forward strand.
GACCGCTGGGCGGTAGCAGCCTATGCCGGTGGATTTGCCTTTCGCGACGTGGCGGCCGGCCGGCGTGTCTGGAACCAGACCCCCGCGGCGCGCGAACTGGTCCCCGACCTGCAAGCCTTCACGAGTCTCAGCCCGGAAGCGCTTGGTCGTGGGCTGGGATCGGAGCAGGCCGATGCGCTCACCGCCTATTTGCGCTCCGATCCCCAAGCTTTGACAACCGCTTCACCCGCGACGCTCTCGGTTGCGCGTGACAAATTGGCGCAAAGCCTTGCCGCATACCGCAAGGGAAATCGGAGCGAGGCAGAGCGCCTGGCGCTGTCCGCCTATCTCGACGGCTTCGAACCGATCGAGCCGATTCTGACAACGCGCGATTCCGCCCTTATGGCGCAAATCGAATCCGCGATGTCCGATTATCGCGTTTCCATCGCGCAAGGTGTGCCGGTCGAAGCGGTCGCGGGTAAAGCCGAGGCAGTCGAAGCCCTTTTCGCCGATGCCGAAGCTGCACTGTCTCCCGATGCAGCCAGCGACGCATCGACCTATGTCGGGGCGCTGACCATCTTGCTGCGCGAGGGTCTCGAAGCCCTTCTGATCATCGTGGCAATGATCGCCTTCTTGCGAAAGGCCGAACGGCCTGAAGTCCTACCCTATGTCCATGGCGGCTGGATCGCGGCCCTGGCGGCCGGCGGCGCAACCTGGGCCATCGCGACCTATGCAATCTCGATCAGCGGAGCGAACCGCGAGTTGACAGAGGGATTCGGTTCGCTTTTCGCCGCAGTCGTTCTCGTCTGGGTCGGCATCTGGATGCACGGAAAATCGCATGCGGAGAGCTGGCAACGCTATATCCGCGAAGCGATGGGCAAGGCGCTATCGCGTCGCTCGGCCTGGTTCCTGTTCGGGCTCGCTTTCCTCGTGGTTTATCGGGAAGTCTTTGAGACCATTCTGTTTTTCGCAGCCCTCTCCGCGCAAGGAAGCCGCAGCGCGATCGCCGCCGGAGCAGGAACCGCAGTGGTGATCCTTGCAGCAATCGCATGGGTCATGCTTCGTTACAGCCGGGTCCTGCCAATTGGGAAATTTTTCGCTTACAGCTCCGCACTGATCGCCATCCTTTCGGTTGTCCTGGCCGGCAAGGGCGCGGGCGCGCTACAGGAAGCCGGCCTCCTCGGCATCACACCGCTCGCTCATTTTCCTCGCTTCCCGGCGATGGGGATATTTCCTTCGCTGGAACCGTTGTTGCTCCAGCTTCTCGCGCTTGCAATCCTTTGGATCGGCTATCGTTACAACAGTCGGCAACATAGCCGGATCGAGACAGCGCCCGGTCGATGGGGGTAATCGTCACGGGGTCGGCGCGCTCCTCCCAGGCTGTGCTGGGGCTTCCGAAAAGAGCCCCCGAGCCACAGCGTTTACCCGGCGCCCGTTACGCACACGAGTTAGGCCTGCTATCGAGACCCGATGCCCGACACGTCCAACTGGAACGGCCGACTTAGACTCGGCGACTATCATGCTCTCTGGTCGGGTTCGGTCGGCGATGCCGCCGCGCACCGCCATTTTGCGGCGCAGGCAGTGTTTTGTGCCGAGCCGCTTACGGTGGTCGATGCTGACGGCGCGCGCCAGTCGGGGCGTTGCTTGCTCATCGAACCCGATACCGTGCACCGGCTGCTCCCCGCGCCCGCGGCCGAATTATGGTTCGTCGAGCCGACAGTGGGCTTCGGTCCGCCGGTAGAACTGAAAAACCGGCTGATCCGCTCCGATCCGATTCACGTCGAGATGCTGGGACAGCGGTCCTTCTGGAAAAACTGGCTGACGCGAGGCGCCCGCCCCCCGCTCGATCCGCGCATCACCCGCGCCGCCGCCTCGATTGACCGCCTGATTCCCATGGGCTCTGTCCGTCTCGCGGATGTGGCGGAGGAGAGCCGCCTTTCGCTCGGCCGCTTCCGGCATCTCTTTGCCGCCGAGATCGGCATGCCCTTCCAGCGCTTTGTGCTCTGGCGACGGTTGATTATCGCTTTTGACGAATTGGGAATGCGCCGCAGCGCGACCGAGGCCGCACATATGGCCGGGTTCAGCGACAGCGCGCATTTCGCCCGCACGATCAAGGCGATGTTCGGTATTCGGGCAAGCGACCTTTTCATCGAATCATAGCCTCTCCGTTCAAGCCGATGCGTGACGGCGCCTAGTAAAGGGCCATCATGTCAGACGCACACAGAGACTTCGTCCCGGCACTCGGCAAGAGCGGATCGCTCGACCGCTACGATGCCGCCATAGCCCTCATGACCAGAGAGAAAAGATGGCGAAGCGACTTGCTCCGCTTTGCCGAACCGCGGCCGGGCGAGCGGATCGTCGATATCGGGTGCGGCACGGGGACGTTTGCAATCGCCCTCAAGCAGGCGGCGCGCGAGAGCATCGTTCTGGCGGTCGATCCCGACCCCGCCGTGCTGGAAATCGCACGCGCCAAGGCTGAGGTTGCCGATGCCGAGATTCAATGGTTCGAGGCCATGGGCGACGAGCTGGACAGCATTGATGCACTCCAGCAATGCGACAAGATTGTCTCGAGCCTCGTCCTCCACCAGTGCCCGATGGACGTGAAGGAGGCGATAGCCGCACAGATGTTCCGGCTCCTGCAGCCCGGCGGAACCCTCTTCATCGCCGACTATGGCGAGCAGCGTTCATTGCTGATGCGCATGCTTTTTCGACAGATCCAGCTGCTCGACGGGTTCGAATATACCGAACCGAACGCGAAGGGCTGCGTCCCGGAAATCCTGACAGCCGCGGGTTTCGAGGCGGTCGAAGAGATAAAGGTCATCCCGACGCCGACCGGCTCGATTTCCATCTATCGGGCGAAGCGCTAGCTTCGCGCCCGGCCCGCGCGGTCTCGGCTAGCCGCGCCAGTGACGCCCGCGGTGATGGTGGTGCATCCGCCGCTTCTGATAGCGCCGCTCGTAGCGGTCCCGCCGTTCATAGCGGCGATCATGGCCGCGGTAGTCGGGATCGTAGCCGCGATAGTCGCGGTCATAGCCATAGTTGGGCACGCCGTGGCGTGAGGAACGATAGTCGCGGTCATGACCACGCGGCGCGTCATGTCCGCTGCTATATCCCCCGCGATCGCCATGGTGCTGGGCAAGGGCCGTTCCGGGGACCGCGAAGGCGAGCATCGCAGCCGCGATCGTCATCAGTTTTCGCATGTCAGTCTCTCCTTATCGTGGAGTTCAAAATCCCCCTTCATGCTTGAATGCGCTGTGAATATGGCTCCGCTGCCACTGATCCGTCGGCTACCCGGCGCCTCCATGCGACAGGCCGATCGAGGAAAGGACAGGATCTCGCAGCATGGTGGGCACCCGCCCCGCGTGGACAAGCGGGGCGGGTGCGGCCCTTATTTGCCCTTCGCCGCAACGGCGGCCTGGACTCGGGCCTCGACCTGTTCGGGGCTGGGCTGGACGAGCATCTCGCCATTGACGAAGAAGGTCGGGGTGCCCTTGACGCCGACGGCCCTCGCGTCGGCGATGTCCTGCTCCATCCAGGCCATCGCATCGGTGGTCGGCATCGCGCGCGCCTTGGCGACATCGAGGCCGGCCTTCTCGGCTGCGACCCAGGCACCGTCCATTTTTCCGTCGTGCCAGTCGGGCTGCGCTTCGAGCAGCGCAGCCGTCACCGGCTCGAGTTTGCCCTGCACACGGGCGGCTTCGAGGATCACGATCGCCTCGGCCGACCCGGGGTGGAGCGGGAGGTAGCGCATCACGAGCCGCACATCCTTGGGATATTTGGCGACGATGCCCTTCACCGTCGGATAGAAGGCGCGGCAGGCCTCACACGACGGGTCGAAGAATTCGACGATCGTGACCGGGGCATTTTTCGGACCGATGATCGGCGAGTGCGGGCGGATGAGGCTGTCGACGGGACCCGCCACGACCTTCTTCGTGGGTTCGCCCTCGGCGGTTCCGCTGTAGAGCATCGCGCCGCCGGTGAAGGCGAGCGCCGAGAGGACAAGCGTGGCCACCACTCCGATACGTCTGTTCATGATTTCAGTCTCCTTTGAAAGTTGAGCAAGAGGGTCAGGATGAGCGCGAATGCGGCCAGCGACAGGAGGGGCAGCGGCACCCCTCCGATGGCCATGCTCTCTCCCGAGCATGACGGGCCGCCGGTGCAGGGGACGATCGGGGCCGGAATGACGCCGACGTAGAGCAGGCTATGATAGAGCGCGACGAGACCGCCGCCGAAGGCCAGCGCCAGTCCATAAGGAACGACCGCGCGGTCCGACCTGAACGCCGCGATGCCGAGAATGATCGCGAGCGGGAACATGAAGGCGCGCTGGAACCAGCAAAGGTCGCACGGCGCCTGGCCCATGACCTCGCCGACGAAGAGGACGGCAAGGCTCGACAGGAGGGCGATGGCCCAGGCCGCGCCGAGCGGACGCCATTTGTGCGGAGCGAGCAGCGGAAAGCTCGTCATCGCCGACCGCCTTTGAACTTGGACTTGGGCCGTCGCGGCGGCGGTTGCGGCTTGCTGTATTTTGACTTGAGGTAGCTGAGCAGGATGCCGTCGATCGACGCGATCATTCGCTGGAAGCTGGTCTTGATGCCGGGAAGCCGGAGCCAGGCAAAGGGGCCGCGGCAGCGATAGCGGTGAACGAACTTCGTCCCGCTTGCCGTCGGGGTCAGGATATAACTCTCCTCGAACTGGAGGATGAAGCTCGGCTTGACGTCGAGTATCAGCTCCTCGCCGGGGCGCGCGGAGAGCACCGTCGCGGAGACTTCGAGAAACTTGGGTTTGTGCGGATCCATACGCATCGAATAGCGGATCGCGATCGGGTCCTCGGCAAGCCGCTCGATCCGGACATAGGGGTTCCAGATCCGGTGGTTCTCGAAATCCCCGAGGACCGCCCATATCTGTTCCGGACTATAGGGGAGGTCATGCTCCCGCTCGAACTCCATCAACTTCACTCCTCTATCGATCGGCCGCCGGGCTTTGCCCCGCGCCGATGTCGGTGACGCCCGCAGGCGATGGGTCGGCGTGCGCGCCGCCCGTTGTGAACCAGCGGCGCAGGCGCGGGGCCATCCGGCGCTCGAAGCCCGCCGCGAGGCTGAAGGACGCCGGCACAATCAGCAGCGTCAGCATTGTCGACAGGATGAGCCCGCCGATCACCGTGACCGCCATCGGCGCGCGCCATGCGCCGTCGCCAGTGAGCGACAGCGCCGTCGGGATCATGCCCGCGACCATCGCGACCGTGGTCATCAGGATCGGCTGCGCGCGCTTGTGCCCGGCGTCGACGATCGCCTCGTCGCGCGGCACCCCGGACGCCATTTCCTCGATCGCGAAGTCGACGAGCAGGATGCTGTTCTTGCCGACGATGCCGAGCAGCATCAGCACGCCGATGAACACGGGAAGCGAGAGCGGATAGCCCGTCAGCAGCAACGCGACCGCACCGCCGAGCGGGGCGAGCAGAAGCGATCCCATGTTGACGAAGGGCGGGATGATCTTGCGATAGAGCAGGATCAGGACCGCCAGCACGAGGAAGATCCCCGATACGACCGCGATCGCGAAGTTGCGCAGCATCTCGGCCTGCCACTTGGCGCTCCCGAGGACCAGCCGCGTGACCCCGGCGGGCAGGGTCTTGAGCGCCGGCAGCGCCTCGACCTTATCCATCGCCTGACCGGTCACGAGACCCGGAGCAAGGTCGGCCCCGATGGTGAGCTGGCGCACCTGGTTGGTCCGATTGATCTGGGTGGGGCCGGCGCCGAAGCCTATCTCGGCCACAACCGAGAGCGGCACCGTTCCCCCGTTCCGGGTCGGAACCGGCATGTTGCGAAGTGTATCGAGCCGCTCGCGCGCGGTTTCCGCAAGCGCGACGCGCACCGGTATCTGCCGGTCGGAGAGCGAGAATTTCGCGCTATTCTGGTCGATCTCGCCAAGCGTCGCGACGCGGATCGACTGGCTGAGCGCCTGCGTCGTCACGCCGAGCTGCGCCGCGAGCGCGAAGCGCGGGCGAATGACGATCTCGGGGCGCTGGAGATTGCCCTCGACACGCGGCGAGCGGATTTCCTTCACGCGTGCCATTTCGGCAAGCAGCCGGTTGCCGACATCTTCGAGCTTCTTCGGGTCGTCGCTGCCGAGCGTGATCGAGATGTCACGGCTGCTCCCGCCGCCGCCGCCATGCTGCGACTGGAAGTTGATGCGGGCATCGGGAACCTCAGCCAGCCGCGGCGCGCGGTCCTTTTCGAACTCGGTCGAGGTGAGCTCGCGGTCCTTGCGCAATTTCAGATAGACCGTCGCCGTGCCGACATCGATCCGCGACAAGGCGGATTCGACGAGCGGGTCGCGCTTCATGAGATCGGTCACCTCGTCGGCCACCGCCTCGGTCTGTTCGAGCGTTGCACCCGGGGCGAGCTGGATGGCGACGCGGCTCGTGTCGGAATCGATCGACGGCTGGAAGGTCATCGGGAGCAGCGAGAAGCTGAAAATGGTCGCAAAGAGCGCCAGCACACCGATGCCGACCACCCAGACGCGATGGTCCTTGATATAGCCGAGCCATTTCCAGCGCCCGCCGCGCGCACGCGCGGCAGCGGCCCCGCTGGTGTCGAGGCTCCAGCGCAAGATGCGCATATAGGTGTCGATCAGCGGGCCCTCGCCATGCTTTTGCGGACCCTGCGCAGAGAGAAAATAGGCGGCGAGCATGGGTGTGATCATGCGCGCGACCGCGAGGCTCATCAGCACCGCGGCCACGACCGTCAGTCCGAAATTCTTGAAATATTGCCCGGCGACGCCCGGCATCAGCCCGACCGGCAGAAACACCGCGACGATCGTCATCGTCGTGGCGAGCACCGCGAGGCCGATCTCGTCGGCGGCGTCGATCGAGGCCTGATAGGCCGATTTGCCCATCCGCATGTGGCGCACGATATTTTCGATCTCGACGATCGCATCGTCGACCAGCACGCCGGCAACGAGGCTAAGCGCGAGCAAGGTCATCATGTTGAGCGAGAAGCCCATGAGGTCCATGAACAGGAAGGTCGGTACCGCCGACAGCGGGATGGCAAGCGCCGAGATCAGCGTCGCGCGCCAGTCGCGCAAGAAAAGGAAGACGACGACGACCGCAAGGATCGCGCCCTCGACCATCGCATTGATCGCCGAATGATATTGGCCCTTGGTATATTCGATGTCGCTGAACAGCTCGGTGAATTTGACCTTGGGGTTTTCCTTCTCGAGTTTTCGCAGCTCCTCGACCGCCGCGTCGTAAACGGTGACATCCGAGGCGCCCTTGGCGCGCTCGAACCCAAAGGTCAGCACCTGCCGCCCGTCCTGCTTCGAGACCGAGCGCTGCTCGGCGTAGAGATCCTTGACCTCGGCGATATCGGCGAGGCGCACGGTCCGGTTCGTTCCGACCGAGATCAGCGTCTCGCCGAGGGCGTTGGCGCTGCTGGCGTTGCCGAGGATGCGGACGGCCTGCTCGGAGCCTGCGACCTCCATCCGGCCGCCGGCCGCATTGACGTTGAGCTGGACGAGCTGGGTGTTCACCGCGGCGGCGGTGAGACCATAGGCGCGCATGCGCTCGGGGTTTAGGATGACGCGGATTTCGCGGCTGACGCCGCCCCGGCGATAGGCGTCGCCCATACCGGGGACCGCGATCAGCCGCTTCGCGACGACATTATCGACATACCAGCTCAATTCCTCGAGCGTCATGTCGGTGGCCGAGGCCGACCAATAGGCAAGCGTGTTGCCCGAGGTCGAGAGGCGGATAACCTGCGGTTCGAGGATGCCGTTCGGCAGGTTGCTGCGGATCTGGGTGATCTTGTCGCGGATATCGGTCACCGCCCGGTCGATCGGTGTGCCGATCGCGAACTGGACGAAGGTCTGCGACTGGCCTTCGGTAACCGTCGAATTGAGCTCGTCGATCCCCTCAATCGTCCGCACCGCCGCCTCGACGCGCTGCGTGACCTGCGTTTCGAGTTCGGTGGGCGCGGCGCCCGGCTGGGCGATGATGACGATGGCGCCCGGAAAATCGATGTCGGGATCGCTCTGGACCCCCATCATGAGGAAGGAGACGATGCCCGCCACCGTCAGACCGAAGAACATGACGAGCGGCGGGATCGGGTTCCGGATGGACCAGGCCGAGATATTCTTGAAGTTCATCCTCTCTCCCCCTTCCGGTTCGATCGCGCCGCGACTGCGCGCCCTCAGCCCATGCTGCGATCGCGATAGGCGAGCAGGCGAAGCGCGTTGGCGACGACGACGAGGGTCGAGCCTTCGTGCGCCGCGACCGCCGCACCAATTCCGAGCCCGAAGATCGTCGCCGGCACGAGGACCACGACGACGCCGAGGCTGACCACCAGATTCTGGCGGATGATGCGGCGCGTCTGGCGGCTGAGCCCGATCGCGAACGGCAGATGAGCGAGGTCATCGGCCATCAGCGCGACGTCGGCGGTTTCGAGGGCGACATCGGACCCTGCGGCGCCCATCGCGATCCCGACGGTGGCGCTCGCCATCGCCGGTGCGTCATTGACGCCGTCGCCGACCATGGCGACCGGCTGCTGCGCCTTGAGGTCGCGAATGGCATCGACTTTCTGGTCGGGCATAAGGTCGCCCCAGGCCTCGTCGATCCCGACTTCTGCGGCAATCGATTCCGCGACCTTCTGGTGGTCGCCCGAAATCATGATCATCCGGCCGATGCCGAGTTCGCGGAGTTTGGCGATCGCGGTGCGCGCCGCTTCGCGCGGCGTGTCCATCAGGCCGATCGCGCCAAGATCGCGGTCGCCCATGCGGACCACCATCGTCGTGCGGCCCTGTTCGCGGAGGCCTGCGATCGCCGCCGCCACTTCGCCCCCGATCGGTGCGATGCCGTCGGCACCGAACATTTCGGCCTTGCCGATGAGGACGGTCTCGCCCTCGACCTTCGCCGTGACGCCGCGACCCGTCAGGCTGTTGAGGTCGTCCGCCACCGGTACGCGCGCCGACGTCAGCATGGCCTCGCCATCGCGCGCGATCGCAGCGGCAAGGGGATGATCGCTCAGCCGCTCGACCGCCACCGCGATGCGCAGCAGTTCCTCCTTCGGTACGCCGCTGGCCGGCAGGACATCGGTGATGCGCGGCTTCCCTTCGGTGAGCGTTCCCGTCTTGTCGAACGCCAGCGCGGTCAGCGAGCCGAGATTTTCGAGCGGGCCACCGCCTTTGACCAGCACGCCGCCGCGCGCCGCACGTGCAACGCCCGACAGGACGGCGCTCGGCGTCGCGATCGCGAGCGCGCAGGGGCTTGCCGCGACGAGGACCGCCATGGCGCGATAGAAGCTGTCGCGGAACGGCTCGTCGACAACGACCCAGGCAAAGAGCAGGACGAACACGAGCGCGAGCACGCTTGGCACGAAGATGCGCTCGAACTTGTCGGTAAAGCGCTGGGTCGGCGATTTCTGCGTTTCCGCCTCGCTCACCATCTTTACGACCTTGGCGAGCGTCGTATCGGCCGCAAGACGGGTTACCGCGATCTCGATCGCGCCATAGCCGTTGATGGTGCCCGCGAAGACGCGATATTTCCCGTCGAGTGCATCGGGCTTTGCCGCGGCCTGCGCACGATCGGCCACCGGTTCCTTGTCGACGGGGACGCTCTCGCCGGTAACCGGGGCCTGGTCGACCGCCGTGCGGCCAACGACGACGAAGCCGTCGGCGGCAAGACGCTCGTTGGGCTTGACGATGACGGTGTCGCCAATCGCCAGCTGCTCGACGGGGACTTCGCGAGCCGTCCCATCGGCATCCTTCACCGTCGCGGTCTGCGGCGCCAGCTCGGCAAGCGCCTCGATCGCGCGCTTGGCGCGGCCCATGGCATAATGTTCGAGCGCATGGCCGAGGCTGAAGAGGAAGAGGAGCAGCGCGCCTTCGGCCCAGGCGCCGAGCGCGGCAGCGCCGGCCGCGGCGACGAGCATCAGCGTGTCGATCTCGAAGCGCTTGAGCTTCAGATTCTCGATGGCCTCGCGGACAGTAAACCAGCCGCCGAAACCATAAGCGGCAATATAGAATGCGAGGGGAACCCACTCCGGTGCCGCGGCGAGCTTCTCGATGGCAAAGCCGATGCCGAGGACGAGACCACAGAGGAGCGCGAAGATCAGCTCGGTTCGCTCGCCGAAAATGCCGCCATGATCATGGCCATGGTCGTGGCTGTCCTCGCCCGTGTGGCCATGTTTGTGATCAGGCCCATGCGCGTGATCCGGTCCATGGTCATGGCCATCATCGCCGTGCTGGTGGGGGGCTTGTGCCGGGGTAGCCGCGGCGACGGCAGCCGATTTCTGTGTGACGCCCATATCCGAGAGTGTCTTCCTGATCGTTTCGATGGAGGTCTCCGAGCGCTGGAACTCGGCGCGCAGCGTGCCGGCGGCGCCGACTTCGGCCTCGATCACGCCCGGCATTTCGCGAAGCTTTAGTCCGATGGTCCGCGCGCGACGGGCGTGGCCTACGCCTTCGAGGTCGTCCCAGAAGAGATGCTGATACTGGCCAGTGAGCTCGGCACCGGCGCTGCGCGCGAGTTGTCGCACACGTTCGAGCGGGAGAATATCCGGACGGTAGTGGATGCAGAGCTGCGGCGGCGAACCATCGCTCGAGCGGACGACATGGACCTTGTCGACGCCTTCGCGCCCTTCGAGTTCGCCCATCAGGCGCGCGACGCAGCGGTCGGCGGTGTCGGCGACTTCGGGGAGGAGAAGCGGAATATCGAGCCGCAACTGGTCACTCATGATGCCATCCTTTTCTCTTGGCGATCGGCACTGCGATCCGGACCTACACTAAACGCCCGGCAGGATGAGGTGCGGGAGCCATTGCGGGATGCGACCCGGCTCCCGCACCTCCCTGACCGCCGGAGATCCCTGCCCGTGGTGAGGGGGGCGATTGAGAGGGGCCTCCGACGGCCAGGTTTCGAATTCAAGATCATGCGCGACGTCCGCTCGGCCGCGCGTAGCGGGACTGAACCGTCGTGCGACGGAGTTGCTGTTCGAGCGCCATGTTCGAGCGCTTGAGAAAAACGCTGCAAACCCGCCGCAGAATGGGGTAGCCGAGCCATGAGAAGAGGCCTGCGCATTCCAGGCGATGGGTAACCTCCACCCCCTGGCCGAGCTTTTCGAGCCGGTAGCTCTCCTCGATGACGAGCAGCCCGGGCGTGCCTGTCCGCCAGGAGAAGCCGGTCAGCCAGTCGAGCGCTGTAATCCGCCCCTCGGATGCAAACTCCGGACCCCGCTTCCCGCGCGGTGAATAGACATAGCCTACGCGGTCGTCATCGCCCGGGCGGTCGGTAAAGCGGAGCGTCGGGTGCCAGTCGCCATACCGGTCGATATCGACGAGCAGACGCCAGACGCGCCCGATCGGGACCGGCAAGCGGAGCGAGGTGCCTACCGAGAACATCGGAGACCTCCTCGCTCGCGCGAGCTGGTCCGCGACGCAGGCCGGGGACCTGCGCCGCGGTGTAGACCGGCAAGATGCCGGTCAGCTCTGAACATCGGGGGGCTCCGCGGCGGATTTCCCGCCGAGGATGTCGACCGCTTCGAGCGTGATGAGCCCGATGTCCGGTATTTCGGTCAGCTGCGCCGCAAAGTCGCGGAGCTGCTGTTCCTCGTCGATGATCTCGATCACGACCGCCCGGTCATTCTCCAGCGCATGCTTGCGATGGAGATGCGCCGAGCGACCGAAACCGAGAACCGCTTCGAGCACCGTAACGCCTGCCAGCTTGTGCTGGCGAGCGAGTTCGGAAATGAACTCGAAGACCCGCTGATCGCCGAAGAAGGCGGATTCATCGGTGTAGATGCGCAACAGCTTGGATGCTTTTGTCATGACGGTCTCTCCCTATTCCGTGACCGGCTGGACCGCCGGCTCCGCTTTTCGCTTCAGGAACTTCGGCTGCCAGTTCGCCCCGAGGACGACTTTTGCGATCGCGGGAAGGACAAGCAGCGTCAGGATGGTCGCCGCGATCAGGCCGCCGATAACGGTCGTCGCGAGCGGCTTCTGTACTTCGGCACCCGTGCCGGTCGCGATCGCCATCGGGACGAAGCCGATCGCGGGCACGAAGCCGGTCATGATCACCGCACGCATCTTCTCGGTCATGCCCTCGCGGATTGCCTCCGCGAGCGGGACGTCATTCTCGAGCCGCTCGCGGATCGCCGTCATGACGACGAGACCGTTGAGCACCGCGACGCCGGCAAGGCAGATGAAGCCCACCGCCGCGGACACCGAGAAATTAATCCCGGTCAGCGCGAGAGTGAACACGCCGCCCGCGAGCCCTAGCGGCACCGCAAGGAACACGGCGGTCGCGCGCCCGAAGGTGCCGAGCGCCATGTAGAGCAGGATGAAGATGCCCGCGAAGCAGAGCGGAACCACGATGGAGAGCCGCTGCGATGCGGCCTGCAGGCTTTCGAACTGCCCGCCCCATTCGAGATAATAGCCCGCCGGGAGCTTCACATTGGCGATCTTCGCCTGCGCTTCGGCCACGAAGGATCCCGCATCGCGGCCTTCGAGGTTCACCTGCACGACGACGCGCCGCTTGCCATTTTCGCGGCTGATCTGGTTGAGCCCTTCAGTCAGCCGAATCTGCGCGACTTGCGCGAGCGGAACCTGCCCACGGTTCCCACCTTCGGATGGGAGGAGGACAGGAAGCGCGCGAATGTCGTCAAGATTGACGCGGGTCGCGTCGGGCACACGCACGATGATGTCGAACCGGCGATCGCCTTCATAAAGGAGACCCGACTCCCGTCCGCCGAGCGCCGCCGACACCGTATCGGCAACCTCCTGTACCGAGAGACCGTAGCGCGCAATCGCATTGCGATCGAGCTTCACGTCGAGAGTCGGAGCGCCGCCCACCTGGTCGGCCTTGACGCTGCCCGCACCCGGTATGCCCTGGAGCACGCGCACCATCTCGTTCGCCGCGAGCGACATCTTGTCGAGGTCGTCCCCGTAGAGCTTGATGGCCACGTCGCCGCGGACACCCGCGATCAGTTCGTTGAAACGAAGCTGGATCGGCTGGCTGACTTCATAAAGCTGGCCGAGCTGGCCACCAGCGGCTTTCTCGATACGCTCGACGACATCGGCCTTCGAATCGACACCTGCTGGCCACTGATCCTGCGGTTTCAGGATCACGAAACCGTCGGAGATGTTCGGCGGCATCGGGTCGGTCGCCACCTCGGCGGTACCCGTCTTCGAGAACATCAGCTCGACTTCGGGCAGGCTCGAGATCGCCGTCTCGACGTTGCGCTGCATTACCAGAGACTGTTCGAGGCTCACCGAAGGCACGCGCGTCGAGGCAAGCGCCATATTCTTCTCGTCGAGCTGCGGAATGAATTCCGAGCCGAGCAGTCCGAACGCCGGGATCGCAAGGACGAAGAAGGCAAAGCCGCCGGCGATGAAAGCCCACGGCTTAGCGAGCGCCTTGTCGAGCAAGGGCAGGTAGCGCTCCTTCGACTTGCGGATCGCCCAGACTTCCTTCTCGGCAACCTTGCCGCGAATCATTAGCGCGACAAGCGCCGGAACCAGGGTGATCGCGAGAATGAAGGCCGCAACGAGCGCGAGCATGATGGTGATGGCCATCGGCGAGAAGGTCTTCCCCTCGACGCCCGTAAACATCAGCAACGGCGCGAAGGCCAGCAGGATGATCGCCTGGCCGAAGACGGTCGGTTTGATCATCTCCTGGCTGGCGCGCATCGTCTCCTCGAGACGTTCGCGAAGGTTGAGCAATCTCCCTTCCTGCTCCTGCCGGTGCGCCAGTCTGGCGAGGCAGTTTTCGATGATGATCACCGCCCCGTCGACGATCAGACCGAAGTCGAGCGCGCCGAGGCTCATCAGGTTACCTGGTATCCGGAAGGCGTTCATGCCCATCGCCATCATCAGGAAGGAGAAGGGAATGACGAGCACCGCGATGATCGCGGCGCGCCAGTTGCCGAGCAGGAAGAAGAGCGCGGCCGCTACGAGCAGCGCGCCTTCGGTGAGGTTCTTTTCAACCGTGCCGACGGTCGCGTTCACGAGCTTGGCGCGGTCGAGTACCACCTTCACTTCGACGCCGGGCGGCAGGGTCTTCGACACCTGCGCGATCTTCGCCGAAACATCCTCCGCAACAGTGCGGCTGTTCTGCCCGATCAGCATGAGCACGGTGCCGATGACCGCCTCCTTGCCGTTCATGCTGCCCGCACCGGTGCGAAGGTCGCCACCGATCTTCACATTGGCGAGCTGTCCGACGGTGACGGGCACGCCGCCGCGCGTCGCGACGACGGCATTGCGGATTTCGTCCACCGAGCGGACGCGTGCATCGACGCGCACGAGATAGGCCTCGCCGGCCCGGTTATAGTAATTGGCACCGACTGCGAGATTGGCGCGTTCGAGGGCTTCACCGAGTTCGCTATAGGAAATGCCGTAACTGGTGAGGCGGGTCGGATCGGGTTCGACCACGAAGGTCTTGGCATAGCCGCCGATCGAGTCGACGCCGGCGACGCCGCCCACCGACTTCAATTGCGGGCTGACGATCCAGTCCTGCACCGTGCGAAGATAGCCCGATTTGGCAATCTCGTCGGTGAGGATATCGCCCTCGGGGGTCAGATAGCTGCCGTCGGGTTGCCAGCCGGGTTGGCCCGCGACCTTCTTGGCGCCCTTCCCGTCGGGATTTTTATAGCCGACGGTATACATGACGACCTCGCCGAGACCCGTCGTCACGGGACCGATCTGCGGCTGCGCCCCGTCGGGAAGATTCTCGCCCGCCTGGAGAAGCCGTTCGCCCACTTGCTGGCGTGCGAAATAGAGGTCGGTTTCATTGGTGAAGATTGCCGTCACCTGGCTGAAGCCGTTGCGCGAGATCGAGCGTGTCGTCTCGAGCCCCGGAATGCCTGCCAGCGAGATTTCGATCGGGTAGGTTACGAGCTTCTCGATTTCGACCGGCGAGAGACGCGGATCGATCGTGTTGATTTGCACCTGCTTGTTGGTGATGTCGGGAACCGCGTCGATCGGCAGCTTGGTGAGCTGCCATACGCCGAGTCCCGCGATCACGAGGAAGAGAAAGAGTACCGCCCAGCGCGCGCGGACGGATAGCGCCATCAGTTTCGCGATCACGGTTTATTCCTCCTCGCCCGCGCCCTTGCCGAGTTCGGCCTTGAGCAGGAAAGCGTTCTTGGTCGCGACGATCTGGCCCGGCTTCAGCCCGGAGAGGATTTCGACACGGCCCGCGCTGCGCTGGCCGACGGTGACCTGCTGCGCGCGGAAGCCGTCCTTCGTGCGGACGAACACCACGTCGCGGCCTTCGAGAGTCTGGAGGGCTTCGTCGGCGATCACGATCCGGGCCGGCCCACCGGTTTCGGCGCCGCGGCTCGGAAGCAGCCGCACCCGGACCGCTAGGCCCGGCTGGAGCGCCCCGGGTACATCGAGCACAGCGGTTGCCGAGCGCGTGTCGCCCGACAGGCCGGGCGTGACGGCGCGCACGCGGGCATCGATCGTCCGTCCGTCGGGAAGTTCGATGATCGCACGGTCTCCGGGCGAGAGCCGCTGTGCATCGGCCGGACCGACGGCGGCCTCGATCTGCACCTTGCTGGGATCGGCAACGCGGAACAATTCGGTTTCGGGCTGGACGAAGGCGCCAAGGCTGGCGTTCTCGGCCGTGATCCGTCCCGAGATCGGGCTTGCCACGATGACGCTGCTGCCATCGCGCGTGACCTGCGCGGCGCTCGCTGCGGCGCGCGCGCGCTGCGCTTCGGCCGCGGCGGCCGCGGCTTCGGCTTGCGCCTGCTCATAGTCGACGCGCGCCGACACCTTCTGGTCGAACAGGGTCTTCTCGCGGTGGAGATTTTTCTGCGCGAGCGCCGAGCGCGCATCGGCGGCAATCCGTTCCGCCGCAATCTGGGCGGCGTCGCGGCTTTGCACGATCGCGATCGTCTCACCGGCGCTGACCGGATCGCCGAGCCGCTTGAAGAGACGGGTGACCGCGCCGCCCGCGCGGGCGGTGACGATCGCCTCGCCGCTCGGCGCGGCGGTAACGGTCGCTTGCGAGATGATTTCCGAACCGAGTCCGCCGGCGCCGATCGTCTCGACGCCGATTTCGGCGGCCTTGATCGCTTCGGGCGTGATGGCGAGGCTGCTCGGAAGGGCTTCGCTCGCCGCTTCCTTTTCGCCTTCGGCAGCCGGTGCGGCCGCTGGGTCGGCGGTGCAGCGTGCAACGCCGAAGCCCGTGACGGCAGCGAGTATCATGGCGCCCGCGACAGTGCCGAGGAGACGCTTGTCCTTGGTGATCATATTCTATCTCCGCTGTTGATGCGGTTCGCGAGCCGACCGGCGGCGCACCCCTGTTGACTTGGAAGGACGATGGCGAAAGCGCCTCCGTCCACTGGAAGGCTCGGCGCGCTCATGGCTGATGATCCGCATCGCCGTCGGCGGCTGCCTGGCGCGAGAGGATGGCGCGGGCTTCGGCCCGGGCCTGCCGCGCCGCGATCAGCTCGGCCTGCGTTGCCGCATAGGCCTGCTGCGCGTCGATATATTCGACGAGCGAGGACTTGCCGGCGCGGTAGCTGAGTTCGGCGAGCCGGACACCTTCGCGCGCCTGCTCGATGCCGCTACCCTCAAGCGCCGCGAGGCGGGCCTCTGCGGCTTCGAGTTCGGCCTGCGCATTGGCGATCTCCGCCTGAGCATTGACCACCGCATTCTCGCGCCGCGCAATGGCGGCGGCGACATCGGACTTGGCTGCCGAGATGTTGCCGCGGTTGCGGTCGAAGACGGGGAGCGGCACGGAAACATTGGCGATCAATGCGCGATCGCCGGTGTCGCGAAGCTGACGCACCCCGAAGCCGACCGACGGATCGAGCCGGCCATCGGCGCGCTGCCCCTGGAGCCGCGCTTCAGCAATCAGCTTCTCGGTTTCTGCCAAGCGAACGTCGAGCGTCGCGAGCGAGTCCACCGTCTCCGGTGCCACCCACATATCGCCCTCCATCAACTCGGCAGGCGGGACCGAGCTTCCGAGGAGCGCCGCGAGCGAACGCCGGGCGGTTCTTTCTTCGGCCTCGGCCGTGCGTAGCTCGGCGGTGGCCTGAACGAGAGCCGCATTGGCGCGGAACGCGCGGAGCGGCGGCTCGTTGCCGGTATCGACCATGGCCTGTGCCACGCGGACGAGTTCGCGGGCACGCGCTTCATTTTCGCGTGCGAGCGCGAGGCTATCGCGTGCCGCGAGAGCGGTCGCGAACTGGTTGCGGACATCGAGCGCAAGATCTGCGCGTGCAATCTCCAGCCTGTACTTCGCGGCCAGAAACTCGGCGTCGGCGAGCGTCATGCGGGCCCGGCGCCGGCCCCCGATATCGAGGCGCTGGTTTACCGACACGGTCGTTTCGAGACCGTTCAGGCCCGAATAGGGGCCGGTGCCTGCGAAATTCTCGACATCGACATTGAGCGTCGGATTGTAGCGATAGCCCGCCTGACGCTGGCGACCGCGAGCGGCCTCCACTTCGGCTTCTGCGGCAACCACGCGCGGCGAGCGCGCGTCGGCTTCCTCCATCGCCTGCGCGAGGGACAATCGAGCGGGAAGCGGGCCGGTACGCACGGCCTCGCCTGCGGAAGAAGGCGGTCCCACCAGCTCCGTCGCTGCCGACTGGGCAGCGGCGGGCGCGGAATTTGCGCCTGCAACGAGCGCCACGAGACTCGCGGCGACAACTATGGATTTCATGAAAAGGAGACTCCTGACGTTTCCAGTGAGAAGCGCACGCGAAGGGCGCGCGCAGACCTAGAGCGTCAGGCGATTGGAGGGCGGAACGTCCCGATATAGGCGACGGGCGGCAAGGCGGCCGTCAGGATGCGCGTATGCGCTTCAGGGGCAGGCGTTTCGGTCGATGCCGACAGCGTTTCCGCCGGGACGCCCGAATGGTGACCGTGGCAGCCATGAGCGGCGGCAGGCACCTGCTGCTTTTCGCCGGGAGAGGATTTTTTCTTGTCGACTTCGGCGCCTTCGATCGCCGGTGCGGGAACGCAGCCGGCTTCGATCACAGCAACAAAAAGGCTCGCCTCGGCCCGATCCTCGGTCGCATGTGCGAGCGACCCCGCAACCGTTCCGGATGCAAGGAGAAGGGTCAGGAGGAAGAGGATCACCCGTCGCATTGAAACCGGCCCCTAGCATCGAAACGGCGCGGTGAAAAGTAGAAGATTTTCAATCAACTTCGGCGGCACTCTTCGAACCCCCGAACCGGCTCCGTAATATTATCTCATGGAGGTAAGGGAGCAGTGCATCTTGCCCCTCTATAGTTGCATAAACGTCTAAAGAAACAGGATATCTACCGAACAATCGCGCGCTAAGCACAATAATTCTACGATTGTCTTTGGCTCTTATTTCTGTCGCTTCGCTATTGGTTCCCGCCTCCTTTGTTCGTGACGACATCCGAGCGATATGCTTCCCGTGAGACGAGGGTGTAAATCGGAAGCCGAGCGGCACAGCGTCCTGCCGGAACATCAGGGCTTGACCCTGTATCTACTACAGGGTGCAAAAGCCTGCCCTGCACAAAAAGGGAAAGAGGATGGTGCCGCCGACAAGAAATCCCGTGAGCATGGCCGTCATCGAGCCGCTGCTGCGCAATCAATATCGCCTGTTTTGCGAATCGCGCCGAATCGGAGATGAAGCCGCTGCGTGGCAGGCGCTGGAATGGGAACATATCTTGAGCCAGCCCTATATGGGCGCGCATCTCGCCTCCCACTGGCACATGTTTCGCTATGCGATCGAGCTCGGCGATGCCCGTGAAGCTGCCGGTCAGGCGATGCGGTTCCTGCTCGTCCCGCTCGGTTCGCTGACCGGTCGCCTCCCCGCAGGGAATAATGGCCGCGCGCGGGTGAGCGCCTTCGAGCCGATGCCGATGCCGAGCGCCCTGGAAGCGCTGATCGAAGCGGCCCGGTCGAGGGAGAGCGGCGCTGCGCGAACCGATTGATCCGGTTTTGGACTTCCGGAACAGGTCATTCGCTGTTAGGGGCGCGACCATGTCCGGCGCTCCCCTTCGCCTGTTGCTTGTGTTCATCCTGCTGCTCAGCGGGCTCCACAATGCTGCGCCGGCGATGGCGGGCATGACGCACCATGCGACGGATTCGCATCTGTCGCACCATGTCGAGCCGGGCCATGCGTCGGACAAGGACACGCAAAAAGGTCAGCAGGACGCCGACCTCCACGGCAGTCACCATAATTGCCCGGTCGCATCCGATCAGGCCCTTTCGGGTCATGACGATCTGTCCTGTTTTTCCGGCGGCCTGCACTTTGCGCTGCCCGCGACGCGCCTCGCTTCGCGCGCGCTCGCACCTCCCCTGAACCCTCCCCTCGCCTGAACGACGCCTGCCGCGCGGCCCCTGTCCGGCCTGCGCTCAGTCGAACCGTTCAGGAGTGATCATTCATGCATATCCATATGCGCGCCGCCCTGTTGGCCGGGGCTGCGCTGCTGGCGGGGTCCGTTTGGGCCCAGCCGCTAACGCTCGACCAGGCGGTCGAGCGGGCCATCGCTGCATCGCCCGAGCTTAGAGCGGGCGAAGCGGGGGTCGACGCCGCGCGCGCCGACCAGCTGCAAGCCCGCGTCCGTCCCAATCCGACCGTGTCGGTCGACATGGACAATGGCGTCGGGACGGGCGGCTATGGCCTGTTCCGGCAATCGGAACTCACCGTCACCTATTCGCAGCCGCTCGAACGCGGGGGCAAGCGCGAGGCGCGGATGGCGCTTGCCGAGCGCGGTGTTGTTCTCGCCGAGGCGCAGTGGCGGCTCGTCCGGCTCGACATCGCCCAGGAAGTGCAGCGCGCCTATATTGACGTCCAGATCGCCGAGCAGATGGTCTGGATCGCAGAGGATCGCGTCAAACTGGAAAAGGAGATGCGGACTGAAGCGATCCGGCGCGTGCGCGGCTACAAGGATCCGCTCTTCGTCGAGACGCGCGCCGATGCCCGCATCCTTGAGGCCGAACTGGCCCTGAAGGAAGCCCAGGCGAAGCGGCAGTCCGCACGCGCATTGCTCACCTCCTTCTGGGGCGGCACGCCTGACAGCCTCGTTATCGCCGAGGGGATCGAGAAACCCGATCCGCGCGATCCGCCGCTTGCCGAAGCCGACGCGGCGGTCTTCGACGCCGCCGTCGACCGGGCCCGCGCGCAGGTCGTCGTCGAGCAAAGCCGCGCGTACCAGGACTATACGGTCTCGGGCGGCACCCGCTTCCTTCGCGAGACCAACGATGTCGCCGTTCTCGGCGGCATCTCAATCCCGCTCGGACGGTTCGACCGCAACCAGGGCAATATCGCCCGGGCGCAGGCCGAACGGCGGCAGCTCGAGTTCCAATCCGAAGCGAGCCGGCTCGAGCGGCTGAGGCGCCTCGCGTCGCTGCGCGCCGACGCCGACGCCGCACGCGTCCGGGCCGAGGGCATCATGAACGACGTCTATCCCAAGGCGGTGAAGACGCTCGTCCAGGTGCGCGAAGGCTATGCCCGCGGCGGGTTCCTGTTCGCCGACGTACAGGATGCCGCCGACGTCATCATCCAGATCCAGGGTCGGTGGGCCGAGGCCATGACGCGCTACCGCGATTTGCTCGCGGAGATCGATCGCCTGACCGGCCGCTTCGATGCGGCTCCCCTTGCGGAGAATATTCCATGAAGAAGTTTCCATTTCCCGCCGCAGCTGCGGCGCTGTTCCTTGCCGGACCTCTCGTTGCCTGCGGCGGCGGAGCCGAGGGCGAAGACAAGCATGAAGAAGGCGAAAGCCACGCCGAGGGCGAAGGCGAGGAAGATGCCAAAGGCCCGAACGGTGGCAAATTGCTCAAGAATGGCGATTTCGCGGTCGAGGTCACGATCTTCGAGAATGGCACCGAGCCGCAATTCCGCGTTTTCGCGACGCGGGACGGCAAGCCGGTCGACCCCAAGGATGTCCAGCTCGCCATCACGCTCACGCGGCTTGGCGGCGACGTCGATCACTTCTCCTTCCGCCCGCAGGGCAAATTCCTCGGAGGGCAAGGTGTCGTCACCGAACCGCACAGCTTCGATGTCGAGGTCGTCGCGGTGACGGGCGGCAAGCGGCACGTCTGGAAATATGCGAACCCTGAAGGGCGCACGCGGATCGCGGCCGACGCCGCCAAGGCCGGCGGCATTGAAACCGCGGTCGTCGGACCGGCGACGGTCGGCGAAATGCGCGAACTCTACGGCACCGTCCAACTGTCGCCGACCGCCCGCTCCGAAATTCGCGGCCAGTTCCCCGGCCGCGTCGTCTCGGTGACCAAGGCGGTGGGCGACAGCGTCCGCCGCGGAGAACTTCTCGCGCGCATCGAGTCCAGCGAGAGCCTCCAGGTCTATCCGGTCTATGCGACGGTCGGCGGCGTGATCGCCGAGCGCAACGCCAACCCCGGCGACGTTACCGACGGGCGTGCACTCTATGTGGTCACCGACCCGGCGCAGACCACGGTCGTCTTCAACATCTTCCCCCGCGACCTCGCGATTATCCGTCCGGGTATGCGGGTGACGGTGGAGACGCAGGACGGCGCCGAAATCGCGACCGCGCCGCTCGGGCAGTTCCTGCCCGACGGCAATGTCGAGGCAGGCACCGCGCTCATTCGCGCGACGATCCCCAACCGCTCGGGGACGCTCCGGCCCGGCATGGCCTTGCGCGGCCGCGTGATGGTCAATCCCGTCACCGTGCCACTCGCGGTGCGCACCGAGGCGATCCAGCCCTTCCGCGATTTCAAGGTGGTCTATGCCAATTTCGGGCAGGACTATGAGGTCCGGATGCTGAAGCTCGGCCGTTCGTCGCCCGAATGGACCGAGGTCCTGTCGGGCATCAAGCCCGGCACCGCTTATGTCACCAAGGGCAGTTTCCTCGTTCGCGCCGACATCGAAAAGTCCGGCGCGGGCCACGACCATTGATCGGGGAGCAGGATAACATGCTAGCCAGAACCATAGGCTTTTCGATCCGGCAACGATGGCTCGTCCTCGCGGTCGTCGCGCTCCTCTGCGCGATCGGCGCGTGGAGCGCGACCAAATTGCCCATCGACGCCGTTCCCGACATCACCAACGTCCAGGTCCAGATCAACACCAAGGCGGAAGGCTATTCGCCGCTCGAATCCGAGCAGCGCATCACCTATCCGATCGAGACCGCAATCGCGGGCATTCCGAACCTCAATTACACTAGGTCGATCTCGCGTTATGGCCTCAGCCAGGTCACCGTTGTCTTCGAGGACGGGACCGACATCTATTTCGCGCGCCAGCAGGTCAACGAGCGGCTCCAGGCCGCGCGCGGACAGCTTCCACCCGGGATGGAGCCCGAAATGGGCCCGATCTCGACGGGTCTCGGCGAAATCTTCATGTTCTCGATCGAGGCCGAACCGGGCGCGCGAAAACCCGACGGCACGCCTTATACGGCGGAAGACCTCCGGACGATGTCCGACTGGGTCATCCGGCCGCAGATGCGCACGATTCCGGGGGTCGCCGAGATCAACACGATCGGCGGCTACGCCCGCCAATATCATGTGACCCCGAACCCGGCCTCGCTCGCCTCGCTCAATCTCTCGCTCAACGATGTCGTCACCGCACTCGAGGCCAATAATGCCAACCGCGGGGCCGGTTATGTCGAGCGCAGCGGCGAACAGATTCTGATCCGCGTGCCGGGTCAGGCCAATAATGAGCGCGACCTGTCGCAGATCATCGTCACCACTCGCGGCGGGGTTCCGATCCGGATCGCCGACGTCGCCGATGTCGCGATCGGTTCGGGGCTCCGCACAGGCGCGGCGACGGAAAATGGCAAGGAAGTCGTCCTTGCCACGGTCTCGATGCTGATCGGCGAGAATCCGCGCGTGGTGGCGCAGGCCTCGGCCGAACGTCTCGTCGAAGCCTCGCGTGCGTTGCCGAAGGGCGTCGTTGCCAAGCCGCTCTACGATCGGACGGCGCTCGTCGAGCGGACGATCTCGACGGTGCAGAAGAACCTCGCCGAGGGCGCGCTGCTCGTCATCGTGATCCTGTTCCTCCTGCTCGGCAATTTCCGCGCGGCGCTGATCACGGCGGCGGTGATTCCGGTCGCGATGCTGATGACGCTGACGGGCATGCTCCAGACGCGGACATCGGCGAACCTCATGAGCCTCGGGGCGCTCGACTTCGGCCTCATCGTCGACGGGGCCGTCATCATTGTCGAGAACTGCCTCCGCCGGCTCGGCGAGGCCCAGCACAGGCTCGGGCGCCTGCTCGACCGCGACGAACGCTTCGGTCTGGTCGCTTCGGCTAGTGCAGAGGTGATCAAGCCGAGCATCTTCGGCATCATCATCATCACCGCCGTCTATCTGCCGATCTTCGCGCTCGAGGGCGTCGAGGGCAAAACCTTCCATCCGATGGCGATCACCGTCGTCCTCGCGCTTACCGCCGCTCTGCTGCTGTCGCTCACCCTGGTTCCGGCCGCGGTGGCGCTGTTCGTGACCGGCAAGGTCGAGGAAAAGGAAAATTGGCTGATGCGCGGTCTCGGCAAGGGCTATCGCCCTATGCTCGATCGCGTCCTCAATTGGCCGAAGGCTGCGCTGGCTGGTGCTTTGTCGCTTGTCGCGCTCAGCGGCGTGGCGGCGACCAGTCTCGGGTCCGAGTTCATCCCGGACCTCGACGAAGGCGATATCGCGATGCACGCGATGCGTATTCCCGGGACGAGCCTCACCCAGTCGATCGCGATGCAAGAGGCGCTGGAGAAGAGGATCAGGCAGTTTCCCGAAGTCGAGCGGGTGTTCGCGAAGATCGGCACGCCCGAAGTCGCGACCGATCCGATGCCGCCATCGGTCGCCGACAATTTCATCATGCTCAAAGACCGGAAGGAATGGCCCAATCCGAGAAAGACCCGCGACCAGCTCGTCGCCGAACTCAACAAGGCGGTGAACGAGGTACCGGGGAATAATTATGAGTTCACCCAGCCGGTGAAGATGCGCATGAACGAGCTGATCGCCGGCGTTCGCGCCGATGTGGCGATCAAGCTCTTCGGCGACGACCTCGATCAATTGCTCGAATCGGGGCAGGCGATCGAGGAAGTCGCCGGCGGGATTGCGGGCGCGCAGGACGTGAAGCTCGAACAGGTCACCGGCCTGCCGATGCTCTCGGTCACGCCCGACCGCGACAAGCTTGCGCGCTACGGCGTCAGCATGGAAACGGTGCAGGACGCGGTTTCGACCGCGACCGGCGGCCGCCAGGCGGGCGAGCTTTTCGAGGGTGACCGCCGCTTCGATGTGATCGTCCGGCTTCCCGAAGCCATTCGCACCGATCTCGCGTCGCTCGGCAATCTTCCCGTTGCACTTCCGGCCGGCGGCTTCGTGCCGCTTTCGGAGCTGGCGGAGATATCGCTCGCGGCGGGACCGAACCAGATCAGCCGTGAAAATGGCAAGCGCCGCGCGGTGATCACGGCGAATGTTCGTGGGCGCGATCTGGGTTCGTTCATCGACGAGCTCACGCAAAAGGTCGAAGCCGAGGTCGTGCTGCCCGATGGTTACTACATCGAATATGGCGGGACGTTCGAGCAGCTTCAGTCCGCAACCGAGCGCCTCCAGATCGTCGTGCCGCTGGTACTGCTGCTGATCTTCGGCCTGCTGTTCATGCTGTTCGGCACGGTGCGCGATGCTGCGATCGTCTTCTCAGGCGTGCCGCTGGCGCTGACGGGAGGCGTCGCGGCGCTAGCGCTGCGCGACATTCCGCTCTCGATCTCCGCGGGCGTTGGATTCATCGCGCTCTCGGGGGTCGCGGTGCTGAACGGCGTGGTGATGCTATCCTTCATCAAGGATCTGCGCGAACGCGGAAAAGCGCTTGTCGAGGCGATCCGTGAAGGCGCACTGACCCGCCTCAGGCCGGTGATGATGACCGCGTTGGTGGCATCGCTCGGGTTCGTACCGATGGCGCTCAATGTCGGGGCTGGGTCCGAGGTGCAACGGCCGCTGGCAACTGTCGTCATCGGTGGGATCATCTCGTCGACGATCCTGACTCTGCTCGTGCTGCCGGCGCTGTACCTCCTGGTCCATCGACGGACCGCGAAGGCTGAAGAGGAAGAGTTGGCGCACCCGAGCGGCGTGCCCAGCCCCGCAGGCTGAGCACCTCCCGGTCAGCCGCCATTCCCCCCTGTCGGCGGCAACCGGGAGTGCTGACTGAGGCGGAACCCAAGCGGGTTCCGCCTCCTTTTAGGGATGGTGAGGATTGAGGAGCTTGCAATGAATGAAAAAGCATCCGGGAGCGAACGCGAAAAGCGAACGCTCCAGATCGTTCTCGTCCTGAACGCAGCTATCGCGATCGCCTTCCTCGTAACCGGCGGGCTCGGCGATTCGAGCGCGCTCATCGCCAATGGGCTCGACAATCTGTCCGACGCCGCGGTCTATGCGTTGAGCCTCGTTGCGCTCAGCCACGGCCTGAAATGGAAAACCCGTGCTGCCACGGCATCGGGCATCATGCTGCTGGTCTTCGCAGCCGGCGTCCTGTTCGATGTGGGACGCCGCTATTTCGAAGGTAGCGAACCGATCGGTCCGACGATGATGATCATGTCGGCGGTCGCTGCGGTGGTGAACTATGCTTGCCTGAAGCTCTTGCAGCGTATTCAGGATCCGGACGTCAACCTCAGAGCCGCGACCACCTTCAGCTACAACGACTTCATCTCGAACGGCGGCATCCTGATCGCGGGTGTCCTCGTCTGGTGGCTCGGTACGAACTGGCCGGACCTTCTGGTTGGATTTGCGACTGCGCTGATCGCGATCAAGGGCGGGATCGAAATCCTTCGCGACGCCCGGCAAGAGGCCAAACAGCAGAGAGATTAGAGCATGTGAGGCATGTCGGATCGGCGGAAGAATGTTCGGACCTCTGCGAACAACGTCGCCGATCCTGCCCTAGAGGCACCTGACAGCTCGCTCCCATCATATTACGTCCTTATTACGCGAGGCAAAAATCGAGCCCGCGTAACGACGCATATTACGCCGCCATTCGGCGTAAGTATCTGAAATTGTTAGGAAAACTGGAGCGGGCGAAGGGATTCGAACCCTCGACCCCAACCTTGGCAACGTTCGCAGCGAATGTTTGCTATCGGGGATTCGGGTTTATTGCCGATCCGTCCGAATTCGGGTGTAAAACGGACTTTCAGCAAACCGCATCGGAATGTTCCTTAGTCGCGCCAAAGGGAAAGGAGCCTTACACGGTTTCTACCCACCGCACGCTTTCAATACCCGAAAAAATGGTGATTGCTCGGTGATTGCTGCACCAATTTATGCGGATAGAAATCGAATATAAATCACGTATTTTCAATATGATGATTGCGTTTGGACACGAAATCTGGTATTTCCGCTGGCGGCGTAAATAAGAGAGCTGCGGACCCGCTCGAGCCAGCGCTGCCCAAAAGCAGACATCGCCATATCAAGATCCGCTTGTCCGCTTTTGGGTGGCATCGGGCTATCCCGCCACCAGCAAAAAACAGCTTTCTCCATAGCTCCGCCCATGACCGCCGCGGTTAGGACAGCGAAGACTTTCACTGCGCGACAAGTGGCGAGCGCAACTCGGGGCAGCACACAAATTCTATGCGGACGCCGTCCATGGCGCTGACATTCGAAGCGTGCTGCCGCCGAGGGCGCCGCGAGTTCATCTCGCTTTCCACTTGGCGCCGATCTGACTGTCCGAGCACCAGCGCCGCGGCGCTTCGGTGTCCTGAATTGTCAGCTGGATGCGGGTGGGCGACAAGATTTTGACTTCCATTTCCCATTCGGGAAGGAAGAAGGCCTTGCCCGATTTCTCGACCGGGCCGAGAGGTCCGACGATATTTTCATTTTCGCTACCGGGCGCCCCGCCCCCGCGCATAAGACCCAGCCTGCGGCCGTCGTAATAGACGGCCTCGAAGCTCGGCGCCGCGCAGGATTCGCTCTCCAGCACATAATATCCGGGAACGATGCCGAGAGGCGGCGCCGCCTTCTTGCCGACGGACTGCTGTCCGGCCGATGCTCCGGCGGCGCCGGCGCATTGCTGGCGCAGCGACCGGATCGCTGCCGTCGAGCCCGCCAGCGACATATAGTTCAGATCGCGCCACTCGTCGCCGCCATCGGTGCTGGCCATAAGCTCGAGGCCCGTATCTGCGCCGACAAGCAGTTGCTCCACCCCCGGATCGAGCGGCCCGCTCAGATCGGGCTTTCCGGGTTCCTGAACCAGCGACTGAACCGCGTCGTAATCGCCGTTGGCGCTGCCCTTGAAATCGACGAGCAACGCCTGTCCCGCCGCGGGCAGCGCAAGGCCGGGCTTCGGCATCATCGTCATATAGACGCCGCCGCCGGGCTGGCAGCGCAGTCCGAGCGCGACGAAATCGGGATGGTCGGTCGTCGCCGCGATGGCTCCCATGCCGCTGCCGCCAAATTGCCAGCGCGCCGCGTGCATCGGCGGCGGGGCCCCGCCGCCGGCCTCGCCATTCTCCGCCGCCGCATAGTCGGCATCGGTCCAGCGCCGCTGTTTCGCGACGGCCCATTTCTTGCCGTTCCAGACCAGCGTCTGCATGCATATTTCCGCGCCGACACCACCACACACACTGCCGTGGACCGAGGTTTCCAGCCCCTTGCGCTTCGCATCGACCGCAACGACCTTCCAGTCGCGCAGATTGTCGTTGAAAATCTCGCGCAATCCGGCCGGCCCCGATCCCAGAATTCCGATCACGCAGCCTGCGGTGCCGCACCATGCCGAATAGCCCGACGTGGTGCAGCGCGTCGCTGCATAGGCGATGATCCAGTCGGGCTTGCCGTCATTCGTGACCTCCGTCTGCGTCGCGAAGGCGGCGCGATCGGCGACGAATTTGCCGCCTTCGGCGCGGCATTCCTGCTTCAGCCCGTCGTAGACCGCCTGAACCTCGCGCGGCCATTCCGCCGCACGGGCCGCCGCCTGCGATTGCGCCATCGCAAGCAGCGGCAGCAACAGCGCTGCAACCCGTAACCGTCCACCTGTCATTGCATCGTCCTCCACTCCACGATCTTCGGAAGCCGTGGACGTCCCCACAATGGCGTCCCCGCTCCGGTCCGTCCCGCCCGCCGGGACCGGCTCCGGAGATTTGCAGCGGCCGGTTCCGAAAGTCTTCACGCCCTTCTCAAGAACTTCTCAAGTCTGTGGGACCGCCCCCCGGTCTAATCCTTGAGGCCAAGCCGAAGCCGCTTCAGCCGGCCCCTGAGTTCGGGGTCTTCGGACGTCTTTGCGGCCGCCTCTGCGGCGCCGAGCAGCGTGCTTGCGCGTCTGCGGTCGCCCAGCCCCAGCATCGCCTCGCCCTGCGCGACCTTCAGCATCGCGTCGAAATCGGGACGTCCGGTCAGCTCGGCGACCTTCTTCGGATCGACCGATGCATAGGCCCGATCGGCGTCCGCAAAGCGCCGGTTCGCAAGATCGCATTCGCCCAGATAGAATTGGATCGTCTGCGTGAGCCCGTAATCGTCCCCGAATGCCCGCCGGGCCTGCGCCACCGCGTCTTCGAGAATCGGAAGCGCCATGCGGCGCTTCGTCGTCTGGCAGAGAGCCGATGCATAGTCGTTCTGCCCGACCAGCGCCTGATGCGACCGCGGCCCTGCCTGGGCCGCGGCGCCGTCCCAGACCAGCTTTGCTTCCGCCGCCGCCTCGTCGTATCGGCCGAGCGCGGCGAGGCTTTCGAAACGCGTCGAGTGCATCGCAAGCGTGAAGCGGTGATCGCTGCCGAAGCGCCTTTCGAGGGCAGCGAGCAGCGGGCCGCTTTCATCGAGGGCGCGCTGGTTCTCTCCGAGCATCGACAGCGCCGTGACCCAGTGCTGCCGCGTCACCAGCGTGTCGGGATTGTCGGCACCCCTGATCCGGATCGAATCGGCCACAATTGCCCGTGCGAGCGGTTCTGCCTCCTCGACCTTGCCCTGCCGCATCATCACCAGCGCCAGCGACGACCGCGCTTTCAGCAACTGTGTCGGGGATACGCCCGATCCCGGCATCGAACCGATCGACACCGCCCGCCGGATCGCGCGCTCGGCGCGCCCGATGTCGGCGGTGTACGCATAGGCTCCCTCGGCCTGCGCCAGCGCAAAACCGATGCGCCCGCTGCTCGCCCGGTCGCCGAGCGCCTTTGTCTCTTTCGCGATCGCGGCGCCCGCCGCCTCCAGACGTCCCGGCTGACCCGAGGTCGAATCCATATGGATGCTGCCAAGCCGGCCGAGGATGGCGGCTTCGCTGTCGGTCTCCCCCGCCCTGGCGAACAGCGCCGCCGCGCGCGCATATTCGGCGCGGGCGGTGTCGAAATCGCTGCGCTGGTGAAAAGCGCGGGCGACCGCCAGATGAAGCCGCGCCGCGGTGCCGGGCGACCGGGCGTAACGCGTGTCGATGCTGGCGCTCGCACGCTTCACCGCCTCCAGCACCGTCTCGTCGGCGCTCGACTTGGCGGGATCGGGGCTGGAGAGGACATCCTCGGCAATGAAGGCATAGCTTGTTTCGGCTTGGTCGCGCGCCGCCAGCGCCGCGCCGCGCTGATGCCAGGCATAGGCGGCGAGGCCGCTCGACGCGACGAAGCCCGCCGCAAGGCTGGCAAAGGCGGCACGGACCCATGGCCGCCGGGCCGCGCGGCGTTCCTCGGCGCGGCTGAAGGCTTCCGCGGCCGCTTCGTGCTGCGCCGCCGCGACCGCATCGGCACGGCGCCGCTCGATCGTCTCCAGGCGCTCGGCAAGCTGAGCCGCGCTGGCGAGGCGGAGGTCCGGATCGCCTTCGGCTGCCGCGAATATGTCGGCGCGCAGCACCGGATCGGCGATCCGGCTTTCCCAGCCTGGCGCGAGCGACGCCGAAAAATCGCCGACCGCCAGCTGATAGAGTATCATGCCGAGCGCATAGATATCGCTCTTCACCGTCGGCATGGCATCGCCGACCAGTTCGGGGGCCCGATAGGCGAGCGTGCCCGACCGGGGCTCGTCCCGCGCCAGGTCGGGATCGAGCGAGCCCGGATCGGTGATCTGGAAGCTGGCGAGGACGGTATCGTCGAGAAGGCGCCCGCTTCCGAAATCGGCCAGCCGGATGCTTTCGGGGCCCTGCTCGGGCGCAATGAGGATGTTCGCCGGCTTCAGATCCTTGTGCAGCACACCAAGGTCGTGCATCCGCGCGACCGCGCGCGCGATCGCCGCGGCGACCGCCAGCCGCGTCTCGATCGCGATCGCCGAAAGCCCGCCCTGCCCGGAGGCCCATGTGGTCAGGTCTTGCCCGCCAAAGCTATATTCAAGAAAGAAAGGCGAGACATCGAAATTCCATTCGAGCAGCGCGGGAAGCGGCGCCGATTTGCCCAGCCCTGCGAACAGCAGCCGGGTCAGCGCGGCCTCGCGCTTCAGGCTGCGAAGCCGGTCTGGGGCGTCGGCGAATTTGAACACCCGCGTCTCGCCGGTCTTGTCGTGCCGCGCCAGCCAGACGTCCTGCGCGCCGCTGTCGCCGAGCGGCTCCACCAGCCGCCACTGCCGCCGACCCGGCACCGCATCGTTCGCTGCGAATGTAAAGCGCGGCGCCAAAGGCGATTCGACACTCTCGATCGCGACCGGGGCGGCGAGCTTGTACCCGACCCGCGGAACCGTCTCGACGATCTGCTCGCGCGCCTCACCCAAGGCCTTGCGCAGTTTCGAGATCGCGGTGGTCAGCGACCCCTCCACGACGGTGACGCCCGGCCAGACCGCGTCGAGGATTTCGTCCTTGGTCACAACCTCGCCTGCGCGAAGCAGCAATTCGTGCAGTACCTCGAGCGGCTTGCCCTCGAGCGTGACCGCCTGACCGTCCACGCGCAGCGTCCAGCTTGCTTCGTCGAACTCCGCCCCCGCGAACTTCCAAAGCCTGCGCCTGCGGCGAGAAGAGCTTGATTGCGTCATATCGACCCCCTGACGACCGACTTTAGAAATTCTTTAGAGCGCCTTCAAGACTTTGAGGATGCACCAGAATACCCCTCCAGCGCTCGAGGCTGCCGTTGTCGGCGCCTCGGGCTTTCAACTGTCCGGCGCGCGTTCCCGAAGAATCGCTGGCCGGCATACCGGGGGGCGGTCGATGAAGGGAAAGATACTCGGTTTTGACGAAGCGACCGGCAGCGGCGCGATATCCGCCGAGGACGGTACGCGCCACAAATTCGCTCGTTCCGAATGGCGCGGCGGCGAAAAGGCGCCGACGGCGGGGATGACGGTCGACTTCGAGAGCGAGGACGGCGCAGCGCGCGACGTCTATCCCGTCGCCGGTTCGGCGATGGCCGCGCTCGGCACAATCGGCGCCGACCTCGGCGCGCTCACCGAATCCGAACAGGGCGCGCGGATCGCGGCACTGATGACGCGGACACTGGCGGCGCCCCTTGCGCTCCTCCTCCTGCTCGCTTGCTTCCTTCCGGCCCTGTCCACGCCGGTCCAGAGCGCCACGTTGATCGGCCTTGGCAATGCGATGGACGATCTGGGACGCGTCGCCGCGGCGCAGGCAATGCTGGGCGGCGGCAAGTCGGGTTTCGACACGATCCAGACGCTGCTGTTCCTGCGCTTCGCCGCGCCGCTTGCCGCGCTGTGGCTCATCTGGACGGCATGGTCGGGCAAGGCGGAACGGCTGCCGATGCTGGCGACCGGCGCGGCGGCGATCGGCGCCGGTCTGCTCGTCATCATGCTGCGCTCGGCGATCCTGTCGATGGTGCCCGATTTCGTCCGCGACCGGATGGCCGACGGGATCGGCCTCGGGATCGGAACCTGGCTGCTTTTCCTCCTCGGCGCTGCGCTGGTCGCCGCCGGCCTCGGAAGGCTCCGCAACCCGCTTGCAAAGGATTGAAGCGATGACTCATGCCACGAAACTTGTGCTCGCGGCCGCCGCGCTGTCGCTCGCCGGTTGCGGCAGCGGCGGCGATGGGGCGAAACCGTCGGAAACGCGCGATCTCGCCGCCGGCGAAGGTCCGTCGGGAGCGATGACCTATTATGGCAAGAAGATCGAGGTCGACTGCGACGGCATCGCGATCCCGCCCCGGGCCGATGGCGGCGCTGTGGACGATCTGCGCGGGTTGCGGCTCGGCGTCCCGCTCGACACCGCGGTGCGCTTTGCACAGTGCCCCGACGGCAAGGAAGCGGACAGCGTGATGCTGGAAGGCGACGGACCGCGGTTGTCGCGCGACGAGGCCGGTCTCAAAATCCGGAGCTTTGTTCGCATCGCAACCGGCCGCCATCAGGCGCGGTGGAGTTCGACAGATGTGCTGAACTATAATCCGCGCAATCGCCTCGACACGGTCGATGCCGAGTGGAGCCTCTACGCCGACGGTATGCCGGGTCAGGAAAAACTTTATGCGCTTTGGCTGACCCAGCCTTTCGCGAAGGGCGGCGAACCGACGATCGCGTCGCAGCAGGCAGCGCTGGAAAAGAAATATGGCAAGCCGTCCCTGAACGGCGACCGCGGCGAAATGTTCTGGCTGCGAGGGCCAGACGGCAAGCCGCTGCCCGACTTCGACCGCGACAAGCTGCGCGAATGCAGCGCGGGCATAGCGATCTATGGCACCCAGATGAACTGGCGTCCCGATTGCGGGCTGACGATCGTCGCGCTGATCGAGCCCGCCTATGACAACCCCCAACTGGCGCAGGCGGTGCGTGTCGCGATGATCGATGCCGCGGCCTATTACGACTATGAGGTCAACCGCTTCCCCCGGGAACGCGACGCATATCGCGCGTCCCAAGCCGCCGCTGCCGGCGCCAATGAAGGGGGCAAATTCTGATGCGCCGTCCCCTGACGACCTCCGCCGCCGCGCTGTGGCTTGCGCTGGCCGCGAGCGGATGCAGCGACAAACAGGCGGCCGGCAACCCTGCGGGCGACTCGTCGACGGCGACCACGGGTTCAGATGCGACGGCGGCAGCCGATGCTCCACCGCCGCCCGCAGCGCCGCCGGTCAAATGCGACAGTTACACCGACAACCTCGGCGATCGCGACTGGGCGATCATCTATTTTGCCATGACCGGCCTTTCCCCGCCGCGCGAGAAATGGGCGGATGAAGCACTGGCGGGTCTCGACCGCGGGCTCGGCGCCGAAGAGGCCTGGAAGCGCGCCAATGCCCAGGTCGACGCGCAATGGAATGCCGTGAAGGACATCCGATGCGTCACGTTGCGCACCCGAGCCGATCCCGGGGAATATGATCCCGCGCTCGGCGGCATCCCGCTCGGGGCCTTTGCGCCCGACGCCTTTTTTCCGTTCCGCGACGGCTCGATGCAGATCGCACTCAAGCTCCGCAACGCCGACAAGGCACGCGTCTGGAAAATGACCTCGGACAAGGCTGCGGCGCTCAAGGCCGACAGCTGGCTCGGCAATCTCGGCCTCGTCATTCGCGCCCGTCTCGTCGCTTCGCGACCCAGCGGCAACGGCGGCACGATCGAGGCCGAGGTTGTCGAGTTCGGCATCGAACCGTCCGAATATAGCCGCATCGACCGCGAAACCGTGAGGGTGGCGCCATGAACCGCGCGCTATGCACCGCCCTCGGGGCGCTGGCGCTCGCCGCAGCGGGGTCGGCATTCGCCCAGCAATCGGGCGTGACGACGACGCTCGAAAGCGGGGGCAGCGCCGCCGGCTGCATCGAGTGGAGCCATCAGACACTCGCGAAACCGGGGCACAAGAGCCCCGAGCGGAAACTTGTCTATTTTCGCTTCGTCAACAAATGCGGCCGCGAGGTCAGCGTCCTGCTCGTCAGCCAGACCGACGATTATGCCGGGCGCGTCGGCGATCATGGCAGCATCATGCTGGCCCCGGGGCAATCCTATGGCGACGCCCGGACGATCCGCAACTATCTGTTCTTCGATCCGCCAAAGGACCGCTTCCTCAATTTCTGGGTGTTCCAGGCCGATGGCCGTTTCAGGGCAGAACTGATGCCAAACATGAGCCGGTGCGTCCCGGGGTTCAAACCAATGCGCAACAGCAAGCGCAGCTACCCCGCTTGCCCTGCCCATTTCCGCTATCGATAGGAGATTCCGATGCGCCGCCTTGCCGTCTTGGCTCTCGCGGGCCTTGCCGTTCCGCTCCTTGCCTGCCCGGCCAAAGCGCGGGCCCCGTCGCCCGCGGCGACCGTGGGCGCCGATATCGAGGCCCTGCAACGCCTGTACAACGAACGTTTCGTTCCGACGGCGTTTCCCGGCCTTTACCAGATCGACCGTCCTATCCCCTATTCCCCGCGCGAGACGGCGCCGATACTGGTGACGCGCGGCGGCGAATACAGTTTCAACAACGGGAAGCTTGGCGCGCAACGCGGCGACACGGGCGCTCCACTTTCGGCATCCGAATGGGGCGCGTTGATCCTGCAGTGGCGAAGCCAGATCCGCTATGGGGATCTGATCCAGCAGGGCGGCACCGGGCCGCTGCGGATGCTGCTGCTGTCTGCCTATGATTGTCCCTATTCGAAAAGGCTTGAGGCCGCGCTCGCCGCTGCCGGCACCCGCTATGCGATCGTACCCAGCACAATCGGTACCGCGAACAAGCCCTTCCTTCCCGACATCTGGTGTAGCCCCGACCGTTCTATGGCATGGAGACGCGCGATCAGCACCGGCGTCCGTCCGGCGCGCGCCGCAGCGGGCTGCCGCTACGATCGACGCTATTTCGAAACGCTGAGCGGCATGTTGGGCGGCTCGAAGCCAACGGCTCTATTCGCCGATGGCACCGTCGTCAGGTCCCCGGACCCCGCGTTCGTCCAGCGGAAACTGGCAGAGCTGGCGCGCTCGGGCGCCTCATTCTAGGGTCAGGACCCTGGGCTCGGGACCCTGGGCTGCGAGGACCGGCGCCGCTTCATCTGCCAGTGGCTTGGGCGAAGTGTTCACAATCAGGCGCGAGCTCCAAAAAGCGGACATTTCGGAAAGCAGAATCGGAATGCCGAGTCGGCTGGCACCGATCAATCGCACGGTCGTCCGCGAACTTTGCCTTGCCGGTTGCCGAACTTGAGCCTTCATGATCTAACGGCTGCATGGCACGCCTTGCCTCTTGTCACTGCCTCGGGCTCGAGCTTGAATGCGAAGGGGAGCCGGCAAAGATATCGCTGTGCAACTGCCTCGACTGCCAGCGACGCACGGGCTCGCTTTTCAGTGTTGCGGCCTTCTTCCCTCGCGAGGCAGTCAGGATCGTCAAGGGAGAGGCAGCCTCCTTTTCTCGGTCGTCGGCAAGCGGCCATCCGGTGACGTTTCACTTCTGCGGTCGATGCGGATCCTCGCTTTGGTGGGCTCCGGAAAGGATGCCGCATCTGGTTGGGGTCGCCGTCGGAGCCTTCGCGGACCCGTCCTTTCCGATGCCGGCCCAAGCGGTATGGACAGCGGACAAGCATCAATGGCTCACGTTTCCGGACGCGATTCCTCTCCATGAACGAAACCCGCCGCCGAAAGGGGCGGCATCGCAAGACTGTGCGCTGCAGAAGGGTCGCAATGATGGTTCGTCCGACCCGTCTTCCGTACAGATCTTGCCTTATGACCCTCGTCATTTCGCGGGGGTCGATGGCTTGTGGAAGACATGCTTTCCTGACGATCCGGCATGGAATAGGGCCGCCATTTCCGTCGCCGACAAGCTGCAATTCCAACCAGGTCTTCTGTTCGTTGCCGAGATCAACGGCAACGTGGCCGGAACAGCTATGGCTGGCTACGACGGGCACCGCGGTTGGCTGTACGCGATCGCGGTTCATCCCGATCAGCAGCGGACGGGCATCGGCACCATGCTTGTCCGCCACGCCGAAGAAATCCTCGCGACGCTTGGATGCCGCAAGATCAACCTGCAAATGAGGGCAGAAAACGATAGGGTAGCGGCTTTCTATCGTCGGCTTGGCTACACGGCCGAAGCCCGGATTTCGATGGGCAAGCTCCTGAAACGCTGATTCGAAATGGAGGAGCGGAGACTGCTTCGCTTCATTCTGTCTGACTCTTTCGCGTCGGACTCCCCTCTGAATCGGTCACATTTCACGGGAGCGCGTCAACGCTGCCGCCGGAAAGCCTGTCCGCGCAAACAAATGGGGCGGCCTCGTTGTGAGTGCCGCCCCAGTTAGTGGGGTCCGTCGGGAGAGGGAGAGGACGGACCGGAGATTGGTGTCTTGGGCTTATCGGTTAACGCGCCGCCATCTGGCTGTCGGCTTCGACTTCGGCGACGCCGGCGACCTTCAGGGCCGCGCGGAACTGCTTGGCGGCGGCACGTTCGTTGCCGGCCTCGCAAAGCTTCTTGCCGGTCGAGACGAAGCGCTTCGCGCTTGCCTTCTGGGCGGCGCTTGCGCTGTCGGCCGCGCTGTTCGCCTGGTCGGCGAGGCCCGCGCAGCGATAGTCGCTGCCGCTCTGGGCATAAGCCGGCGAGGTCGAGGCGATCAGGCCGGTGAACGCGAGGGCCGAAGCCGCAACGATCGCGAAGGCCGAGGGGAAGCGGCGGAAAGAGGAGAGCTGATTGGTCATGGGAGAGGTTCCTTTCGTTTCGTTGTGCAACCTTTCTAGGTGCTGTTGCGCAAATAGATAATCCTCTCTAATCTGCAAGTGCTTTGAAGCAGGATTTAACAATCCCCCATGGGGCGCTCGACGGGATCGAAGCCTTTCTTCGCGTTGCGGAAAGGCGCAGCTTTTCCGCCGCCGCCGCCGACCTCGGCGTCTCTCCCTCGGCGATCAGCCAGACGGTGAAAGCGCTGGAGGCGCGCATCGGCGCCCCGTTGTTCATGCGCACGACGCGGAGCGTCGGGCTGACGCAGGCCGGCGAAATGTTCCTCGAACGCGCCGCGCCCGCCTATTCGGGGATCGCCGACGCCTATGAAGCCGCGCGCAACCTCGGCAACCGCCCCGCCGGGCGGCTGCGCATCAATCTGATGCGCGGCGCGGTGCAGCCGCTGTTCGAGCCGATCATCGCCGGCTTTTGCGAGGCCTATCCCGAAATCGAGCTGGAAATCTATGCCGACGACGCGCTGTCGGACCTCAGCGCCGGCGGCTTCGATGCCGGCGTGCGGATGGGCGAATCGCTCGATGCCGATGTGATCGCGGTGCGCCTGACCGGCCCGTTCCGCTTCGTCGTCGCGGGGACGCCCGCCTATTTCGAGAAATATGGCCGCCCCGAAACGCCGGAGGATCTGCGCAATCATCGCTGCGTCCGCTTCCGGCTCGCGACCGGCGCGTTGATGCCCTGGACCTTCGAAAAGGGGAACCGCGAATTCGACGTTGCGGTGACCGGCCCGGTGATCGTCAACGACTGGATCGCGGCGACCGTGGCGATGCGCAGCGGCATCGCGATGATCATGACCGCCGAGCCGGTTGCGAAGGCGATGGTCGAAACCGGCGAGGTCGAACTGGTGCTCACCGAATTTGCGGGCACGACGTCGGGCCTGTTCCTCTACTATCCGAGCCGCAAGCAGGTGATGCCCAAGCTGCGGGCGTTCATCGACTATGTCCGCGAATATCTGCCTGACGACCTTTCGGGACGGTCGGCCTGACGGTTTCACCGGCCGCGAAAACAAATCCCTTCACCGCCAGCAGAAAAATTGGGCTGGCAAATGCGCGCGAAAAGCGGCAGCCGGTTGTCAATTAATATGGTTGGGATGAAGTCATGTTCGATCTGGCGGTGCTGGACCCCTCTTCGCTGTTACCCTTCATCCTGATCGGCTTCGCGGCGCAGCTCGTCGACGGCGCGCTGGGCATGGCCTTCGGCGTAATCTGCAACACGCTGCTCGTGGCGGTGATGGGCGTCCCGCCCGCGCAGGCGTCGGCGCGCATCCATGTCGTCGAGATGTTCACCACCGCGGTGTCGGGGATCAGCCACCTGATCCATCGCAACATCGAATGGCCGCTGTTCTGGAGGCTGCTTATCCCCGGTGTGATCGGCGGCGTGCTCGGCGCCTATGTCCTGACCTCGCTTCACTCCGATGCGGTAAAGCCCTTCGTGCTCGCCTATCTCGTCGCGATCGGCATCTGGTTGCTGGTGCGCGGCATCCTCTATCCGCCAAAGGTGCAGAAGCCGACGGTGATCGCGCCGCTGGGCCTCATCGGGGGCTTTCTGGACGCGGCGGGCGGCGGCGGCTGGGGGCCGGTCGTAACCTCGAACCTGCTCGTCCAGGGGGCGGAACCGCGCAAGGTGGTCGGCACGGTGAACAGCGTCGAATTCTTCCTGACGCTCACCGTATCGGCGACGTTCATCTATCATCTCGGCTTCGACCAGATCGCGGGCGCGACGCTGGGGCTGCTGATCGGCGGCGTGCTCGCGGCGCCGCTCGGCGCCTTCATGGCGAAGCGCTTTTCGGTCAAGCTGATGCTGACGCTGGTCGGCGTCGTTCTGACCGCGACCAGCGCCTTCGGCCTCTATCGCGCGCTGGCATAGGGTCGGCCGGGGGCCGGCCGGACGGCCGTCATCAAGGCTTCGCTCAGCCTGCGTTCAGCGTCGTATCCCTACGCAGAGGTCAGTTATGACATGCTGGCGCGCGTTTGCGCTGGACCATCGGACCCATCCGCTGATACGGAGCGGGCCGGAACCTCTGTTATAGGGTGAAGATGACCAAATTTTCGACCATGATCGGGCTGATCGTCTCGGCCGCCGTTATCGCGACGCCGGTGGCGGCACAGACCGTCCCGGACAATGAAGTCCCCACGACCAGCCTCAACATCCCCGGCAATGTCCAGCTTTACGGCGATGCCAAGCCGAACGTCTATCGCCCCTCCGCGACCGTGAACGGCGAGATCATCACCGCGACCGATATCGAGCAGCGGATGGCGCTGATCCGTATCGCGAACAACAATATCAACCTGCCGCCCGAGGAAGAACAGCGGCTGCGCCAGCAGGTGTTCAGCAACCTGATCGACGAGAAATTGCAGATCCAGGAAGCCAAGGCGGCGAAGATCGACATCGACGAAAAGCTGGTCGACGACCAGTTCGCGCGGCTTGCGGCGCGCTTCAAGCAGTCGCCCGACCAGTTTGCGAAATATCTGACCTCGAAGGGCTCGTCGGCGGGCGCGGTGAAGCAGCAGATCCGCGGCGAATATGCCTGGGACCGCCTGCTCCAGCGCAACATCCAGTCGTCGACCAACGTGTCGACCGAAGAGGTCGAGGCGATCGTCAAGCAGATGAACGAATCGAAGGGGCTCGACGAGTTCCACCTCGGCGAAATCTATCTGTCGGCGACCCCCGAAACCGCCGCCGCGGTGGCCGAGAACGCCCAGAAGATCATCCAGGCGCTGCAGGCCGGCGGCAGCTTCCAGGCCTATGCCCGCCAGTTCTCGGAAGCCTCGACCGCGGTCGTCGGCGGCGACCTCGGCTGGGTCAAGGCGGCGCAGCTTCCGCCGACAATGGCCGAAGCCGCCGCGCAGATGGCGCCCGGCCAGCTCGTCGGCCCGGTCGAGGTGCCCGGCGGCATCTCGATCATGTTGATGATCGACCGGCGCCAGGTGCTGACCGCCGATCCGCGCGATGCGGTGCTCAGCCTGAAGCAGGTCTCGCTCGACTTCCCCGCCGGCACGACCGAGGCGCAGGCCACCGACCTCGCCGGCAAGTTCGCCGAGGCGACGCGCGCGATCGCCGGTTGCGGCGGCGCCGACAGCGTCGCGGCCGCGCTCGGCGCGCATGTCGTGTCGCGCGACAATATCCAGATGCGCGCGCTGCCGCCGCCGCTGCAGGCGACGCTCGCATCGATGCAGATCGGCCAGACGACGCAGCCCTTCGGCGCCGCAAACGAAGGCATCAGCGTGCTGGTGCTGTGCGGCCGGGACATGCCGCAGACCGCGACCGCGCCCGACCTGCAGGAGATCGAGAATCGCCTGCTGGAGGAAAAGGTCAACAAGCGGGCGCAACGCTATCTGCGCGACCTGCGCCGGGATGCCGTGATCGAATATAGCTGATGAGCGATTCCTGCCAGCGGCGCCCGATCGCGGTCACCATCGGTGACCCGGCGGGCGTCGGCCCCGAAGTCGCGGCCGGCGCGTGGGCGGCGCGGCGCAAGCACGATCTGCCCCCCTTTGTCGTGATCGGCGACGCCGCCGCGATCGAAGCGGTCTGGGACGGTCCGGTCGCGCGCGTGGGCGAGATGGACGAAGTCGCCGCCGCGTTCGAGACGGCGCTGCCGGTCTGGCATCTCGAAGACAGCGGCCCGCTGACCCCCGGCTCGCCGACCCCCGCCGGCGCGGCGCTGGCGCTCCACGCGCTCGAAACGGGGATCGGACTGACCCGCAACCAGGCGGCGGCCGCGCTCGTCACCGGACCGGTGTCGAAACATGCGCTGCACGGCATCGGTTACACGCACCCCGGGCAGACCGAATTCATCGCCGAACGCTGCGGCGTCACCGCGACCAACGCGGTGATGATGCTCGCGGGGCCGGGCTTGCGCGTCGTGCCGCTGACCGTCCACATCCCGCTGGCGCAGGTGCCCGAACGGCTGACGAGCGAGTTGATCGTCGCCAAGGCGCGCATCGTCGCGCGGGGGCTGGCGCGCGATTTCGGCATCGCCACGCCAAGGCTCGCGATCGCGGGGCTGAACCCGCACGCGGGCGAGAACGGCCAGCTCGGCGACGAGGAAGGGCGGATCATCGCCCCCGCCGTCGCGCAGCTTGCCGAGGAGGGGATTGCCGTCGACGGGCCCCTCGCGGCCGATGCGCTGTTCGCGCCCGGCATCCGCGACGGCTATGCTGCGATCCTGTGCGGCTATCACGACCAAGCGCTGGCGCCGTTCAAGGCGCTGCATTTCCACGACGGCGTCAATCTGACCTTGGGCCTGCCGATCATCCGCACCTCGCCCGACCATGGGACGGCGTTCAATATCGCGGGAACGGGCAGGGCCGATGCCGGGCCGACGATCGCGGCGATCGCGATGGCGGCGCGCATGGCGGCCGCACGCGAGCGCAGCTGCGCGCCTGCGAAGTGAGCGTCCAACCGAGCGTCCCCCTGCCCCCCCTGCGCGAGACGGTGCGCGCGCACGGGCTGTCGGCCAGCAAGGCGCTGGGCCAGAATTTCCTGTTCGACGAGCAATTGCTCGACCGGATCGCCGCGCTGCCGGGCGATCTGGACGGCGCGACGGTGTTCGAGGTCGGGCCGGGCCCCGGCGGACTGACGCGCGCGCTGCTCCGCGCGGGCGCGAGGGTGATCGCGGTCGAGCGCGACGACCGCTGCCTGCCGCTGCTCGCCGAACTGTCCGACGCGTTCGACGGGCGGCTGACGGTGGTGCCCGACGACGCGATGGCGATCGATGCCGACGCGCTCGCGGGCGGACCCTATCATATCGTCGCGAACCTGCCCTATAATGTCGGGACCGCGCTGTTCACGCGCTGGCTCGAGCCCGCGGCGTGGCCGCCGCAATGGCGGTCGCTGACCTTGATGTTCCAGCTCGAGGTCGCCGAGCGCATCGTCGCGCCGGTCGGCACCAATGCCTATGGCCGCCTCGCCGTCCTCGCGCAGTGGCGCTCGCACGCCCGGATCGCGATGAAGGTCCACCGTTCGGCCTTCACCCCGCCGCCCAAGGTGATGTCGGCGATCGTCCATGTGACCCCGGCCGACGAGCCCGAAGGCGTCGATCCGCGCATCCTGTCGAAACTCACCGAAAAGGGGTTCGGCCAGCGCCGCAAGATGCTGCGGCAGAGCCTGAAGGGGATCACGGGCGCGATCGAAGCACTGGATGCGCTCGGTATCGATCCGACGCGCCGCGCCGAAACGGTCAGCGTCGCCGAATGGGTGGCGTTGGCCCGACTATTGGGCCGCTGACCTTCCGCTCAGTTCGCCGGCTTGGTCTCGTCGATCTTGTCGACCCATTCGGGATAGAAAGTGGGCTCGCGCGCCGACCAACCCGGCGCGGTCGCGGCGGCTTCGCTGATCGACTGGAGCAGGGTCTTGCGCTTGTCGGGGTGAAGATGCGGCAGCGAGGCCGCGGCGCAGAAAGCGCCGGGCAGCCACGGCCGCGCGTGCGCGCCGAGCAGCCGCTCATAGAGGAAACGGTATGAGGCAAAGCCGGGCAACCGGTCCTGCCCGAGGTCGAACGCCGAAACCGCGACGAGCGGCGCCATGAAGCCTTCGAGCGCATCGAGCCCGCTGTCGTCGGGGATATGCGCCCGGATATCGCCGATCCGCTGATAGACCTTCGCCTGCACGCGGATCGCGGTTTCCTCGACCATATCGCGCGACCAACGGGCGATCGCGTCTTCGCGCTCGAGCCCGATATCGAGCGAGCGGCGGATGTACCGCTGCGTCGCGGCGGGAAAGCCCGCGAATTCCTTGATCTCGGATATGGACAGGTCCCCTGCGGCCGGTCCCGAACGCGTCGCCATGGTCATGCTCCCGCACAGCGCCCGGGGAGCCATCCCCCCGGAGGCCTGCATCCGACAATCTGCCACGAAAAGGGTTAGTGGCAGGTTAACCATGCTGTCGGCGATCGTTCAGCATCGCGAGGGGCGTTGCGCGGCCGCGCGACCGGGCCTAATCAGCGTGCCGAGCCAGGAACAGGACACGCAGGACGCACCATGTCGCACATACCGCAACCGGTCATTTCGTCGACCGGCCTCTTCACCCCCGCCGAAGCGATCTCCAACGAAGAACTTGTCGCCAGTTTTAACCAATATGTTGCGCTGCACAATAGGGAAAATGCGGCAGCGATCGCGGCAGGCGACGTCATCGAACTCGCTGAATCGAGCGTCGAATTCATCGAGAAGGCGAGCGGTATCGGATCGCGCTACGTCGTCGACAAGGCGGGCATTCTCGACCCCCGCCACATGGCGCCGCGCATCGCCGAGCGCAGCAACGACGAGATATCGATTCTCGCCGAAATCGGCGTCGCTGCGGCCACGGACGCGCTCGCCCGCGCCGGTCGCGACGCAGGCGACGTCGACGCCGTGCTCTGCGCCGCGTCGAACATGCAGCGCCCCTATCCCGCGATGGCGGTGGAGATCCAGGACGCGCTCGGCATCGACGGCTTCGGCTTCGACATGAACGTCGCCTGCTCGTCGGCGACCTTCGGCATCCAGACCGCCGCCGACTATATCCGCGCCGGTCATGCGAAGAGCGTCCTCGTCGTGAACCCCGAAATCTGTTCGGGGCACCTGAACTGGCGCGACCGCGACAGCCATTTCATCTTCGGCGACGTCGCGACCGCGATCCTCGTCGAGGCCAAGGACATCGCTCCCGCGGGCCATTGGGACATCCTCGGCACCAAGCTGAAAACCCAGTTCAGCAACAACATCCGCAACAATTTCGGCTTTTTGAACCGGAGCCATGGCGGGATCGACCAGTCGGGACCGAAAAGCGACAAGCTTTTCGTCCAGGAGGGCCGCAAGGTGTTCAAGGAAGTTGTGCCATGGGTCGCAAACCTGATCGTCGAGCAGATGGAGGTGCTGGGCCTCGAAGGCGCCGATATGCGGCGGCTGTGGCTCCATCAGGCGAACGCCAACATGAACCGGCTGATCGCGCACCGCGTGCTGGGGCACGAGGCGAGCGAGGACGAGAGCCCGACCGTGCTCGACACCTATGGCAACACCTCGAGCGCGGGCTCGATCATCGCCTTCCACCTGAACCATGAGGATATGGCCGCGGGCGACACCGGGCTGATCTGCTCGTTCGGGGCGGGCTATTCGGCGGGGACCGTGTTCGTCCGCAAGACCTGACCCGCCCGTTTTCCCTCGTCACCCTGAACCCGTTTCAGGGTCCATGGGCTGACCTCGCCCTGAGCGCGGCGTCGAACGGGAACATCGGCGATGGATGCTGAAACACGTTCGGCATGACGAAGATAAAAGTGGACTTGTTCTACGGCACGAAGGTCGTGAACAGGTAAACCGCGAACAGCATCAGATGGATCGCCCCCTGCAAAACGGTGGTCCGTCCGTTCGCGAGCGTCTGCGACGCGACGATCAGCGACAGGAACAGCAGCACCGCCGACTTGGCATCGAGGCCGAGGCTGATCGGCAGGTCGGTGACGATCGACAGGACCGCCACCGCCGGGATGGTCAGCCCGATCGTCGCCAGCGCCGAGCCCAGCGCGAGGTTGAGGCTGGTCTGCAGGCGGTCGGCCTTCGCCGCACGCACCGCGGCCAGCCCCTCGGGCGCGAGGATCAGCGCCGCGATCAGCACGCCGAGCACCGCGGGCGGCGCGCCCCAGTCGGCGAGCAGCGCGCCGATCACCGGTGACAGCGCCTTGGCGAGAAGGACGACCGCGAACAGGCTGGCGAGCAGCAGCGCGCCCGAAACGGCGGTGCGCTGCGCACTCGGCGGCGCGGCGTGCGCGTCGGGCTCTCCGTCGCCGTCGACATCGCCGTCGGGAAGGAAATAGTCGCGGTGGCGCACCGTCTGCACCAGCGCGAAGGTCGCATAGAGGATCAGCGAAACCGCCGCGACGAAGCCGAGCTGCGTCGCCGAATAAAAGGGTCCCGGGACGCTCGACGTGAAATTGGGGAGGACCAGCGTCACGACGGTGAGCACCGTCAGGGTCGCGAGCGCAGCGCCTATGCCGGTGCGCTGGAAGCGCTGCTCGTGATGGCGGATCGCGCCGCTCAGGAGGCAGAGGCCCATCAGCAGGTTCAGGATCACCATCACCGCAGCGAACACCGTGTCGCGCGCCAGTGTCTGCGCCTTTTCGGGCTCGGCCTGCATCAGCGTCAGGATCAGCCCGACCTCGATCACCGTCACCGCGAGCGCGAGGATCAGCGTGCCGAAAGGCTCGCCGACGCGGT
The DNA here is from genome assembly GCF_018682675.1 of Sphingopyxis soli. Lineage (GTDB taxonomy): Bacteria > Pseudomonadota > Alphaproteobacteria > Sphingomonadales > Sphingomonadaceae > Sphingopyxis > Sphingopyxis soli. Next base: position 134,346 of record NZ_JAFMTR010000054.1, read on the forward strand.
GCGCAATGACCTCGGCATGATGGACCGCGGCGACGACGGCCCCCGCCAGGATCACGCCGACGAGGACCGGGTTCAGCGGCAGGGCAAGGCTGGCCATCGCGGTAACGAAGCCCAGGATCGGGAAAATATCGTTGGCGCGGCTTGTGAGGCGAAGCGTCTGGGTCATGGGATGTCTATTGCAGCCGCCTTTTCCGATGGCCACCCCCACAGAAAATTAATGCAAGGCCGTAGCATAAACCAATGTTCCCCCGCGAAGGCGGGGACACACGGCTGTCTCTAATGCGCGCGGACCGGCAATCCGGCGGCGGCGAGCAGCGCGTGCGCTTCGGCGATCGTCGCTTCGCCGAAGTGGAAGATGCTGGCTGCGAGCACCGCGCTCGCGCCGCCCTCGATCACCCCCGCGACCAGATGGTCGAGGGTGCCGACGCCCCCCGAGGCGATCACCGGCACGCTGACCGCATCGGCGATCGCGCGGGTGAGCGCCAGATCATAGCCGTCCTTGGTCCCGTCGCGGTCCATGCTGGTGACCAGCAGCTCGCCCGCGCCCAGTGCGGCCAGCCGGACGGCATGGTCGAGCGCGTCGATCCCGGTCGGCTTGCGCCCGCCGTGGGTGAAGATTTCCCAGCGGCCGTCTTCGACGCGGCGTGCGTCGATGCTGCCGACCGCGCACTGGCTGCCGAAGCGGTCGGCGATGTCGGCGACGAGTTCGGGCCGTGCGACCGCGGCGCTGTTCACGGCGACCTTGTCGGCGCCCGCGAGCAGCAGCGCGCGCGCATCGTCGGCGCTGCGTACCCCGCCGCCCACGGCCAGCGGCATGAAGCAGACCTCGGCGGTGCGGCTGACCATGTCGAGCAACGTCCCGCGCCCCTGATGGCTGGCCGAAATGTCGAGAAAGCAAAGCTCGTCGGCGCCCGCGGCGTCATAGGCGCGCGCCGCCTCGACCGGGTCGCCTGCATCGCGCAGGTCGACGAAATTCACGCCCTTGACCACGCGCCCGTCGGCGACGTCGAGGCAGGGGATGACGCGGACGCGCACGGTCACCTGCTCCCCTCCCATTTATGGGAGGGGTTGGGGGAGGGCATGTTTCGGGCGCGCACCATCATCAAATGCCCTCCCCTAACCCCTCCCGCCAGCGGGCGGGGAATTTCCGATGGCAATCGCCTCGGCCAGATCGAGACGGCCGTCGTAAAGCGCGCGGCCGGTGATCACGCCTTCGATGCCGTCGGCGACATGCGGACGCAGCGCGTGGATATCGTTGATATCGGCAACCCCGCCGCTCGCGATCACCGGGATATCGACCGCCTGCGCGAGCGCCACCGTCGCCTCGACATTACAGCCCTTGAGCAACCCGTCGCGCCCGACGTCGGTGAACAGCAGCGCCGCGACGCCCGCGTCCTCGAACCGCCGCGCAAGGTCTTCGACGCGCACGTCGGACACATCGGCCCAGCCCTCGGTCGCGACCATGCCATCGCGCGCGTCGACCCCGACGACGATCCGGCCGGGCAGGTCGCGCGCGGCGGACTTCACAAACCCGGGATCCTTCAGCGCGGCGGTCCCGATGATCACGCGGCTGACGCCGAGCTCCAGCCAGCGATCGACCCCCGCGCGGTCGCGGATGCCGCCGCCGACCTGCACCTTGCCCGGAAAGGCCGCGATGATGCTCTCGACCGCGCCGCCGTTGACGCTCGCGCCCGCAAAGGCGCCGTCGAGGTCGACGACATGCAGATGCGTCGCACCGGCATCGGCGAACAGCCGCGCCTGCGCCGCGGGGTCGTCGCCATAGACGGTCGCGCGCGCCATATCGCCCTCGGCGAGCCGCACCACCTGCCCGCCCTTGAGGTCGATCGCGGGAAAGATGGTCAGGGCCGCCATGCGAGGAATCTCTCCAATGTCGCGAGGCCATAGGTCTGGCTCTTTTCGGGATGGTATTGCACGCCGACGATATTGTCCCTTGCGACCGCCGCCACGAAGGGACCGCCATGGTCGCTCGTCGCCGCGACGTCGGCCGTTTCGGCGAAATGATAGCCGTGGAGGAAATAGGCCTCGCCCGCGGCGATCACTGCATGGTCGCCTGTGGGGATCACGTCGTTCCAGCCCATGTGCGGGATGCGGAGGCCGGGCGCCGGGTCGAAGGCGCGCACCGTGCCGCCGATCCAGCCGAGCCCTTGGTGCGCGCCATGCTCCTCGCCCGCATCGGCGAGCAATTGCATGCCGACGCAGATGCCGAGGAAGGGCACGCCCTCGCCGCGCACGCGGCGTTCCATGGCGTCCACCAGACCGTCGATCGCCGACAGCCCGTTCATGCACGCGGCGAAGGCGCCGACGCCCGGCAGCACGATGCGATCGGCCTTGGCGACAATATCGGGGTCGGCCGTGACGGCGACGCCCTCCGCGCCCGCAGCGACGAGCGCATTATGCACCGAGCGAAGATTGCCAGCGCCATAGTCGATCAGGGCGATGGTCACTTAATTCCCCTCCCGCAAGCGGGAGGGGCAACGAGGCTCGCCAGCTTGCTGGCTAGCCGCAGTGGGGTGGGCAGCAGCGAGGGCGGTATTGCCCACCCCGCTGCGACTAGCGGACACGTCCGCAAGTCTCGCTACCCCTCCCGTTTGCGGGAGGGGGAAGGTCATAGCACACCCTTCGTGCTGGGGATGGCGTCGCCCTTGCGCGGATCGATCTCGACCGCCTGGCGCAGCGCGCGCGCCAGCGCCTTGTACATGCTTTCGGCGATGTGGTGATTATTCTCGCCGTACAGCGTCTCGATGTGCAGCGTGATCCCGGCGGTCTGCGCGAAGCTTGCGAACCAGTGCGGAAACATCTCGGTATCCATCTCGCCGAGCCGCGGTTGCGAAAAGCCCGATTTCCAGACGCAGTGCGGGCGCCCCGAAATGTCGAGCACGCAGCGCGTCAGCGTTTCGTCCATCGGCGAATGCGCCTCGCCATAGCGGGCGATGCCGCGCTTGTCGCCGAGCGCCTTGGCCACCGCTTCACCCAGCGCGAGCGCCGAATCCTCGACTGTGTGGTGCTGGTCGATGTGGAGGTCGCCCTTCACGCTCATGGCAATGTCGATCAGCGAATGGCGCGACAATTGCTCGACCATATGGTCGAGGAAACCGATCCCGGTGGACACCGAATAATCGCCCGTGCCGTCGAGATTGACGGTGATCGCGATATCCGTTTCCTTGGTCGTGCGCTGGACGGTGGCGGTTCGCATGGCGCACGCCTTAGAGCCTCCGTTTCACGTTGCAAGGCGATTCTCCCCCTTTGAGGCCTCTTGACCGGCGCTCGTGCGACGTTCATCCCCCGCGCATGAGTGACGATGTCCGCGACAGCCTGATTCCCTATGACGAAATCGTGCAGGATGCGCTGCGCGCCGTGGTCGGCCGCGTGCTGAGCCAGATCGAGGGGCACGACAGCCTGCCCGGCGAACATCATTTCTATATCACCTTCAAGACGCAGGCGCCGGGCGTCGACATCCCCGCGCATCTGGTCGCGAAATTCCCCGACGAGATGACGATCGTGCTCCAGAACCGCTTCTGGGACCTGACGGTCGAAAAGGATCGTTTCAGTGTCGGCCTGTCGTTCAACCAGACGCCGTCGACGCTGGTCATTCCCTATGCGGCGATCACCGCCTTCGTCGATCCGTCGGTCGATTTCGGGCTGCAGTTCCAGGTCAGCGACGACGAGATCGAAGCGCCCGAGCCGCATGACGAGGCCGACAACGACCGCCCCGAGGTGTCGGGCGAGGATGGCTCGAACGTCGTGACCGTGGATTTCGGCAAGAAGAGATAAGGTGCCGGGCCCCGCCTGGCCTCCCAGCCGCTTCTGGCAATATTGGGCCCTCGCGGGCATGGTGATTCTGACCGGCGCCTTCTGGTGGGGGGTCGAGGGCTATGCGTTGTTCGAGGGCGGCTACGCGCGAAGCCAGATCGCCGACGGACTGCTGCGCTTCAGCCTGCTCGTCCTGACCCCCGCGCTGGTGCTGCTATGGCTCGCCGCCGCATGGCTGCGCCGCCGCGTCGGCGAGACCGGCTATTGGCAGATGCTCGCGCTCGTGGCGATGACCTGGGGCAGCGCGATTTTGGTGACAAGGATGATGCTGCGATGAGCACCGCGCGGATCGAAAGCGACAGCATCGGCGAGATCGAGGTGCCGGCCGACGCCTATTGGGGGGCGCAGACCGAACGCAGCCGGCACAATTTCGCTTTCCCCCCGCACGAGCGGATGCCGCTGCCGGTCGTCCACGCGCTGGCGCGGATCAAGGGCGCGGCGGCGCGGGTGAACCGGACCCACGGCCTCGACGCGAGGCTCGCCGACGCCATCGCCGCCGCTGCCGACGCCGTCGTCGCGGGCGAATATGACGACCAGTTTCCCCTCGCCATCTGGCAGACGGGCAGTGGCACCCAGTCGAACATGAATGCGAACGAGGTGATCGCGGGGATCGCCAACGAAAGGCTCGCGGGAACGCGCGGCGGCAAGGCGCCGGTCCACCCCAACGACCATGTCAACATGGGCCAGTCGTCGAACGACAGCTTCCCCACCGCGCTGCACGTCGCGGTCGCGGTCGAAACGACGGTGCGGCTGCTTCCCGCACTCGCCGAACTCACCGACGCGCTCGCGGCAAAGGCCGCCGTCTGGCACGATATCGTCAAGATCGGCCGCACCCATTTGCAAGACGCGACCCCGCTGACCCTGGGGCAGGAATTTTCGGGCTATGTCGCGCAGCTTGTCTCCGCGCGCGCGCGGATCGAGGGCGCGCTGGCGCACAATATCTGCAAGCTCGCCCAGGGCGGCACTGCGGTCGGCACCGGCCTCAACGCCCCCGCGGGCTTCGACCAGGCGATGGCCGACGAACTCGGCCGCAGCACCGGCATCGCGTTCGAACCCGCGCGCAACAAGTTCGAGGCGCTGGCGTCGAACGACGGGCTCGTCTTCTTCTCCGGCGCGCTCAATACGCTGGCGGTCGCGCTGACCAAGATCGCGAACGACATCCGCCTGCTCGGCTCCGGGCCGCGCGCAGGCTTCGGCGAGCTCGACCTGCCCGCGAACGAGCCCGGCAGCTCGATCATGCCGGGCAAGGTCAACCCGACGCAGTGCGAGATGCTGACGATGGTCGCGGCGCAGGTGATCGGCAACCATCAGGCGGTCACCGTCGGCGGGCTCCAGGGGCATCTCGAACTCAACGTCTTCAAGCCGCTGATGGGGTCGAATGTGCTGCGTTCGATCGAGCTGCTCGCCATCGGCATGGCGGGCTTCACCGAGCATTGCGTCGTCGGGATCGAGCCCAATCGCGCGCGCATCGACGAGTTGATGAACAGGTCGCTGATGCTGGTGACGGCGCTCGCCCCCGAAATCGGCTATGACAAGGCCGCGAAGATCGCCAAGCACGCGCATGAGACCGGATCGACATTGCGCGACGCCGCGCTCGAACTCGGCTATGTCGATGGCGAGACGTTCGACCGCGTCGTCGATCCGCGCACGATGCTGGGACCGGAACCCTGAGCGCGCGCGAGGCATTTATGGAGGGGAAGGAGAGAAAGATGATGGGACGGATCATCGGCGGCGTGCTTGGAAGCGCGATCGGACGCCAAAAAAATAATCACCCCATCGCGGGCGCGGTGATCGGTGCGGGAACGCTGTTCGCGGCGCGGCGGCTGTTTCCGCAGCGCTATGCGGTACTCGCCGCGACCGCCGCCGCCGCCTATCTCACCAAGAAATGGGCCGACCGCGCCGAAGCGCGGCAGGCGGCCGCGGATATGCAGGCCGCGACCGCGAAACGCGTGGCGAGCGGCGAGGCACCAACCGACGGCGAAATGCTGGGCGACGCACTCCCGCCCGAAATCCCGATCGATGCGAACGGGCACGCGGCCATCCACTAACCGCCCGCCTGCCACTCCTTCACCGCCTCGACCGGAGCGACGAGCATCAGGACATTGAGCGTCAGATTGTCGCGGATCGTCCACAGCGTGAACAGCTCGAACGCGATCGCGATCAGCACGGTGACCCACCAGCGCATCCGGCTTGCGGCGAGGAAGCCCACCACCATGAAGGCCGTATCGCTGACCGAGTTCAGGATCGAATCGCCCGAATAGCCATAGGCCATCGTCACCTCGCGATAGCGGTCGATGATGATCGGCGAATTCTCCAATATCTCCCACGCGCCCTCGATCCCGATTGCGAGCGCCAGTGCGACCCACAAGGGCCGCGACGGCATCAGCCAGCGCGACAGGCCGAAAAAGATGAAGCCGTGGATGATATGGCTGAAACTGTACCAGTCCGAAATCTGCTGGCTGTTCTGGTTCGACTGGACGATTCCGTGCCACAGGCTGACCGTGCCGCACGGGCAGATCGGCGGGCGCCCCATCGCGAAGAGGATCGCGGCCAGCAGCGCGAGCAGCGCTGCGGTGACCAACCAGCCCGTGCGCGACATCCCCGCCATCCGTGTCTCCCCCTTGACCGCTGCCCTCACCCGCGCGAATAGCGCGCATGACCGAAAGCGTCCATCTGAACCGCCGCGGCGTGCTCTTCGTCCTCTCCTCGCCCTCGGGCGCGGGCAAGACCACCATATCGCGCATGATGCTCGAAGCCGACAAGGACATCGCGCTCTCGATCTCCGCGACCACGCGCCCGCCGCGCCCGGGTGAGGTCGACGGCGTCCACTATCATTTCGTCGATACCGACACCTTCAAGAAGATGGCGGCCGACGGCGAGTTCCTCGAATGGGCGCATGTCTTCGGCCACCGCTACGGCACCCCGCGCGCGCCGGTCGAGGAAATGCTCGCGGCGGGCAAGGACGTCTTGTTCGACATCGACTGGCAGGGCGCGCAGCAGCTCTATCAGGAAGCGGGCCCCGACGTAGTGCGCGTCTTCGTGCTGCCGCCGACGATGGAAGAACTCGAACGCCGCCTCCGCGCGCGCAAGACCGACAGCGACGCGGTGATCGCCGCGCGGATGGAGCGCGCCGCGAACGAGATCAGCCACTGGGACGGCTATGACTATGTGCTGATCAACGACGCGGTCGAGGAATGCTATGGCGAGGTGATGGCGATCCTGCGCGCCGAGCGGCTGAAGCGCCGCCGCCAGATCGGGCTGATCGGCTTTGCGCGCGACCTGATCCGCTCGGTGCCCGACGCGGACAGGAAGCTTTAACACACATCGTCATTGCGAGGAGCGAAGCGACGCGGCAATCCAGAGTGTGCGTAAACCGCTCTGGATTGCTTCGCTTCGCTCGCAATGACGAGGCTTTGGGACGTTAGGCCGCCCTCGCCAGCCTGGCTTCCAACTCGGCGACCATCTCCGCCCGCAGCGGTTTCGCCTTCCCGTCGGTGCGGCACACAACCACCGTGTCGCAGGTCGCAATGCAGCGGCCGTTCTGGAACATCGCCTGGACGATCGTCCAGCTCGACGTGCCGAGGCGACCGATGCCGGTCGCGATCTGGACCGGATCGGGAAAATTGCCTTCGGCCAGATAATTGATCTCGACCGCCGCGACCATCGTGCGTTCGTTCGCCGGACGCTCTTCCAGCGGCCGCACTTCGCGGTTCAGCAAGACGCGGCCGCTTTCGAACAGCGCGGCAAAGGCCACATTGTTGAGGTGGCCGTTGATGTCCATGTCCTGGAACCGCGTCTGCAGGTCGATATGGACAGGGTAGCTGGCGGCGTCGAGCCGCCAGCTCTCCGGTTTCGCCATCAGCGCGGCGCCATGCGGATGCCGCCGTCGAGGCGGACGTCCTCGCCGTTGAAATAGCCATTCTCGATCATGCAGAGCGCGAGATTGGCATATTCGGTCGGATTGCCGAGACGCTTCGGGTTGAGCACCGAGGCGCCGAGCGCGTCGCGGACATTCTGCGGCGCACCCGCGAGCAGCGGGGTGTCGAAGATGCCGGGCAGGATCGTGTTGACGCGGATATTCTCGGCCGCAAGGTCGCGCGCGATCGGCAGGGTCATGCCGACGACGCCGCCCTTCGACGCCGAGTAAGCGGCCTGGCCCATCTGGCCGTCCTCGGCCGCTACGCTGGCGGTGTTGACGATCGCGCCGCGCTCGCCGTCTTCCATCGGGTCGAGCGTCATCATCCCCGCCGCCGACTTCGCGATGCAGCGGAAGGTGCCGACGAGGTTGATCTGGATGATCCAGTTGAACGCATCGAGCGGGAAATGCTTGATGCTGCCGTCTTCCTTCGACCGGCTGGCGGTCTTGATCGCATTGCCGGTGCCGGCGCAGTTCACGAGGATGCGTTCCTGCCCGATCGCGGCGCGCGCCTTGGCGAAGGCGGCATCGACCGAGGCGTCGTCGGTGACGTTGCATTCGCAGAACACGCCGCCGAGTTCGGCGGCGATCGCCTTGCCCTTTTCTTCCTGCAGGTCGAAGATCGCGACCTTGACGCCCTTGGCGGCCAAAGCACGCGCGGTTGCGGCGCCAAGGCCCGAGGCGCCCCCGGTAACGACGGCGGATACGGTGGAATCGAGTTTCATGTCATGTCCTTTCCCTGAAAAATGCGTGTTCCGGCGAAAGCCGGAACCCAGAGCGTGAACAACTGACGCCCGCGTCAGGCCGCCCTGGGCTCCGGCGTCCGCCGGAGCACAAGATCGTTAAAGTCGCTCGACGATCGTGACGTTGGCCTGGCCGCCGCCTTCGCACATCGTCTGCAGGCCATATTTGCCGCCGGTCGCATCGAGCACGCCGAGGAGCGTCGCCATCAGCTTTGCGCCGCTGGCGCCGAGCGGGTGGCCGAGCGCGATCGCGCCGCCATGCTGGTTGAGCCGCGCATGGTCGCCGCCCAGATATTTGAGCCACGCCAGCGGCACCGGCGCGAACGCCTCGTTGACTTCATAGGCGTCGATGTCGCCGATGCTGAGCCCGGCCTTCTTCAGCGCCTTTTCGGTCGCGAACAGCGGCTCTTCGAGCATGATCACCGGATCGCCCGCGGTCACCGATACATGGTGGATGCGCGCGCGGGGCGTCAGGCCGTGATCCTTCAGCGCCTGTTCGGAGACGACGAGCACCGCCGAGGCGCCGTCGCAGATCTGGCTCGACGTCGCGGCGGTGATCGATCCGCCTTCCTGCAGCAGCTTGACGCCGGCAATGCCGTCGAGCGTCGCGTCGAAGCGGATCCCCTCGTCGACCTTGTGCCATTCCTTGCCCTCGGGAGTCTCGATCTCGACCGGCACGATCTCGCGCTCGAACACGCCCGCCTCGGTCGCCGCCTTCGCGCGGCGGTGGCTTTCGAGCGCGAAGGCGTCGAGGTCGTCCTTGGTGAAGCCGTGCTTCTTGACGATCATCTCGGCGCCCATGAACTGGCTGAACATGATGCCGGGATATTTTTCCTCGAGCCGCGGCGACTTGTAGTTGCCGAGTCCCTCTTTCATGAACAAGGTCGCGACCGACCCCATCGGCACGCGCGTCATGCTTTCGATGCCGCTGGCAAGGACGATATCCTGCGTCCCCGACAGCACCGCCTGCGCCGCGAAGGTGATCGCCTGCTGCGACGAGCCGCACTGGCGGTCGATGGTGACGGCAGGAATCGAGTCGGGCAGCTTCGAGGCGAGCACCGCGTTGCGGCCGACGTCCATCGTTTGCTGGCCGCCCTGGCTGACGCAGCCGGTGATGACGTCGTCGATGGCGCTCGTGTCGAAATCGTTGCGGTCGGCGATCGCGTCGAACACGGCGGCGCCGAGGTCGACGGGGTGCACGCCGGCGAGCTTGCCGCCGCGCTTCCCGCCGGCGGTGCGGACGGCGTCGACGATATAGGCTGTGGCCATTGGGGAGTTCCTTTCACCTTCTTCCCTCCCCCCTTGCGGGAGAGGGATGTGGAGCCCCGGACTCGATCCGGGGCGAAGCTGGGTGAGGGGTCGCGCGTCAAAACCCCTCGCAAGACTTGCAAGACGGCATGCCGCCAAGCCAAGTCTTTCTCTCCCGCAAGGGGAGAGCGTTTTTCGTCAGAGCTTCCGCCCGATCAGTTCCTTCATGATCTCGTTGGTGCCGCCGAAAATCCGCGTCACGCGCGCGGCGCGCCAGGCGCGGGCGATCGGATATTCGTTCATGTAACCGGCGCCGCCGAACAGCTGGAGGCATTTGTCCATGACTTCCCACTGCAATTCGGTGTGCCACAGCTTCGCCGCCGCGCCCTCTTCGGGGGTCAGCTCCTTCTTGAGGTGCCGCGCGAGCGCCCAGTCGAGGTGCGCCCAGCCGACCTGCAGCTTGGCCTTCAGATCGGCAAGGACGAAACGGCTGTTCTGGAAGTCGAGAATCGGCTTGCCGAACGCCTTGCGCTCGCGCGTATATTCGACCGTGTCGTCGAAGGCGCGCTGCGCCGACGCCTGCGCGCTGACGGCAATCGAGAGCCGCTCCTGGGGAAGCTCGCTCATCAGATAGATGAACCCCTGCCCCTCTTCGCCGAGACAGTTGGTGATCGGCACGCGCACGTCGTTGAAGAAGAGCTCCGACGTGTCAGCCTCGTCCTGCCCGATCTTGTCGAGGTTGCGGCCGCGCTGGAACCCTTCGCGGTCGGCCTCGACCAGCACGATCGACACGCCCTTCCACGCGGGCTGGGCGTCGGGATCGGTCTTGACGCAGACCAGGATCAGGTCGGCGTTCTGGCCATTGGTGATATAGGTTTTCGACCCGTTGATGACATAGTGATTGCCGTCCTTCTTCGCAGTCGTGCGCATCCCCTGAAGGTCGGAGCCGGTGCCGGGCTCGGTCATCGCGATCGCGGTGATCACTTCGCCCGCGACCATCTTGGGCAGCCAGTGCTTCTTCTGCTCCTCGCTGCCGTAGCGGACAATATAGTTGGTCACGATGTCCGACTGGAGCGAGAAGCCGGTGGTGACGCGGCCATAATAGGCGCTCTCTTCGTCGACGATCGCATTATAGCCGAAATCGAGGCCGAGCCCGCCATATTCCTCGGGGACGGTCGGGCAGAGCAAACCCAATTCGCCGGCTTTCGGCCAGATGCTCTTCGGGACAATCCCCGCCTCGGCCCATTCCGCCTGATGGGGGGCGACTTCCTTTTCGAGGAACTGGCGCACCGTCGAGCGGAACGCCTCATGATCCTCGGTATAGGCGGAGCGTGAGAGGTTATCGAGCGACATCGTCTTTCCTTTTCCCAGTGGACGGCCCAGCGTTGGGTGGGGCCATTGTGCCGAGTCCCCGCATCATGCCGTGCGGGTTTCGTGGCGCACCTGACCTTACGTTTACGTCCACGTCAAGTAGAAATGCCGCTACGGCACAAGGATGTTGGTGATTGGGAACTTCGGCGCCCCCGCCTTCGCGGGATCGACGAATAGCTTTGCAACCCTGTGCAGCCGTCACGCGGGGCGCTAGCATCGACGCCATGGCAGACCTCCTCCTCGACGCCGGCGCGCTGCTCGGCGAATCGCCGCGCTGGCACGCTGCCGAAGCGCGCCTCTATTGGGTCGATATCGACGCGCACCGCATCCATCGCACCGACCCCGAAACGGGCGCGACCGAGACGATGCAGCTGGATGGCCCCGTCGGCTGCGTCGCCCCGCGCGCGCGCGGCGGGCTGGTGATGGGTTTGAAGAACGGATGCGCGGTGATCGACGCGTGGGGCGAGGCGCCGCGCCCCTTTGGTCCCGCGGTGCTTGCGGGCATTCCCGAGCAGCGTTTCAACGACGGCTGCGTCGATGCGGCCGGCCGCTTCTGGGTCGGCAGCGTGACGAGCGACAAGGCGAACCCCGCGGCGATGCTGTTCCGCCTCGACCCCTACGGCGAAATCACCCCCATGGTCGGCGGGCTGCTGACGAGCAACGGCGCCGCGTTCAGCCCCGATGGCCGCACCTTCTATCACGCCGACACACCGACGCATGCGCTGCGCGCCTATGACGTCGATCCCGCGACCGGCGAACTCGGCGAGGACCGGCTCTTTCACCAGTTCGAGCCCGGCGCCGGCCGCCCCGACGGCGGCACCGTCGACGCTGAGGGCTGTTACTGGTCGGCGCTGTGGGACGGCTGGCGCGTCGTGCGGCTTTCGCCCACGGGCGAGCTGCTGCAGACCGTCGAGCTGCCGGTCCAGCGCCCGTCGATGATCGCGCTCGGCGGCGCCGACCTGCGCACCGCCTTCGTCACCAGCGCGGGCAAAAACCTGACCGACGAAGACCGCAAGGCGCAGCCGCACGCGGGCGGCCTCTTCACCTTCCGGGTCGACGTGCCGGGTATGGTCCAGCCGGGGTTCGCAGGCTAGCGATCCTCCCCATCGCTTCACGACGGGGAGGATTTTGCTGCCCTTGCTCCCGCGCGCCATCTCGGGCTAAGGCGATCCGAATGGTTTCGCTCGAAACCAAAATTCCGGGGAGCTATGATGATGCCGCGCCGCGCGCAGCCCTTTGTCCGTTTGTCGCTGCTTGCATCGACCGTCCTATTGATGGGTTATAGTCCGATGACGATTGCCGCCGACACCGCAACGAAACCCGCCGCCGCGGCGGACACGAACCCGATGCTCGCGCCGTGGACCGGCCCCTATGAAGGGGTGCCGCCGTGGGACAAGCTCGACCCCGAACTCTTCCCCGACGCCTTCGCCAAAGGCATGGCCGAGGTGAAGGCCGAGGTACAGAAGGTGATCGACAACCCCGCCGAGCCGACCTTCGAGAACACCCACGTCCCGATGCAGCTCGCGGGCGAATCGATGGAGCGCGTCTTCGCGCTGTGGGGCGTGCAGACCTCGAACAAGTCGAACGACCGCGTCGAGGACATCGACGCCGAATGGAGCCCCAAGCTCACCACTTTCTATACCGAGCTGTTCCTCGAGCCCAAGCTCTTCGCCCGCTACAAGGCGGTGTACGACAAGCGGCTGACCAGCGGCCTCAACGCGCAGCAGATCCGCATCGTCGAACGCAGTTATGACGAGATGGTGCGCGACGGCGCGAACCTGTCGGCCGCCGACAAGGCGAAGCTCGTCGACCTCAATGCCAGGCTCGAAGGCCTGTTCTCGGCCTTTTCGTCGAAGCTGCTCGGCGACGAAAAGCTCTACACCTTCGTCACCGACAAGGCCGAACTGGCGGGGCTCGCCCCCGGCTTCGTCGCCTCGCTCGCCGACGCCGCCGAAGCGCAGGGCAAGCCCGGCCAGTGGGCGATCAAGAACACCCGCTCGTCGGCGCAGCCGGTGCTGCAGAACGCCACCAACCGCGCACTGCGCGAGAAGGTGTGGCGCGCCTTCGTGGGTCGCGGCGACAATGGCGATGCGAACGACACCAATGCAACGATCGCCGAAATCCTGAAGCTGCGCCAGCAGCGCGCCGAACTGCTCGGCTTCGCGACGCACGCCCATTATCGCATGGCCGACACGATGGCGAAGACGCCAGAGAATGCGATGGCGCTGATGATGAAGGTCTGGCCCGCCGCGGTCGCGCGCGTGCATGAGGAGGTCGCCGACATGCAGGCGATCGCCGATGCCGAGGCCAGGGCCGGCAAGGGACCGAAGCTCACCATCGAGCCCTGGGATTATCGCTATTACGCCGAAAAGGTCCGCAAGGCGAAATACGACCTCGATGAGAGCGAGGTGAAGCCCTACCTGCAACTCGACAAGCTGCGCGACGCGATGTTCTGGTCGGCGGGGCAGCTTTACGACCTCGGCTTCCGCGAGAATACGGGCAAGATCCCCGTGTTTGACCCCAAGGTGAAGACCTTCGAGGTCTATAATCTCAAGACCGGCGAAAATGTCGGCGTCCTCTATCTCGACAATTTCGCGCGCGACGGGAAACGCTCGGGCGCGTGGATGACGACCTATCGCAGCCAGCAGGGCCTCGGCGGCGAGCGTAACGTCCTCGCGTCGAACAACAATAATTTCACCGAAGGCGCGAAGGGCGAGCCGACGCTCGTCAGCCTCGACGACGCGCAAACGCTGTTCCACGAATTCGGGCACGGCATCCATTATCTGCTGCAGCACGTCTATTACCCGGCGCTCGCGGGCGTGCCGCGCGACTTCGTCGAATATCCGAGCCAGGTGAACGAGAATTGGCTGATGACGCCCGAGGTGCTGTCGAAATTCGCGACGCACTACAAGACGGGCGAACCGATGCCGCAGGCGCTCGTCGACAAGATCCTCGCGTCGAACAAGTTCAACCAGGGCTTCGAAACCGTCGAATATCTGTCGAGCGCGATCGTCGACATGAAGCTGCACGACCGCAAGGTGCCGGTGACCGACGTCGACCGGTTCGAGCGCGAGACGCTGAAAGAGATGGGCATGCCGAAGGAAATCGTCATGCGCCACCGCCTGCCGCAGTTCGGCCACCTCTTCTCGAGCGACGCCTATTCGGCGGGCTATTATTCCTACCTCTGGTCGGAAACGATGGACGCCGACACCTGGGCGGCCTTCACCGAAGCCGGCGGACCATGGGACCGCACCGTCGCCGACAAATTCCGCACCATCCTGCTGATGACCGGCAACGAGACCGACCGCGCCGAAGCCTATCGCGCCTTCCGCGGCCGCGATCCCGACGTGAAGGCGCTGCTGCGCAAGCGCGGCTTTCCGACCGAATGATCTCTTGAGTCAACCGGGGAGCAAAGGGGGCCACCGCGCCCCCTTTGTTTTGTCCCTGTCACGCGCCGCTTCAGACGGACCGGACTTCGCGCAAAAGGCGGATCAGCCTCTGTCCTTGGTCGATTACCGGCACATTCATAAAATCGCACCCCAGATCTCGCTCGATTTCAGGCACCGTTCGGGGAAGTTTCTGAATGAGCTGCTGTAAACCTTGGACAAAGGCCGGCGAAACATCTTCGCTGGACAGCGCCGAATGGGCTGACAGCCACGGAAAATTCGCGATAGGGCACATCGCAAGCGAAACGGGCGGCGCCCGCCACGACGGGCGCCCCTTCACCGGCAGGTCGGACCGCAGAACAAGACCGATATTTCCGCCGAGTCTTCGGTCGCCCGGTCGGCCACCGAGGCGCCTGAGGGATTGCGGCTGGAACAGCTTCAGCACGTCGCCGTCGGCCGTACAGGCGCAATCCGCGCCTTCGCGAAATCGCAGGACGCCATGCATCCCCAACTTCTCGGCAAGTTCGCTGACCGGTATCGCCATGTCCGGACATTATCCCGGCGACCGCTTGCCAGCCATCCCGTTTTTCGATCCCGGTCCGGCCGGCCGTCATCCTTGATCCGATATCCGGAACTTCGACCCAAATCCCGATTGACTGCGACCGAATACGATATAAATATGATATCATCTTTATATCGACTGATTCGGAGGGAAACATGGTCGAGAGTGCAACGCCGGCGCTGAACCGCAGCCGCGAGACGCGGGCCGCGACGCAGAGCGGTTATCTGATGCTGCTGGTCTGGCTGCTGCTCGCCGGTGTCGCCGCGTGGGCGGTCATCACCAATATCAATGGCGTCGAGGTCGCCTGGAAATGGGGCGTACTGATCGCGTCGGCGATCACGGGCGGGATCATCCTCTGCGGCTTTTACCTGATCAACCCGAACGAGGCCGCGGCGATCCAGCTGTTCGGCGCGTACAAGGGCACCGACCGCGAGGAGGGGCTGCGCTGGGTGCTGCCGTGGTTGACCCGCAAGAAGATCGCGGTGCGCGCGAACAACGTCATATCCGACAAGATCAAGGTCAACGATCTGCGCGGCAATCCGATCGAGATGGCGGCGCAGGTCGTCTGGCGCGTCACCGACACCGCGCAGGCGCTGTTCGACGTCGAGGATTACAAGGAGTTCGTGATGGCGCAGATCGAGGCCGCGGTGCGCTCGATCGGCTCGCGCTACCCCTATGACGATATCGAGCATCAGGAAGTGACGCTGCGCGGCAATCACGACGAGGTCGGGGTCGAACTCAGGAAGGCGCTGATCGAGCGGCTCGAGGTCGCGGGGATCACCGTCGACGAATGCGGGCTGACGCACCTCGCCTATGCGCAGGAAATCGCCGGGGCGATGCTCCGCCGCCAGCAGGCCGAAGCCGTCATCGCCGCCCGCAAGAAGCTGGTCGAGGGCGCGGTGACGATGGTCGAGATGGCGCTCCAGCACCTGTCCGAGAAAAACGTCGTCGACCTCGACGACGAACGCAAGGCGGCGATGGTGTCGAATCTGATGGTCGTCCTGTGCGGCGAGCGCGACACCCAGCCCGTCGTCAACACCGGGTCGCTTTACTGAGTCCGTCCGGTGACTGCGTCCTCGAGGAAAGCCTTTGCCCTCCGTCTCGATCCGGCGCTCTACGCCGCGATCGAGCGGCTGGCCGCGGCCGAGCTGCGCAGCGCCAATGCCGAGATCGAAATATTGCTGCGCGAGGCGCTCACGCGCCGCGGCGTCGGCGTCAAACGGTCGCAAGCGCCCAAACGTGGCCGACCGCCGAAGACCGAGGAGAGCTGACATGCTGCATCTTTTGCGGGGCGATCGCCCCTGGTTCCGCCCGAAGCGCCGCGGCTATGGCACCGGCCTGCCGATCGCCTGGCAGGGCTGGGTGATGCTGCTCGTCCATATCGCGCTGATCACCGGCGTGACGGTGTGGCTGCGCGACCGGCCGTGGATGATGACGATCGCGGTGGTCCTCGCGGGGCTTCTGCCGATGCCGCTTTATCGTGCCAGGACCGAAGGCGGCTGGCGCTGGCGATAGGCGCCTGCGATAATATTTGTGGACACCCGCCGATAGCAGGCCCGGCGCGCTTGCTCCAAAACTTCTAGATGGTTAAGGCCGGTCCCCATGACCGCCGCCGTACCTTCCGTCCGCATCGCCCCTTCGATCCTCAGCGCCGATTTCGCGCGGCTGGGCGAAGAGGTCCGCGCGATCGAGGAAGCGGGCGCCGACTGGGTCCATATCGACGTGATGGACGGCCATTTCGTGCCGAACCTGACGATCGGCCCGATGGTCGTAAAGGCATTGCGGCCGCATTCGACCCTGCCCTTCGACGTCCACCTGATGATCTCGCCCGTCGATCACTTCCTCGACGCCTTCGCCGCCGCGGGCGCCGACATCATCACCGTCCATCCCGAAGCCGGCCCGCACATCCACCGCAGCGTCCAGCACATCAAGTCGCTCGGCAAGCAGGCGGGCGTGTCGCTGAACCCCGCAACGCCCGCGAAGATGCTCGACTATCTGATCGACGATATCGACCTCGTCCTGATCATGAGCGTCAATCCGGGCTTTGGCGGCCAGAGCTTCATCTCCAGCCAGCTCCGCAAGATCGAGGCGGTGCGGAAGATGATCGACAAATCGGGCCGCGATATCCGGCTCGAGGTCGACGGCGGCATCGACGCCGCGACCGCGCCGCAGGCGATCGCCGCCGGCGCCGATGTCCTCGTCGCCGGCACCGCGACCTTCAAAGGTGGGCCGGGCGCCTACGCCGACAATATCCGGCGCCTGCGCGGCGGCGCGTAACCGGTGGAGGGGAGACCATTGACCTCTGCCCCGTCCAGTCCGATTCCCGACGCCGGCGAAGACGCGCCGCCCATCGACGACAGCATCGAACCCGGCAAGCGGCTGATCCGCCTGCCCGACGACAAGGGGCTGTCGCTTGGCGACCGGGTTGCCAACTACGTCACTCGCCTCACCTGGCGCACCCCGCTGCACGCCTTCCGCCTCAAGGGCCGCTTTCCCCTGAAGCTGCTCGGCGTCCCCGCCGATCCCGTCCCCGGCGACATGCGCGCGGGGACCGCGATCCGCGCCGGCCATTTCCTCCATCGCGGACTGAAGCTCTCGCTCGGCAATCTCGACTTCGCCGCGCTCGACGTTTCGCCGCCCTTCGCCGACTATCTGCACAGCTTCGCCTGGCTGCGCGACCTCGCGGCCACCGGCACCCGCGCCGACGGCGCCCCGATCGCCGAGGCGGTCGTGCGCCACTGGCTCGCCGTCCATGGCGAGGCGGTGAGCGAGCCCGCGTGGAAAGCCGACAACACCGGCTGGCGCATCCTCTTCTGGGCCGCGCACGCGCCGCTGATCCTGTCGTCGAGCGACCTCGTCTATCGCTCGGCGGTGCTCAACCATCTCGCGCGCGCCGCGCGTCATCTCGACCGCGTCGCCGACAAGACGCGTCCCGGCACCGGACAGCTCGTCGCTTGGATCGGCATCGTCGCCGCCTCGCTCCTCATGCCCGGCGGCGAGCCGCGTCAGGTGTTCGGCGAGGCGGGGCTGCGCAAGGTGATCGAGACCAGCTTCTATGCCGACGGCGGCAACATCGCGCGCGCGCCGCAGGCGCAGCTCGACGCGATCATGGCGCTGTCGATGCTCGCGCGCATCTATGACATGCGCCGCATGGAGGTCCCGCCCTTCCTGCAGGAGGCGCTTGCCCGCACCGTTCCGGCGCTGCTCGGCCTCGTCCACGCCGACGGCGGCATGGGCAGCTGGCAGGGCAGCGGCGCGACCTCGGCGCTCAACATCCAATATGTCGTTGCCGCAAGCGGGGTGCGCACGCGTCCGCTCAAGCAGGCCCGCGACTGGGGCTATCAACGGATGGTCGCCAACCGCGTCGTCCTGCTCGCCGACGCAGCGCCGCCGCCGATCGCCCGCGTGACCGAGGCGGGCTGCGCCTCGACCCTCGCCTTCGAACTCAGCGACGGCGACGAGCGCATCGTCGTCAATTGCGGCGGCGCTGCGCTCACCGGCGCGACGATCCCCGCCGACCTCGCGCGCGGGCTGCGCACCACCGCGGCGCATTCGACGCTGACGATCGGCGACACCAATTCGACCGCGATCCTTGCGAGCGGCCTGCTCGGCCGCGGGGTGACCGAGGTCGAGCTCGACCGGCGCGAGACGCCGCAGGGCAGCCGGCTGGAGATGAGCCACGACGGCTATGCGCGCCGCCACGGGCTGATCCACCGCCGCCTCCTGATCCTGTCGCCGAACGGGCGCGAGCTGCGCGGCGAAGACATGCTGCTCCCGGCCCCGCGTACCCGGCGCAAGGGCGACAAGCCCTATACGCTGCGCTTCCACCTCGGCCGCAACATCTCGGCCAGCCTGACCGCCGACAAGCTCGGCGCGCTGCTGCGCATCAGCGGCGGGCCGCTGTGGCAGTTCCGCACCTCCGAAGGCACGCTCGACGTCGAGGAGAGCCTGTGGGTCGATGGCGACGGCCGTCCGCACCCGACCGAACAGCTCGTCGTCACCGGCATCGCGCCGGCGGGCGGCGCGAGCATCGGCTGGATCTTCAAGCATATCGGATAGGGAATGGCGTCGGCGATCGGCCGGTTGCGATCCTAACTTGCGCCGTTCACATCGAGCGAAGTCGAGATGCCCGTTAGCGTGACGTGAGGTCGATGGGTGTCTCGACTTCGCTCGACACGAACGGATGAGGGAATGACCGGTTCCGACCGAAGCACGACATTTCTGGCATCGTCATCCTGAACTTGTTTCAGGATCCATGGTCCGCCATTTCTTCAAGCGCCGCGCTGGACGAACGCTCAGTCCATGGATGCTGAAACAGCGAGGCCATCGCCGCAGCCAGCATGACGAGAATTGAAAGGCTGGA
>NZ_JAFMTR010000055.1 GCF_018682675.1 Sphingopyxis soli
CGCTCGGCCCCTCCGTCAGCCCTTCGGGCTGCCACCTCCCCATCGCAAGTCGATGGGGAGGACCATATCGTCCACTCCCCACCCCATTCCCGCCACCATCGAAAAAACCGGCTATCAATCCCGCTATGACAACGTTATCTCATCAGCCAAACAGATTCGGGGAGAGACGATCTTGGCGCAAATCGCGGATAGACGCCGCTGGCTGGTGGTGGGGCTCGTCTTCGTCGCGATCGTCCTCAACTATGTCGACCGCCAGATCCTCGCGCTGCTCAAGCCGACCTTGCAGGCCGAATTCGACTGGACCGACCGCGATTACAGCCACATGGCCTCGGCCTTCCAGTTCGCGGCCGCGCTCGCCTTTCTGGGCACCGGCTGGTTCATCGACAAGGTCGGCCTGCGCCGCGGCTTCGCGATCGGGGTCGGCGTGTGGAGCCTCGCCGGCATGGCGCACGCCTTCGCTTCGACCGTCGCGGGCTTCGTCACCTCGCGCGCCGTGCTCGGCGCCGCCGAATCGATCGGCACCCCCGCCGCGGTGAAGACCGCCGCCACCTATTTCAACGCGAAGGAGCGCAGCTTCGTCCTCGGCCTCGGCGGCATCGCCCCCAATGTCGGCGCGATCCTCACGCCCTTGCTCATCCCCCTGATGGCGATGATGTGGGGCTGGCGGGCGACCTTCCTGATCGCGGGCGGGCTCGGCCTCGTCTGGGTCGTCGTCTGGCTGATGGTGCGCATCCCCGAACAGCCGAACGCCGCGCGCGACGCCGCCGCGCCGAAGATCGCCTGGGCCAGCCTGCTGCGCGATCGCCGCCAATGGGCGGTGATCCTGGGGAAAGCGCTCACCGATCAGGTCTGGTGGTTCCTGCTCTTCTTCATGCCCGACCTGTTTCACCGCGTCTTCGGCCTGACGCAGGGCACGCTCGGACTGCCCGTCGCCTTCGTCTATTTCATGGCCGCGCTCGGCGGCATCACCGGCGGCTATCTGCCGTCGCATCTGATGGGCCGCCGCGGCTGGGGCGTGAACGCCGCGCGCAAGACGACGATGCTGATCTACGCGCTGCTCATCCTGCCGGTGCCCTTGCTCGTCGGCGTCGACAGCGCGTGGGTCGCCGCGATGATCCTCGGCCTTGCGCTCTTCGCGCATCAGGGCTTCTCGACCAATCTCTTCGGCCTCACCACCGACGTCTTTCCGGCGCGGATCGTCGGTTCGGCGATCGGGATCGGCGCCTTCGCGGGTAACCTCTCGGGCATGGCGATGATCGAATTCGCGGGCTGGTCGCTCGACACGGGGCGCGGCTATCTGCCGATGATGCTCGTCTGCGCCGTCACCTATCTCGTCGCGCTCGCCGCCATCCACCTCATCCTGCCGCGCATCGTCGCGGTCGACGAGGAGGAGGGCGAAGAGGTGCAGGTGCTGGCGCATTGAGACCCCACCCTCGTCATTCCCGCGAAGGCGGGAATCCCGCTTTTTCATACCTTCTTCGTGCCTTTGCGCCTTTGCGTGAGATTTTCATTGTTTCGCGCAAAGGCGCAAAGGCACGAAGAAGAAAGAAGGGAAGTTTCATCGTTCCCGTCCCGATTGCCGCAAACCGCTTTTCAGCCAGTGAATTTTGGAGTATATGACAGCGATGTCAGATTATCTTCCCGCTCCCGTCCCTGTGACCCTCGCCGGTCATCGGGTTTCGCCCATCGCCTGGGGCATGTGGCGCTTCGCCGGCGTCGATGTTTCGACCGCACGCGCGCGCATCGACGCCGCGTTCGAGGCCGGCGTCACCCTGTTCGACACCGCCGACATCTACGGCTGCGACACGCCGGGCGGTTTCGGTTCGGCCGAGGCCTTGCTCGGCGAGGTGTTCGCCGAAGCCCCGGGCCTCCGCGACAAGATGGTCCTCGCGACCAAGGGCGGGATCATCCTCGGCGTGCCCTACGACAGCAGCGCCGCCTACCTCACCTCGGCGATCGACATCTCGCTGAAACGCCTGCGCACCGACCATGTCGAGCTGTGGCAGATCCACCGTCCCGATCTGCTCACCCACCCGCAGGAAATCGCGCGGACGCTCGAGGAGGCGCACCGCGCGGGCAAGATCGGCGCGATCGGCGTCTCGAACTTCACGCCTTCGCAAACCGCGGCGCTCGCCAAATTCCTCCCCGTGCCGCTGGTCAGCCATCAGAGCGAATTTTCGCCGCTCCACCTGAACCCGCTTTTCGACGGCATCTTCGACCAGTCGATGGCCGAGGGCATGAGCTTCCTTGCCTGGTCGCCGCTCGGTGGCGGCCGGCTCGGCGATCCGGCCGACGAGCGCACGCGCGCAGTCGCCGCACTGCTCGACGCGAAGGCGGCCGAATATGGCGTGTCGCGCGCCGCCGCGACCTACAGCTGGGTGATGGCGCATCCCGCGCGCCCGATCCCGATCGTCGGCACCCAGAATGTCGACCGGATCGGGGAAATTCCGCAGGCCTTCGCCCCGCGCTGGACGCGCGCCGAATGGTACGCGGTGCTGCAAACATCGATGGGGGAGACTCTGCCATGACCGACCGCAGTTGCGAAGTCAGCTGGTTTTCGGCGCTCTGCGACGACGACTATGAATTTCTGGGCGTTCCCGACCCGATGCTCAAGTCGAGCTGGGAACATTGCCGCGACATCGTGATGCAGGCCGATACCTTGGGCTTCGATAATATCCTGCTCCCCTCGGGCTATGCGCTCGGCATCGACACCACCGCTTTCGCCGCCGCGATCGCGACGATGGTCAAGAACATCCGCCTGCTCATGGCGGTGCGCATCGGCGAAAGCTGGCCGCCGCAGCTCGCGCGCCAGATCGCGACGATCGACCAGATCCTCGGCGGCCGCCTGACCGTCAACATCATTTCGTCGGACATGCCGGGCGAGACGATGGACTCCGAACCGCGCTACCGCCGCACGGTCGAGGCGATGCACATATTGAAGACCCTGCTCAATGGCGAAGCGCTCGACCATGACGGCGAGTTCTGGAAGCTGCAACTCGAACCGCCGCGCGTCGGCACCGTGTCGGGCAAGGCGCCGCCGCTCTATTTCGGTGGCCTGTCTCCGGCCGCGCGCGACGCCGCCGCGAAGGGCTGCGACGTCTTCCTGATGTGGCCCGACCGCGAGGAGGTGGTGAAGGCCATCATCGCCGACATGACCGCGCGCGCCGCCGCCTACGGCCGCACCCTCAAATTCGGTTACCGCGCCCACATGATCGTGCGCGACACCGAAAGCGAAGCGCGCGCCGCCGCCGACCGCCTGCTCTCGAAACTCGACGCCGCAAAGGGCGCCGAGATCAAGGCCAAGTCGCTCGATTCGCAGTCGTTCGGCGTCAACGCGCAGGTCGCCTTGCGCGAAGCCGCCTCCGACGACGGCTATGTCGAGGATAATCTCTGGACCGGCGTCGGCCGCGCCCGCTCGGGCTGCGGCGCCGCGATCGTCGGCGACCCCGACCAGGTGCTTGCGAAATTGAACCGCTATCAGGACATGGGCATCGAGGCGTTCATTTTGTCAGGCTATCCCCACGCCGCCGAAGCAGACCTCTTCGCACGCCACGTGCTGCCGAAGATGGCGCACGGACCGTTGGAGGTCTGACCTGGCCGAATTGAAAACTGCGTGCCCCCGCGAAGGCGGGGGCCCATCTCCGGTCGGCGCAAGATGGATCCGGCGGAAGATAGATCAGTATCGGGTTGACCATGCCCCGCATGGTCAAGGATCGTCCGGGGGACGATCCGACCCGATGCTCCTTCGCGGGGACACCGATAGAGGGATGCCCCGCCTCCTCGATGAGACGTAGGAGAGAGGGAGACGGGGCGAGCGCGCCTAAGCAGCGTTCGCCTTGCCTGTCGATGAACAAAAGGTTTTAACCAGCCCAAACCTGCGCATAGAGCATCGCCATCTCCTCGCTATCCGGCACCCGCGGATTGTTCGCGGGCGATCCCGACGCCGCCGCCTGCGCGCACATCGTCGGGACCAGTGCGTCCCAGCGCGCCGCGTCGATCCCCCACGCCGCCGGTCCCGGCACCTCGAGCTCGCGGTTGAGCGCCGCGAGTTCATCGAGCAGCCGCGCCACCGCCGCCTGATCGCCCTCGGCCTCGTCCGCCACCCCCATCGCGCGTGCACAGTCGCCATAGCGATGCAGCGCCGCAGGCGCCGACCACGCCGTCACGGCGGGCAGCAGCATCGCGTTCGACAGCCCGTGCGGGACATGGAAATGCGCGCCGATCGGCCGGCTCATCCCGTGGACCAGCGCGACCGAGCTGTTCGAAAAGGCGATCCCCGCCTGCGTCGCGCCCAGCATCATCGCCTCGCGCGCCGCGGCATCCATCGGGTCGCTGCACACCCGCCGCAAATTCGGCGCAATCGCGCGCATCGCGAGCAGCGCCATGCCGTCGCTGAACGGGTTCGCGCGCTTCGACACATAGGCCTCGATCGCATGGACCAGCGAGTCGATGCCGGTGTCGGCGGTCAGCCTTTTGGGCTTCGTAAACGTCAGCTCATAATCGACGAGCGCCGCGACGGGCAGATAGGCCAGCCCCGGGCACAGCATCTTCTCGTCGGTCGCCTCGTCGGTGATGATCGTGAAGCGCGTCGCCTCCGACCCCGTGCCCGCCGTCGTCGGGATCGCGATCACCGGCAGCCCCGGCGCGTCCTGCACATGCGGCGCCTTGTAATCGGCCATCGCGCCGCCGAACCGGCCTAGCAAGGCAATCGCCTTCGCGCTGTCGAGCGGGCTGCCGCCGCCGAAACCGACGACGCAATCATGATCGCCGTCCCGCAGATAGGCGACCCCCGCATCGACCGACGCCACTGTCGGGTCGGGCACCGTCTCGGCGAACACCCGCGCCGCGATCCCCGCCGCCGCCAGCCCGTCGACCAGCTCGGCGACGCGCCCGCTGCTCACCAGATAGCCGTCGGTCACGATCAGCGGCCGCGCCAATCCCAGCGACGCCAGCACCTCGGGCAATTGTTTCGACGCCCCGCCGCCGATGCGCAGGATGCGGGGCAGGGCGATGCTGGCGATACTCAACGGGCGATCTCCTCGCCGCAACCCTAAGCGGCGATTCAGGCGGCGACAATCCCGTCGAACAGGGCCGCGTCGGCCGATCCCGCGCGGTAGAAGACCGGCGGTTGTCCGAACGGCGCCGCGACGGTCACGTCGCCGCCGCCCGTGAAAGTCTGACCCGACCACAGATGCACCCAGTTGGTCCCGGCGGGCAGATAGGTCGTCCACTCGCGCTTCCCCGCCGCAATCACCGGCGCAACGAGCAGATCCGGCCCGAGCAGAAAGCTCGTCTGGATCGCATAGGTTTCGGGGTCGTCCTCGAAATGCAGGAACAGCGGCCGCTGCACGGGCAGCCCCGTCTGCGAAGCCTCATTGGAAAGCCGTCGCAGATAGGGCGCCAGATGCGCGTAAATCCGCGTCATCCTGGCAAAATGCGCGAGCAGCTCGGGATCGTCGTCGTACTGGACGTTCTGCCGCGGCCGGTTGCCTTCGTGCGTGCGGATCATCGAGGTGAAGGCCGCCATCTCGGCCCAGCGCATCGCGAGTTCGGCATCGCGCGTGGTGTCGAACAGGCTGGTGTAGCCGCCGCAGTCGCTGTGATGGTGCGCGTTGCCGAGCATCCCCGCCGACAGCGCGGCGCAGATCACCGTGCCGATCCCGTCGTGGCGGGAAAAATCGACCGCCTGGTCGCCCGCCCACAGCATCGGGCAATGGCCCTGGACGCCCGCCGCGCCCGATCGCATGAACACCATCATCTCGCCGGTCTGCCCGCGTCCGGCGATCCCCTTGGCATTGACCTCGCCCCACAAGGCCGGCCAGCGATTATGCGCGGTCATCCCGCTCTCGCCATTCGCCAGCCGCACATCGACGGGGAGATATTCGCCGAAATCGGCCATCCAACCCGACAGCCCGAAATCGATCATCTTCTCGCCGACGATCGTGTCGGCGAACCATGCGGCGGCATCGGGGTTGGTGAAATCGACATGCCCGCAATCGAACTCGCCGAAGTCGATGACATAGGGCTCGTCCCTGTCGGGCCGCATCACCATATAGCCCCGAGCCGCCGCCTCGGCATAGAGCGGCCCGTCGACCGCCAGATAGGGGTTCACATAACCGAGGAAGCGAATGCCGCGTTCGCGCAGCTCCGCAATCCGCGCCGGCAGATCGGGATAGCGCTCGGCATTCCACTGCCAGTCCCAGAACAGCCGGTTGCCGAAGCTGGTGATGCGCAGCCCCACCCAATCCTCGCACCACAGCCCCGACACCGCGACCCCGGCCTCCTCAAAGGCCTTGAGCCGCGCAAAGCTGTTGTCGCCGTCCTTCAGCCCGATGACGGCGCCCTTCAGCAGCCATTCGGGCAGCGGCGGCTGGCGCCCGAACCGCGCGGACAAGGCCGATACCAGCGCGGTAAAATGCGGCCTCGCCCAGAGCTCGATCCGCGCGGGAATCTCCCACACCTCGACCTCGTGATAATCCCGCTCACGGAAATCGAACGCGGCATAGGCGAAGCTGTCGACATGCAGCGCATAGCGCCGCGAGCTCACGAACGTCGGCTGCGGATAATTGGTGTGCGCATAGCTGCCGCCGCCGCCCTTGCGATGCGCCTCGACTTGCCGGAACAGCGCCGACGACGGATCGCGCCCGACGCCGGGCTCGCTCGACCAGAGCGGGAAATGTCGCCCGCGCAGGTCGAAATAGGAGAATTGCTCGCCGCCGCCCCACACATGCTCGCCCGCCTCGGCCGGAACGCGCAGCCACAGCCGGTTGAGCGCCGGATCGAGCGCCGTCAGCGCGATCGCGGCATCGTCGCCATCGACCGACACCGTCGCCTCCAGCAGCCACGGCGACCCCGCCGCCTCGGCGAAGCGCACCCTATCGCCATCGACCTCGACATGGCGCAGCGCGATCCGCTCGATCACCTCCTGGCTCACGTCGAAATGCCCGAGCCTGGCCTGCACATGCGGCACCCCGCGCCCGACCGCGAAACAGGGCGCGCCTTCGCCGTGCGCCAGGATCGCCCGCCCGCCGAGGCGGATTGCAAAACCGGTGTCGAGCGCTTCGAGCGCCATGGGGGGAATCCTTTCGCATTCGTCATACAATCCTCCCCGTCGCGAAGCGATGGGGAGGGGGACCGCCGCCGCAGGCGGTGGTGGAGGGGCGGCGACGTCACGGCCCCTCCGTCAGTCGCTACGCGACTGCCACCTCCCTACGGCTGCGCCGCAGGGAGGATCGAGGGTCGTCAGAAATTCACCCGCCCGGTCACCCCGAAATACCGTTCGGCGTCGCGCGGGGTGATCTGGCGCATGAAGCTGGTGCCGTTCGGGATGCGCTGGATCACGAACTGCTTGTCGGTGATATTCTTGACGATGAACGACAGGCTGTACTTGTCGTCCGCCGTGCTCACGCGGATGCCTCCATCCCAGATTGCATAGGCGCTCTGGAAGGCGTTGGGGTTCTGGTTGATGTCGAAATTGGTCTTGCTCTGATAGACGAGCGAGCTGTTCAGATCGACGTTGAACCCGTCGAGGTTCAGCGGCAGGCGCCAGTCCATCGTCACCGTGCCCTTGTATTTGGGCGCAAAGGGCAGCGGCTTGCCGTTGATCGCGTCGGCGCAGGTCACCGCCGCGCCGGTCGGACAGATGAACCTGTTGATGTGCGCGTCGGTGTAATTGAACCCGCCCGACAGCGAGAAATCGTCGGTAATCGCCGCGTTGAAATCCAGCTCGACGCCGCGCGTCGACACCGAGCCCGCGTTGGTCAGGCGCGTGACGACCTGCCCGGCGACGATGTCGAGGAAATTCGCCTGATAATTGTTATACTTGGCATAGAAGGCGGCAAGGTTCAGCGTCAGGCGGCGGTCGAACAGCCGCGTCTTCAGGCCCGCTTCATAGGCGTTCGACTTTTCGGGGTCGATGCGGCCGGTGTCGCGCGCCTGCATGTTGAAGAAGACATTCAGCGCTGGCCCCTTGTAGCCGCGCGTGTACATGCCATAGGCCATGACATCGTCGGTCACGTCATATTGCAGCCCGGCATTGCCCGACCAGCCGTGATCCTTGATCGATCCCGATGCGGCGAACGCCGGATTGACCCCGGGGAAGGCGGTCGGCGAGGTCGAGCGGCGCGCGAAGTCATAGGACACCTTGTCCTCGGTATAGCGCAGGCCCAATATGCCGCGGAACGCATCGGTGAAATTGAGCGTGCCTTGGCCGAACGCCGAATAACTGGTCAGCTTGGTCGTGAAATCGGCATTGCCCTCGTTGGTGGTATAGGTCGACGACCCCTGCGCGCACGGCGTCAGCCCGCCGACGGTCGGCAGCGTCGATGCGGTGCACGCTGTGACCGTGCGGTTGAAGAAATCGACTTCCTTCGTGTGGTAATAATAGAGCCCCGCAACATATTCGAAGAATTGCGGATTTGACGAGGCGATGCGCAGCTCCTGCGTGAACTGGTCGAATTTCAGGTCGCCGCGGTCGTGCGAGCGCACGTCGCCCGATGCGGTGCCGGTGTTGACATATTTCGGCGCGTCCGACCGGAAATCGCCGTCGCGCTGCTGGAAGTTGTACCAGTGGCGATAGGCGGTGATCGAGGTCAGCGTCGCGCCGCCAAGGTCGAGGTCGAACTGCCCCGAAACACCGCTGTTCTTGTCCTTGGTATACGGGTCGAGGTCGTTGTCGATGTCCTTGTTCTTGCCGTTCAGCACCAGCGGCGCGAGGCTCGGGATGAACACCGCATTGTTGAAGGCCGAAGGAAAAACGGTGCCGATGCTGTCGGCATAGCCGTTGTCGCTGTTCTTCGAATAATCGGCGATCAGCGTGATCTTGAGCGCGTCGGTCGGCTCGGCGATCAGCTTCCCGCGCACGCCCCAATGCTCGTACCCGTTTACCTTGTGGCCGTTGAACACGTTGCGGCCGTTGCCGTCGTACTGCGACCAGAAGCCGGTGAGCGACGCCTTGACGCTGTTTGAAAGCGCGCCGCCGACGCTGCCGCGGATGCGATATTCATTGCCCTCGTACCAGGCGGCGTCGACATAGCCGCCCAGCGCGTCGCCGGGTTCGCGCGTGACGATGTTGATCACGCCCGCGCTGGCATTCTTGCCGAACAGGCTCCCCTGCGGCCCGCGCAGCACTTCGATGCGCTCGACGTCGAGGAAGTCTGACGTCTGCTGGCCGGTGCGCGCATAGACGACGCCGTCGATCACGGTCGACACCGACGGTTCGACCCCCGACGAGAAACTGATCGTGCCGACGCCGCGGATCGACAGCGCCGAATCCTTGTTGGTGTTGCCCTTGCGGAAGGTCAGCGTGGGGACGCGCTGGAACAGCTGCTCGGCGGAATTGACGTTCGCGCGCTCCAGCATGTCGCCCGAGACGACCGAGATGGCGACCGGCACATCCTGCAGATTCTGCTCGCGCTTCTGCGCGGTGACGATGATGTCGTTGCTGGCGAACGGCGCATCGGCTTCGGCCGGAACGGCCTGGGCCTGGGCGTGGGCCGGGGCGGCGGCCAGCGCCAGTCCCAGTGCCGATGTGACCGCAAGATACGCTTTGGCGTTCGACGAAATCATCCTCAAATCCTCCCTTGGATGCGCTGCTGAATCATAATCTCAACCGATTTGATTGATAATAATGGGCGCCCCATGCGCGCAATTATGTCTGTGGTCAAACGGGGAAATGTCGCGATGCCATGCGCAGATGCCATGACCGGCACGACGGGGCGGCGCGCGACGCGATCGCGTTCTGCTTCCCACCCTGCATAAGGCATCGACGTCTCCCCATGTCATCGCGGATCGTTCGCCCGCTTCGACTTGCAAGCCGCGGTCTGGGTATCGCCCACGCCCGCGAATCGACCGACGGGCGCAGCGCCCGTCAGCCTGCACAGGGATGCGCGCCAATATCATTGCAGTCCAATCGAGAAATGTCGGTATATTATGTCCAAATGCTATGACCTGAACGAAGGGCGCCCGACCGGTCTGGGTTGGATTCCAGCCTTTCAATTCTCGTCATGCTGGCTGCGGCGATGCTATAAATGTCGTGCTTCGGCCGTTTTCAGACCTTTGTCATTCCGGACTCGATCCGGAATCCATTTTTCCAGCGCTGCGCGAATGGACCCCGGATCAAG
>NZ_JAFMTR010000056.1 GCF_018682675.1 Sphingopyxis soli
GCGGCCCCCGCCTGCGCGGGGGCGACGTTGTTGATACGTCCGCTAACCACCCCAAAGCAGACGCAAATAAAGGCCTTTCCTACATTGTCCGGCCGTGCCAGCCTTCATCCGGCTCTTTCATGTGGTGGATCAACGCGGCAAGGCGGGCGAGAGGCGTTCGGCAATCCCCCGATCCGAAACGGGCGACGCACAAGGCTGAACTTTCCTGAACTTTGCCATATCGCGCCGCCGTCGGGAAAGCGTCTTGACCCCGTGTTAACCAATGTTCGGCATAGCTTTGCGATCATTCAGGGACGTGGGTGCGCAATGAAATTCGATCCGATCAATCCGGCCGCGCAATTGCTCGACCAGTCGGTCGCCAGCGACTGCGGCGAGCTTGCCGTCGGGTGCAGCGACGCGGCAGGTCGCATCAAGCGCGCGACCGACCAGATGGACCGGCAGATCTCCGAACTCGGCCGGCTCGAGGAATTCGTCGTCAGCCTGGAAAACGACCAGCGCCAGATCGCCGATTCGACCGACGAGGCTAAATTGCTCTCGGCACGCGCGTGCGAACAGCTCGACACCGGCGCCGAACGCGTCAACGCGGCGGTCAGCGAATTTCGCTCGGTCATCGACCTTGTCGCGCGGCTCGGCACCCACGTCACCAATTTTGCGGCGGTGATGGAGCAGGTGCAGCAGGTCAGCCAGTCGATCGAACAGATTGCCAAGACCACGAACATGCTGGCGCTCAACGCCGCGATCGAGGCCGAGCGCGCCGGCGATGCGGGGCGCACCTTCGCGGTGGTCGCGGCCGAGGTGAAGAAGCTGGCGCAGAATACGCGCGGCGCGACCGACGAGATTCGCCGTAGCATCGGCAGCCTTGCGGCCGAAGCGAGCGGGCTCGTCACCGAAATCCAGTCGGGGGTCGAGCAGTCGAGCCGCGCCGAGGCGCAGTTCGAGACGATCACCGAGGCGCTCCACGACGCGACCCACCTTGTCGCGTTGCTCGACGATCAGAGCGACCGGATCGCGCAAAGCTCGGCCATGGTCCATGCCAATGGCGCCAAGGTTCGCGAGGCGCTGGACCGCGTCGTCGCCTCGGTGCGCGACAACAGCGCGACGCTCGACGGCACGCGCGATTCGATCCTGTCGATGGAGCATGTCTCCAACCGCATGTTCAACGCGGTGATTTCGGCCGGGGTCAGCCCCCAGGATTCGGCGATCGTCGCGCTCGCGGCGAAGGTTCGCGACGAATTCGTCGGGCTTGCCGAACGTGCGATCGAGCGCGGCGAGCTGTCGATGGAGCAGTTGTTCGATACCAATTATGTGCGCGTGCCGAATTCGAACCCCGAACGCTTTCGCACCACGCTGTGCGACTGGGCGGATGCCAATTGGCGCCCGCTGTTCGACCGCATCGTCGCCGAGCATCCCGAGATCAAGATGTCGTCGGCGGGGGACATGAACGGCTTCCTGCCGACGCACATCACCGAATGCTCGCGCGCGCCGACGGGCGATCTGGAGCACGATACGGCGCACTGCCGCAACGGCCGTATCCTTTATGACGAGACCGATGCGGCGGCGAAACGCAGCACGGCGCCCTTCTTCATGACGGTCTATCGCCAGGAAGGCGACGGCATCAATTATCTGACCGTGCGCAACGTCTATATGCCCGCGATCATCAACGGCCGCCGCTGGGGCGACGTCGAGGTTGCGTATCAGCTCTGAGGGGCCGGCGGCGCGGGCGGTTGCGCCGGAAATTGTTCCATCGCCGGATCGAGGATCGCCCAGTCGGGCGCCTCGCTTGTCCAGATCGCCGCGGTCGGTTTGAGACCGTGCGGCTGGTCGAGCACGCCCAAGCGCACGACGCGCATCTGCGGCCGCGCCGACGACGCGCTGAACATCGGCGTTCCGCACGCGGCGCAATGCGAGCGGGTGAGGGTGTTGCCGCTGTCGGCGACATAGCTGTCGGACGCCGTGATGCCGTCGGTCATGATGGCATCGGTCGGGAAGACCGCATTGTGCGTGGGCCCGCCCGCCGCGATCTTCTGGCAGTGCTGGCACCAGCACTGGCGTACCGCGAGCGGTTCGCCGTCGATGCGGACTTCGACCGCACCGCACGCGCAGCGGCCGGTATAGACCATCAGGCGCCTTGGCGCCGCGCCATGAAGGCGAGCTTTTCGAACAGCATCACATCCTGTTCGTTCTTGAGCAGCGCGCCGTGGAGCGGCGGGATCGCCTTGCCGACGTCGCGGTTCTGCAGCACCTCGAGCGGCATGTCTTCGGCAAGGAGCAGTTTGAGCCAGTCGATCAGTTCGCTGGTCGAGGGCTTCTTCTTCAGGCCCGGCACGTCGCGCACGTCATAGAAGATATCCATCGCGCGGCTGACCAGCGTCTTCTGGATGCCGGGAAAGTGGACCTCGACGATGTCGGCCATCGTGTCGCGGTCGGGGAATTTGATATAGTGGAAGAAGCAGCGGCGCAGGAAAGCGTCGGGCAACTCCTTCTCGTTGTTCGAGGTGATGACGACGATCGGGCGTTCCTTGGCGCTGATCGTCTCGTCGGTCTCGTACACATGGAAGGCCATGCGATCGAGTTCCTGGAGCAGGTCGTTCGGGAATTCGATGTCGGCCTTGTCGATCTCGTCGATCAAGAGGACGGGCAGTTTGGGCGAGGTGAACGCCTCCCACAGCTTGCCCTTCTTGATATAGTTTCGGATGTCGTGGACGCGCTCTTCGCCGAGCTGGCCGTCGCGCAGGCGCGCAACCGCATCATACTCGTACAGGCCCTGCTGGGCCTTCGTGGTCGACTTTATGTTCCAGGTGATCAGCGGCGCGTCGAAGGCCTTGGCGATTTCCTCGGCCAGCACGGTCTTGCCGGTGCCGGGTTCGCCCTTCACGAGCAACGGGCGGCGCAGCATCGTCGCGGCGTTGACCGCGACCTTCAGGTCGTCGGTGGCGATATAGGCGCTGGTACCTTCGAAACGCATCGGCTCTTTCCCTTAACGTGAACGTCAAGCGAAATGGCACAGCGGCGCAGGGGGCGCAAGCGAATCTCCCCTCCCTCGGCAGAGGGAGGTGTTGGTCAGCTATGGGCGCGGCTGGCGGCGCGCGCGGCGAGCAGATCCCATAGACCGCTATGCTGGGCGATCAGCTGCTGCGCGCCGAACGCCACCGCCCGCTCGACCGCGGGGGTTTCGGCGACCTGCGCCGCGACGCGCGCGGTGTCGCGAAGATCGGGGAGCGTACAGCGCGGCACCGTCATCTCGAGCCGCTGGGCGCTGATGTCGAGCAGGACGCGGATCGTGCGCCAGTCGAGCGTCAGCGCGATCGCGGCGCCGATGGCGCAGCCCTGACGGTCCGATTCGGCGAGCATGTCGAGCGCGCGGCGCTGCGCCGCGACCGCGGCTTCGCATTGCGCCTGACCCTGCGTGCTCGGAACCGGGCCGGCGGCGGCGGCTATTTTCGACAGGAAGGCGCGCTCCTGGGCGAAGGCCTGCGCGGCTTCCTCCATCCATTTGCGCGACGCGGGATCGACCGCCTTGCGCGCGGCGCTGTCCACAACGCCGGGGTAACGGCCGTGGAGCAGCCCGATGAAATGGACGGCATCGGCAAGATTGCGCATCGCCTGCGGGTCGCTCGACAGCGCGCCGGACTTGATGTGCGGATGCGCACCGGTGCCCTCGCTGGCGACCAGATTATCGAGCAGTTCGGCGACGCCGCGCGTGTTCAGCTTGGGCTGGGTCGACTGGCTCAACGCTTGATCCTTGCCTGTGGCGCCGGATCGCCGTCCGACACGCGTGATTGCAAGACGAGAGCCTTACGCGAACGTCGTAAACGTCCCGTTTATAAGCCAGCTTTCAATTGTATGACGGGCTGTGCCGGATGGGGACAGGGCGCACGCAAAGGGACCGGCAAGCACGGGGGAGGCTTGCCGGTCCCTGCTGCTATGGCGCACATGGACGCCATGCGTTGCGGGTGCGGACGGGGCGGGAGAGGGGGAGGCCCGGTCCGCGTCCCGTCATGCCGCGAGAGCGAATTCCTCGGTCTTTTCTTCCCTGGCTGCGGCGGGTTCAGCCGCGGTCAGCGCCGGCGCTTCGACCGCCGTCGCCTTGTTCGGGAAGAGCAGGCGCGACATCAGCACGATGCCGCCGAGCGCGAAATATGCTGCAAAAGTCTGGACCGGGAAGAAGAAGAGCGGCGCGATGAACGCCAGACGCAGGTACAGCGGGTTGAAGCCGAAATCCTGGCCCACGGCCTCGCAGATACCGAAGAAGGTATCGCGGCGGCGGAAGAGATTGGTGGTTTCGTTCTGCATTTTTCTGTCTTTCCCTTTGGCTGCGGGCATCGCCCCTTGCCGATGCGTCAATCATCGCAAAGGCCGTGCCAAATTGTGCAGTTCCCCAAATTTCTGGGCTTTTTCCGTTCCTGATCGGACAGGCAGGTCGCGACTTATTCTGAATCGATTCCCATCGAATGGGAAGCGTTGCCATTTGATGGGTCGCACCTGAACCGGTCATGAAGGCAGCCATACCGTGTCGACGCGCGTTATCTGGGGCGCGAAGATGAAGATTTGAAGAAGGTGACGCAAAAAAATTGTGCGGCGCAGCATTCCGCCAACACGCTGGATGACAAGCCGAAATGCCTGCCAATGACGGTGCAGGTTATACGGCGGCTCGGCCGTCGGTGTCCTTGAGGTTTGATTCGTGGCGAAGTGGCAAGTCGATTGCCTGTCCAAGCCCCGGCGTTATTCGGAGCCGGATCGCGTTCGCTTAAGGGCCGACAATTCCTCGATCATCGCGTCCTTGCGGGCGTCGACAATGCCCATAATCCGCTGGAAATAGGCGGTGTTCCATTCGGCTACCGCCGGATCGACGAGTAGCTTGGGCGACCGCTGGACATAGGCGGCGCCGCTGGGCGTCGCGACGAAGCGTTCGATATCCTGCAATTCCTGTAGCGAGAAACCGTGGGCATAGGCCACCGCGATCGCCTCGAACAGGCCGTCCGAATTCGCGCGAAGGTCGGCCATGATGTCGCTGCGCATGATGCCGAGATACTTGTCGGTGATCGCACGTATTTCCGCGTCGCCGATCTTTTCGGGGGGGATTGCCATCTGCGAGCTCATCGCATCGATCATCCCGCCGAACATTTCCATGCGCTTTTCCTGAGGAAACGCGAGCGCGACGATGCGGGCGGCAACGGCCCGCTTCGCTCCCACCTCGTCCGCAGGCCGCTCGTTCGGCTGGGCGGCCGCCGGAGCCACCGCGCCGGATTCCACAGCGGCCAGCAATAATGCCGCCAGCAGGACCGTTTTCTTGCGCATGGCCGTACCCCGCATCGCCCTGCCTACTGGTCGAGGAAGCTGCGCATTTTGCGGCTGCGGCTCGGGTGCTTCAGCTTGCGGAGCGCCTTGGCCTCGATCTGGCGGATGCGTTCGCGGGTCACGCTGAACTGTTGCCCGACCTCTTCCAGCGTATGATCGGTGTTCATCCCGATGCCAAAGCGCATGCGCAGCACGCGTTCCTCGCGCGGCGTCAGCGACGCAAGGACGCGGGTCACCGTTTCCTTGAGGTTCGACTGTACCGCGGCATCGACCGGGATCACCGCATTCTTGTCCTCGATGAAATCGCCGAGGTGGCTGTCTTCCTCGTCGCCGATCGGCGTTTCGAGGCTGATAGGTTCCTTGGCGATCTTCATCACCTTGCGCACCTTCTCGAGCGGCATCGACAGGCGCTCGGCCATTTCCTCCGGCGTCGGTTCGCGGCCGCTTTCGTGGAGGAACTGGCGGCTGCACCGCACCAGCTTGTTGATCGTCTCGATCATGTGGACCGGGATGCGGATCGTCCGCGCCTGGTCGGCGATCGAGCGGGTGATCGCCTGCCGGATCCACCAGGTCGCATAGGTCGAGAACTTGTAGCCGCGGCGATACTCGAACTTGTCGACCGCCTTCATCAGGCCGATGTTGCCTTCCTGGATGAGGTCGAGGAACTGCAGGCCGCGGTTCGTGTACTTCTTCGCAATCGAGATCACGAGGCGCAGGTTCGCTTCGACCATTTCCTTCTTGGCGATGCGCGCTTCGCGCTCGCCCTTCTGGACCATGTTCACGACGCGGCGGAATTCGGTCAGGCTCATGCCCGCGGCTTGCGCGATTTCGCTGATCTCGACGCGGATGCGGTCGACGGCGCCGGCTTCATTCTCGGCGAAGGCGGCCCATTTCTTGTCGATCCCGCCGACTTCCTCGAGCCAGTTCTCTTCAAGCTCGCGCCCGACATAATTGTCGAGGAACGCCTTGCGCGGCACCTTGTGGCGCTCGGCGAGGCGCAGCATCTGGCCGCCCAGCGCGGTTAGGCGGCGGTTGTAGCTGTAGAGCTGGTCGACCAGATACTCGATCTTGGTGCCGTGGAACTGCACGCTCTCGACCTGCGCGGTGAGTTCCTCGCGCAGTTTGTGATACTTCTTCTCCGAAGCCGACGGGAATTCCTCGCCGCCCGAAAGCGATTCGAGGCGCGCTTCCTGCAGCTTCTGGAACGCCTTGAAGCTCTTGGTGATGTTGGCGAACTTCTCGAGCGCGTCGGGCTTGAGCAGTTCCTCCATCGCCGCGAGGCTCAGCGTGTTGTCCTCGTCGTCCTCCTCGAAGGTCTCGCGCTTGCCCGACGAGCCTTCGCCGTCCTCGTCGTCTTCATCGGCCGAGGGTTCTTCCTCGACCTCGTCCTCGTCCTTGAACGAGACGCCGGCGGTCTTTTCGCTGATCTCGCCGTCGTCCTCGGCGCCTTCCTCGTCGAGGTTTTCGGGCGCGGGATCCTTCGACAGCATCGCTTCGAGGTCGACGATCTCGCGCAACTGCATGTCGCCGTTGTTGAGGGCGTTCGACCATTCGATGATCGCGTTGAAGGTGAGGGGGCTTTCGCACAGGCCGAGAATCATCGTGTCGCGGCCCGCCTCGATGCGCTTCGCGATCGCGATTTCGCCCTCGCGGCTAAGCAGTTCGACCGCGCCCATTTCGCGCAGGTACATGCGGACGGGATCGTCGGTGCGATCGACCGTTTCCTTCTTCTTCTCGATGGCGGGCGCGGTCAGCGAGCCCGAGTTCGAGGTGACGTCGATATCGTCGTCGGCCTCCTGCTCGGCCTCTTCCTGCACATCCTCGTCGCTCTCGACGATGTTGATGCCCATGTCGCTGATCGCCGACATGATGTCCTCGATCTGCTCGGACGACATCTGATCCTGCGGCAGCGCCTCGTTCAGTTCGTCATAGGTCAGGTATCCGCGCTTCTTCCCCCGCGCGATCAGCTTTTTGACGTCGGCCTCGTTGAGGTCGATCAGCGGAGCGTCGGTGTCGGCTTCGGTGTTCTTCGTGGCCATTAATTCTTCCTGCCTAGGGGCATCTGTCAAAGGGTCGTCACTGGTCCGTGCTGTCGGACAGCGCGGCCAGGCGGCGGGTCAGTTCCTCATCCATGGCGCGCAGTTTTTGCTGACGCGCCAGGCCTTCATCGTCCATCGTGCGCTGGAAATCCGCAGTCGCCTCGGCAAGCCGGGCGCGGATTTCGGGCTGGGTGACCAGCACGCCGATATATTCGTCAAGATCACGCAGCGCGATTTCGCGTGCTGCGTCAACCTCTTCGCCTTCGAGCCTGCGATTGAATGAGAAGTGCATTCCGTCGGCTCTGAGCAATGTCATCGCCCTATTATACACTTTCATTGGCTCCAATATGGCAAGCAACCCCTCGCAATCAAGCCCTTCTTGGCCATTTGCGATGTCAAGCATTGCGGCAAGCAGTTCGGCGTCGCCGGAATCGGGAATGGAGAGGCGAAACAGCTCGTCCTCGTGACGCCGGATCGCCTCCGGATAGCGCAGCAATCCGCCGATGAGCGCAGCGGCATAGGGCGTCGCGATCCCCGACTGGCTGAGCGCACGCGTTTCGTCGGCAGGGGGCTGGAGGCGCGGGTCCGGCTGGAAGCGACGGCCCCCGCGCGGGGGCTGCGGCGCCCACGGCACGCGCGGGCCGCGTTCGGGCTGCTTGCGCGCGAAAAGCGCGTCGAGCTTTTCGCGGAAGGCTTCGCGGTAGTGGTGTCGGACGTCGGCGTCCTGAATGGCGTCGGCGTGCGCGAGGAGGCGCGTCTTGAGCGCGGCGCGCTCCTCGGGAGTGGCAAGCGGTCCGGCGGCAACCTCATGTGCCCACAGACGTTCGACGAGCGGCTGCGCGTCCTCGAGGATTTCGACGAAGCCGGTCGCGCCGCGCGCGCGCACGATGTCGTCGGGATCCTGTCCCGCCGGGAGCGTCGCAAAGGCGAGGCTGAAGCCGGGGCGGAGCAGGGGCAGGGCGCGCATCGCTGCGCGCATCGCCGCCTTTTGCCCCGCGCTGTCGCCGTCGAAGCAGAGGACGGGCACGGGCACCATCCGCCAGATCATGCCGAGCTGGTTCTCGGTCAGCGCGGTGCCGAGCGGCGCGACCGCATCGGCGATCCCCGCCTCGGCGAGCGCGATCACGTCCATATAGCCTTCGACGACGATAATCCGGTTGGTCTGGCGCGACGCGGGGCTCGCC
Organism: Sphingopyxis soli; assembly: GCF_018682675.1. GTDB lineage: Bacteria > Pseudomonadota > Alphaproteobacteria > Sphingomonadales > Sphingomonadaceae > Sphingopyxis > Sphingopyxis soli. Next base: position 8,522 of record NZ_JAFMTR010000056.1, read on the forward strand.
TTGTCGAGATTGTAGAGCGTGCGGCCCTTGTCGAAGAGCGGCGTGTCGGGCGAGTTCAGATATTTGGGCTCGCCGTCGCCGAGGATGCGGCCGCCGAACGCGATCACCCGCCCGCGCGCGTCGCGGATCGGGATCATCAGCCGGCCGCGGAAGCGGTCGTAGGGCTCCTTGTCATCGACCGCGATCAGCATCCCCGCCTCGACGAGCATCGCGGTCGGGAACGTCTTGAGCGCCTCCTTGAGCGCGCTGCGGCTGTCGGGGGCGAGGCCGAAGCCGAAGGCTTTGCGCGTCGCCTCCGAAATCCCGCGCCTCGCCAGATAGTCGCGCGCCGGGGCGCCGTTGCTGCTGGCGAGCTGGGCGGCGAACCAGTCGGCCGCGGCCTGCACGACGTCGCGCAGGCTCGCCTGCTCTTCGGCCTTTTTTGCGGCGCGCGGGTCGGGGGCGGGAACGTCCATCCCCGCCTCGCCCGCAAGTTCCTTGACCGCGTCCATGAACGACAGGCCGCGCTGGTCGGTCATCCAGCGGATCGCGTCGCCATGCGCGCCGCAGCCGAAGCAGTGGTAAAAGCCCTTTTCGTCGTTGATCGTGAAGCTGGGCGTTTTTTCGTTATGGAAGGGGCAGCACGCCTTATACTCGCGACCGGCGCGCGTGACCTTTACGGTGCGGCCGATGAGGGTCGACAGCGCGATGCGCGAGCGCAGTTCGTCGAGCCATTGGGGGGTGAGGGTCATTTAACTCCCCTCACTTGATCAGCCTTCATATCAATGCCGTTCGTGTCGAGCGAAGTCGAGACACCCATCGTTCGTGCGCGACCTGTCGGCATCTCGACTTCGCTCGATGCGAACGGAGAGGGGGGACGTTCTTTGGGAGGTTTTGCGAAATGGTGCACCGCTTGCCAGTCTCCGCGGATCAGCGCTTCCTTTTTCGCGCGTGACCATTTCTTAATCCGCATTTCAGCGTCCAGCGCTTCGTAGCGCGTCGCAAAATCCTGCGACCACATAAGCTGAACCGGCAAGCGAGAAGAGGTGAAACCTTCGATCAGGCCGCTCTGATGTAGGCCAATCCGATACTCAAGATTATCCGTGTGACCCGTGTAATAGAGCCCATCGGCACAAAGCAGGATGTAAGTCCAGAAAGCCATCCGGCTTCTCTACCCGTTTGCATCGAGCGAAGTCGAGATGCCCATCGATCTTGCTCTATCTCGATGGGTGTCTCGACTTCGCTCGACACGAACGGATAAGAGAGTGCGTGCTGGGGATTTTTTCAGCTCAGTGCCGCCTTCACCCACCCACTCGCCTTGCTCATATCAAGCTGGCTCCCGAGCCGGTCCTTCACCGCGGCCATGACCTTGCCCATGTCCTTGAGGCTCGTCGCGCCCAGTTCGTCGACGATGCCCTTGATCGCCGCCGTCGCCTCGTCATCGCTGAGCTGCGCGGGCAGGAAATCCTCGATCACCGCAACTTCGGCCGCCTCGATATCGGCCAGCTCCTGACGGCCGCCCTGTTCGTAGAGCGCGATCGACTCGCGGCGCTGCTTGACCATCTTCTGCAGCACGTCGGTGACGAGCACATCGTCGTCGGCCGGCGCGGCGCCGGTGCGCAGTTCGATGTCCTTGTCCTTGATCTTGGCCAGCATCAGCCGGATGGTGCCCAGACGCGCCTTGTCGCCGGCTTTCATCGCGGCAACCTGCGCAGCCTTGATGTCGTCGCGAATCATGACGGTCCTCTTGCGCTGCAATGTGGGAAAGAAGCACCCTTAGCGGGAAGATTCATAATCCGATAGCTTGTGAATCACTTTTTTGCCGCCTACTTGGTCGGCCGTTTAGCCCCCCGTCCGGAGCATGTTGAATGGCACCAGCCAACCCCTCTGCCGCGCCCAAAAGCCAGCCTTCTGGCGCGACCGGCGTTCTTGTCCTTGCCGATGGCACGATCCTGTGGGGCGTGGGTTATGGCGCCAGCGGCGCGGGTGTGGGCGAGATTTGTTTCAACACGTCGATGACCGGCTATCAGGAAATCCTGACCGACCCGAGCTATGCCGGGCAGATCATCACCTTCACCTTTCCGCACATCGGCAACGTCGGCGCGAACCCCGAGGATATGGAGCGCGAAAAGCGCGCCGCGATCGGCTGCATCACGCGCGAACTGCCGACCGCGCCGAGCAGCTTTCGCAGCACCCAGACCTTGCCCGACTGGATGGCGGCGCAGGGGCTGATCGGGCTTGCGGGCATCGACACGCGCGCGCTGACCCGCCGCATCCGCGACGGCGGCGCGCCGACGGGCGTTGTCGCGCATCATCCCGAGGGCAAATTCGACCTCGACAAGCTGCTGATGCTCGCGCAGGGCTGGCCGGGGCTGGAGGGCATGGACCTCGCCAAGACCGTGACGCGCGAGCGGCAGGGTGAATGGGATGCCGGGGTTTGGCATCTTGGGACGGGCTATGAGTCCCCCTCCCGCTTGCGGGAGGGTCTAGGGGAGGGCATGTCCGCGCCGTCCACCAACGGAACAAGCCCTCCCGTGACGGGATGCACGCGACTCCCTTCACCCCCTCCCGCAAGCGGGAGGGGGGAAGAAAAACCCCACGTCGTCGCGGTCGATTATGGCGCGAAGGACAATATCTTTCGCAACCTGGTGAAAGCCGGCGCGCGCGTGACCGTGGTGCCCGCGAAGACCAGCCTCGACGAGATCATGGCGCTGCGCCCCGCCGGCGTGTTCCTGTCGAACGGCCCCGGCGACCCCGCGGCGACGGGCGAATATGCGGTGCCGGTGATCAAGGGGCTGCTCGAACGCAACATTCCGATTTTCGGCATCTGCCTCGGCCACCAACTGCTCGGCATCGCGGCGGGCGCGAAAACGGTGAAGATGCATCAGGGCCACCGCGGCGCGAACCATCCGGTGCAGCGTGTCGGCGGCGACTTCGCCGACGGCGTGGTCGAGATCACCAGCATGAACCACGGCTTCGCGGTCGATGCCGCGACGCTGCCCGCGGGCGTGGTCGAGACGCACAAGAGCCTGTTCGACGGATCGAACTGCGGCATCGCGATCACGGGGAAGAACGCGTTCAGCGTGCAGTACCACCCCGAGGCGAGCCCGGGGCCGCAAGACAGCTTCTATCTGTTCGAGAAGTTCGTGGGCGGTCTTTGATGACGCACTACTACGAGATCAAGCGCAACAAAGCTGGCGAGTATGTTGCCTACTTCAAATACAATGACGAGACTATTTTTTGGTCGGAAGGCTATAGCTCGATAGACTCAGCTCGGTCAGCAATCTCTGCAATCAAGAGAAATGGACCCGGATCGGAAATCCGCGATAACGCTGGCCCAGACGAGCCTACAATTGATCAGCTTATAGATAGCACCGACTGGACCGGTCTTGGTAAGAAGATAGGCAACGAGAACGCCGCAAAAATTCGAAGAAAATCTGAGTCGCTTTTGAATGCTATCATCCAATCTGACGCCGACGCTCAGACAAAGATTGATGCATGCAAACGTGTAGAGGCGGTAATCGTATTGCTTGAAGCGCCCAACGTACCTTGGCGACAGGTGGTTGACTTACTCAACCATCCTTCGGTGACAGCATTCCTGACTGCGCTGAATATAATTCAATTTATCATAGGTCTGGCTCAGTAATATGCCCAAAAGAACCGACATCCAATCCATCCTCGTCATCGGCGCCGGCCCGATCGTTATCGGTCAGGCGTGCGAGTTCGACTATTCGGGGACGCAGGCGATCAAGGCGCTGAAGGAGGAGGGCTATCGCATCGTCCTCGTCAACTCCAACCCGGCGACGATCATGACCGATCCCGACCTCGCCGACGCCACTTATGTGGAGCCGATCACGCCCGAGATCGTCGCGAAGATCATCGCGAAGGAGCGCCCCGATGCGGTGCTGCCGACGATGGGCGGGCAGACCGCGCTCAACACCGCGCTGGCTTTGTTCAACGACGGCACGCTCGCGAAATATGGCGTCGAGATGATCGGCGCCGATGCCGAGGCGATCGACAAGGCCGAGGACCGGCAGAAATTCCGCGACGCGATGGACAAGATCGGGCTCGAGAGCGCGCGCAGCGGCGTCGCGCACACGCTCGACGAGGCGTTCGCGGTGCTCGAACGCACCGGGCTGCCCTCGATCATCCGCCCCAGCTTCACGCTCGGCGGCACCGGCGGCGGCATCGCCTATAACCGCGAGGAATTCGAGCATATCGTCCGCGGCGGCCTGATCGCTTCGCCCACCACCGAGGTCCTGATCGAGGAATCGCTCCTCGGCTGGAAAGAATATGAGATGGAGGTGGTGCGCGACCGCAACGACAATTGCATCATCATCTGCTCGATCGAGAATGTCGATCCGATGGGCGTTCATACGGGCGATTCCATCACCGTCGCGCCGGCGCTGACGCTGACCGACAAGGAATATCAGATCATGCGCAACGCGAGCATCGCGGTGCTGCGCGAGATCGGCGTCGAAACAGGCGGGTCGAACGTGCAGTTCGCGGTCAATCCGAAGGATGGCCGCCTGATCGTGATCGAGATGAACCCGCGCGTGTCGCGCAGTAGCGCGCTCGCGTCGAAGGCGACGGGCTTCCCGATCGCCAAGGTCGCGGCGAAGCTCGCGGTCGGCTACACGCTCGACGAGATCATGAACGACATCACCGGGGTGACCCCGGCGTCGTTCGAACCGACGATCGACTATGTCGTCACCAAGATTCCGCGCTTCGCCTTCGAAAAGTTCAAGGGCGCCGAGGCGACGCTGTCGACCGCGATGAAATCGGTCGGCGAGGTCATGGCGATCGGGCGGACGATCCATGAATCGATGCAGAAGGCGCTGCGCGGGCTGGAGACGGGGCTTTCGGGCTTCAACTTCGTCGACCGGCTGGTCGGTGCGAGCCACGAGCAACTCAAGAGCGAGCTCGCGAAGCGCACCCCCGACCGCCTGCTCAACACCGCGCAGGCGATCCGCGAGGGGCTGCCTCTCGCCGAGATCAACCGCATCGCGGGCTATGACATGTGGTTCCTCGAACGCATCGCGGAGATCGTCGAGGCCGAGAACGAGGTGATGGCGAACGGCCTGCCGCGCGATGCCGAAGGGCTGCGGAGGCTCAAGGCCATGGGCTTCTCCGACAAGCGGCTCGCCTATCTGGCGCTGCAATCGGCGAACCTGCGCCCCGGTACGCGCCGCGCCACCGCGCATGGCAGCGGCCTCATCCACGAAGCCGTCAAGGCGATGACCGGCGGCGTGACCGAGGCCGAGGTGCGCGCGCTTCGCCACAAGCTCGGCGTCCGCCCGGTTTACAAGACGATCGACACCTGCGCCGCCGAATTCCAGGCGCAGACGCCCTATCTTTATTCGACCTATGAAGCCCCGACCTTTGGCGAGCCCGAGAATGAGGCCAATCCGTCGGACCGCAAGAAGGTCGTCATCCTCGGCGGCGGACCGAACCGGATCGGACAGGGGATCGAGTTCGACTATTGCTGCTGCCACGCGTGCTTTGCGCTCGAAGAGGCGGGCTATGAGACGATCATGGTCAACTGCAACCCGGAGACGGTGTCCACCGACTATGACACCTCCGACCGCCTCTATTTCGAGCCGCTGACCGCTGAGGATGTGCTCGAAATCCTGCACGTCGAAATGTCGAAGGGCGAGCTGGTCGGGGTCATCGTCCAGTTCGGCGGCCAGACACCGCTGAAACTGGCGCAGGCGCTTGCCGAAGCGGGGATCCCGATCCTCGGCACCTCGCCCGACGCGATCGACCTCGCCGAAGACCGCGAGCGCTTTGCGGCGCTGGTCAACAAACTCGGCCTGAAGCAGCCCGAAAACGGCATCGCGCGCAGCCGCGAGGAAGCCGTCGCGGTCGCGGCGCGCATCGGCTACCCGGTGCTGACGCGCCCCTCCTATGTGCTCGGGGGCCGTGCGATGGAGATTGTCGACGATCAGGTGCAGCTCGAACATTATATCGAGACCGCGGTGCAGGTGTCGGGCGATTCGCCGGTGCTGATCGACCGCTATCTGCGTGACGCGATCGAGGTCGATGTCGACGCGCTCTGCGACGGGACCGACGTCGTCGTTGCCGGCGTGCTCCAGCATATCGAGGAAGCCGGGGTCCATTCGGGCGACAGCGCCTGTTCGATCCCGCCGTACAGCCTCTCGGGCAAGATCGTCGCCGAGATCGAGCGGCAGGCCGACGCACTGGCGCGCGCGCTGGGCGTCCGGGGTCTGATGAACATCCAGTTCGCGGTCAAGGACGACGAGGTCTATCTGATCGAGGTCAATCCGCGTGCCAGCCGCACGGTACCCTTCGTCGCGAAGGCGGTCGGTTCGCCGATCGCCAAGATCGCCGCGCGCGTGATGGCGGGCGAGAAACTCGCCGATCTGCCGAAGATCAATCGCGACATCGCGCATGTCGCCGTGAAGGAAGCGGTCTTCCCCTTCGCGCGCTTCCCCGGCACCGATCCCGTTCTCTCGCCGGAAATGAAGTCCACTGGCGAAGTCATGGGAATCGATCGCAATTTCAACCTCGCTTTCGCCAAGGCGCAGCTCGGTGCCGGCGATCGTCTGCCGACCGACGGGCGCCTGTTCGTGTCGGTGAAGACCAGCGACAAGCCGCGCATCGTCGGTGCGGTGAAGCAGCTCCGCGCCTGGGGCTGGAAGGTGATCGCGACCGGCGGGACGGCCGACTATCTCGCGCAGGAGGGCATCGAGGTCGAACGCGTCAACAAGGTCGCCGAGGGGCGGCCGCATATCGTCGACCGGATCAAGGACGGCGATGTGCAACTCATCTTCAACACCACCGAAGGCTGGCAAAGCTTGCAGGATTCGCAATCGATCCGCGCCTCGGCGCTGGCCGCCGACATCGCCTATTACACCACCGCCGCGGCGAGCGACGCGGCGACGCAGGCGATCGGGGCGCTGCGCGCGCATAGTCTTGAAGTAAAGCCGCTTCAGGACTATTATTGAGGGTACCGCTCCACCTCCCCGACATTACGGAAACAGCGGCTCGGCCGCTCGGCGCTCAACCGCCGAGGCAGGATTATTGACGAAGGACAACAGGATAATGGCAAGCGTTGAAAAGGTTCCGATGCTGCAGGAAGGCTATGAGAAGCTGAGCGCCCAGCTCGCTGCTCTGAAGGCCGAGCGACCCCTGATCGTCGATGCGATCGAGGAAGCGCGCGCGCATGGCGACCTTTCGGAAAATGCCGAATATCACGCCGCGAAGGAACGTCAGGGTCAGGTCGAGGCGTCGATCGGCGACCTTGAGGATCGTCTGTCGCGCGCCCAGATCATCGACCCCACGACGCTGTCGGGCGACCGCATCGTCTTCGGCGCGACCGTCACGCTCGCCGACGAGGATGACAAGCCGGTGCGCTACCAGATCGTCGGCCAGGCCGAGGCGGACGCGAAGGAGGGCAAGATCAGCTACAACTCGCCGCTCGGCCGCGCGCTGATCGGCCGCAAGGTCGACGACGAGGTCGAAGTGACCGTGCCGTCGGGCGACAAATATTATCTGGTGACGAAGATCGAGTTCGTCTGAGACGGGGGCGAACGGAGCCAAGGCGATGAAGCCGCAGGATGCGCCGCTGGTCACGGGCTATGCGCTCGCGTGCGTCGTCGTCTTCGTCCTGCTCCGGGTGACCGGATATCAGTTCGATGCGATCATGCGCGCAGGCTTCATTCCCGCGCGCTTCGCGGTCGAGTTGGTGGCGCCGCCCGGTACGATGGTGCCCGCCGCGCTGACCCCGCTCACCTCGGCCTTCCTACACGGGGGGTGGCTGCATCTGATCTTCAACATGATCATGCTGCTGTTCATCGGCCGCCAGCTTGAGGCGCCGCTGGGCGCGAAGGCGATGGGAGTGTTGCTCGTCGCCGGCGCCTATGTCGGCGCATTTGCGCAATATCTCGCCGATCCCGCCTCGTCGGTGCCGATGATCGGCGCCAGCGGCGCGATTTCGGCGCTGATTGCGGTGTTCGCGCTGATCTTCAGTCGGTCGCAGACGAAGGCGATCGGGCCGATCCCTGCGCATTGGGTGCGGGCGCTGTGGCTCGCGCTGGCATGGATCGGGTTGCAATTGCTCCTTGGATTCAGCGGCGGCGGCGATTTCGGCGCGGTTGCGATCTGGGCGCATGTCGGCGGCTTCCTCGCTGGCCTGCTCCTCGCGCGTCCGCTGCTGCGCTGGCGCTTCGGGGGGCGTTAGGCGAGCAGCCCGCCCGCCAGCAGCATCGCGACGCGCACGTCGATCCCGCAGCCTTCGGCGCGTTTCGCGGCGACGAAATCCTCGATCCCGTCGAGCGGCACCCGGTGGACGATGATATCCTCGCCATCGACGCCGCCGCCTTGGCCGACCTTCGTCAGGCCGGTCGCGACGAGCAGCGTAAAGCTTTCGCTGACCATCCCAGGCGAGCTGAAGAATTCGCCAACCGTGCGCCAGCTTGCGGCGCGATAGCCCGTTTCCTCCTCAAGCTCGCGCTCGGCCGCAATTTCCGCCGCCTCGCCGCTGACGTCGTCGCCGACGAGGCCTGCAGGCAGTTCGAGGCACCGAACCTTCAAAGGTACGCGATATTGTTCGACCAATATGACATGGCGCCCGTCCGCAGCTTCGTCGATGGCAAGGATCACTGCGGCGTGGATGCCGCGCGAGCGCGAGACATATTCCCACGTTCCTTGCTGCTTGACGGTGATGAAGCGGCCTTCCCACCGCGTCTCGATGGGGGTGTCGGGGGAGGGGCGGGGCAAGGCAGTTCCTTCCAAATCCGTTCGCCCTGAGCTTGTCGAAGGGCCGTCCTTTGTCTCGACGTTAGAGCGAAGAGCGGTGCTTCGACAAGCTCGGCACGAACGGAACGACAGGACGTTTAAAGCTCGATCAGCCGGTCGGGCAGTTCGTTCGGATTCTCGCTGCCGCGCGGGAAGTGCGCGGCGAGCACGACGCCCATCTGGCGTACCGCTTCGGCCATGCCTTCGCCGGGTTTGCCCTTGCGAACGAGGTCGATCAGCGCGGCCATCGCATCGCCCCAGACCTCGGGCGCGACCTTCGCCGCGATCGCCTCGTCGGCGACGATGTCGGCGCGATGCTCGCGCAGGCTGACGTAGAGGAGGACCCCGGTCCGCCCGAGCGTCTTTGCCTCGGTCCCGACCTTGAACAGGTCGATCGCGCGCGCGCGGACGCGCCCCGCAAGGATCGCGCGCGGGGTCAGCCAGATGCGCAAGGGGCGCCACAGCAGGATCAGCCACATCCCGATCCACTTCAGGACGCCCACAGCGATCACCGTCCCGAGCCATTGATTGGCGGTAAGTTCATGTCCCCAACCGCCGGTCAGGCGATCGTAAAGCCCCCGGTAGAATTCCGGAAACAGCCCGATCACCGACATCGCGAGGAAGGCGATGACGCTCGCCCAGACGAGTGCGACATCGTCGTAATCGTTCGATTGCGCCGCAATGACGGTGACGATCTCGCCGCTCGTCTGATCCTCGGCCGCGGCGACCGCGGCTGTGACGAGGTCGTGATCGGCGGCGCTGACGTGACTGACTTTCATGGCTCCGTTCCCCTACCAGCCGCCCGAGGCGCCGCCGCCGCCGAAGCTGCCGCCGCCGCCCGAAAAGCCGCCGCCACCGCCCCAGCTCGACCCGCCGCCGCCCCAGGAGGAGCCTCCCGAAGACCCGCCTCCGCCCCAGTCGTCGCCACCCCAGATGATGATCGGACCGCCGCCCCATGGGCGGTTTCGACGATGCTTCCTGCCGCGCCGCCCGAACGCCGAGAGCATCGGCAGGATGAAGAAGAAAAAGACGATGAAGCCGATGAAGATCAGCCCGCCGATGTCGCCGTCGTCGGCGCGGTCGCGCTCCGCCCTTTCGGCGGCGGCAGCCTGCGCCGCGGCCTCCTCGGGCGGCAGCTGGATCTGCTGCGCGATCGCGTTGACGCCGTCCTGAATGCCGCCCGGAAGGTCGCCGTCCTTGAACTTCGGCGTCACCACGTCGCGGATGATCCGGCCCGACAGCGCGTCTGTCAGCACGGGTTCCAGGCCCAGGCCGACTTCGATCCGCATCTTCCGTTCGTTGGGGGCAATCAGGAAGACGACGCCGTCGTCCTTCTCCTTGTCGCCAATGCCCCAGTCGCGGCCGAGGCGATAGCCATACTCGGCGACGTCATAACCTTCGAGACTGTTCACGGTCGCGACAACGAACTGGTGGCCCGTCGTCTTCTCGACCTGCTCGAGCTGGATGTTGAGGTTCGCTTCCTCGGCGGGCGGGATGATGTCGGCCTGGTCGACGACGCGCGCCGTCAGCTTGGGGAATGTCTGGGCGGATGCCGGCGACGCGAGCAGTGACAGCCCCAGCGCCCAACCGAGCAAAAGCGACCTCATTATCGATCTCCCGTCTGCGCGGCGATGGCCTCGACTCCCGCAGACAGGCCGTCGCCATAGTCGTCGTTCTTGAAAAAGGGAGTCATCAGGTCGATCGCCGCCTTCGCCTTTTCGTCGGGTAGCAGCTTTTCCATGCCATAGCCCGTGGCGACCCTGATCCTGCGTTCCTTGGGGGCCATCAGGATCAGAATGCCGTCATCCCGATCCTTGCGTCCAATCTGCCACCGGTTGCCGAGGCATGTCGCGAAATCGTCGATGCTCGCGCCCTTCAGGTCGCCAACCGTTACGAGCACCATCTGGTGTCTGGTTCGCGCTTCATATCGGGCGAGCCGTTCGGACAATCGGACCTCTTCCTCTTCGGCCAATATGCTTGCCGCATCGGTCACGCGGCCCTGCATGGCCATTTGCGGCACCGCGACGCAATAGGCGGGCTCCGTCGTCGGCGCCGCTTTGCACCCGCCTGCGGTCGCTAGGATCGCAAGCGGAGCGGCAAGAGCGGCGCCGCGCACCTTATTGACCGAAGTCGACTTTCGGCGCCTGATTGGCGTTCGGGCTGACCGCCTTGTACGGCGTCATCGGCTTTGCGCCATGGACGATCTTGGCCCCGATGATGTCGGGGAAAGTGCGGATCGTCGTGTTATAATCCTGCACCGCGGCATTATAGTCCTGAATCGAAATGTTGATCCGGTTCTCGGTCCCTTCGAGCTGGGTCATCAGGTCGGCAAAACGCTGTTGGCTCTTGAGATCGGGATATTGCTCGACGGTGACCAGCAAGCGGCCGAGCGCGCTCGACACATTGCCCTGCGCCTGCTGGAAGGCCTGTACCTTCGCGGGATCCTCAAGGTCATCGGCGGTCAGCTTCACCTGCGTCGCCGACGCGCGCGCCTGGATGACGCCTTCCAGGGTCGATTGCTCGATCTTCGCCGCGCCCTTTGCGGTTTCGACGAGGTTGGGGATCAGGTCGGCGCGGCGCTGGTACGCGGCTTCGACATTGGCCCACTTGGCCTTGGCGGCTTCTTCCTTGGTGGGAACGCTGTTGATGCCGCAGGCGGACAGCGACAGTGCGGCAACCGGGACAATCAGCCAGCGGGCGGAACGATAGGTCATGGTCATCAATGCTCCCTCGCGCGGCGTTTTGCCGCAACAACACACATAATAGGATCGCGCTTGCCTTTGTGCAATCACCGCGGCAGTTTCGGGGCGCTAGATCGACGATCCGGGGAGCCGCAACATGTTGAGCGAATTCAGGGAATTTATCGCCAAAGGCAATGTCATGGACCTCGCGGTCGGCGTCATCATCGGCGGCGCCTTTGCCACGATCACGACGTCGCTGACCGCCGACCTGATCATGCCGCTGGTCGGCTGGATTTTCGGCGGCGTCGATTTCTCGAGCAAGTTCATCCTGCTGGGCGCCATCCCCGAAGGCATCGCCGCGACCGACTATGCCGCGCTCAAGAAGGCGGGCGTCGCGATGATCGGCTATGGCGCCTTCATAACCGCGGTGATCAACTTCCTGATTCTCGCTTTCGTCATTTTCCTGCTGGTCAAATGGGTGAACAAGGTGATGCGCCGCGGACCCGATGCGCCGGCGGGCCCGAGCGAGGTCGATCTGCTCACCGAAATCCGCGACGAACTGCGGAAAAAATGATCAAGCGGTCACCGCGGCAAAGGCCGGGGTCCATCGTTGCGTATGCGATCGGCGTCGAGACCCCGGCCTTCGCCGCGATGACGGTCGGGAAGGGAAATCGGGGCGCCGCTCTTTCCAAACGCCGACGGGCTGCCTATATGAAGGTCGCCGGTTTCGGCCGGCTATGAGGATAAATGGTGTCGTGGAATAGACACAGCGGACCCGGGGGCAGTACCCGGCGGCTCCACCACAAACCCGCGCTTTCCCTGGGGATGCACGGGCTTCTGACGGGGCCGAACCAGGATCGACGTGTGTTCAAAGACGATGTTTTCTTCCGGGCTGAGTAACCCGTTCAAGGCTCAAACCTATAAGTGCTAACGATAACGAAGCACTCGCTCTGGCTGCGTAACCGATAAGCCTCACGGCCTAAGGTTATTCAAATAGAACGCGGTTCGGACCGAACCGGGCAACAGAATCGGATACCAGCGGCTGGGGACGAGCCGGGCAACAGAATCGTCCCACCTTCCTGCCATCATACGGAATCCTCGCCCTTGCACGACGGCGCCGTGCCGCCGCGTTCTTCGAGGCTCGCCTGGAAATCGGCGCCCCACGACCGCATGCTCAGCAATACGGGCTTCAGCGAATGACCGAGCGGCGTCAGTTCATATTCGACGCGCGGCGGCACCTCGGGATAGACGATCCGTGCGACGATGCCATCGGCTTCGAGTTCGCGAAGCTGCAGTGTGATCATTCGCTGCGTGGCGTTCGGCGTCAGGCGACAGAGCGCGTTGAAGCGCAGCCGCCCGCCGAGCAGGTGGAACAGCAGCACCGGCTTCCACACCCCGCCGATAACCGACAGCGTCGCTTCGACGCTGCAACCCGTCCGCCCGGCGCGGCGGCGGGTCGAACGCGCCTTCGGAGAGGCCGCTTTATCCTGGTTTTCCCCAATAGGCACATTCATGATAGTATATGTCCAAATTGTGCGTACTTATGAATCTGTCGCTAACGGCATATATCGATTCGGACAACGGGCATGGCCTGTTGCGCAGCGAGTCGAACCCGAAAGAGGATAATGCCGTGGAACAATCCGTCATGAAGGCCGCCTGGTACGAGCGGAAGGGAAACGCCGATGAGGTGCTGATCGTCGGCGAGCGGCCCGTGCCCGTCGCTGCGCCGGGCGAATTGCTCATTCGGGTGCGCGCCTCGGGCGTGAACCCTTCCGACACCAAGGCGCGGCAGGGCGCGCGCGGACGCACCGAGATGCCTTATCCGCTGGTCATCCCGCATCAGGATGGCGCGGGTGAAGTCGTCGCGGCCGGATCGGCCGAAGACGGCGACTGGATCGGCAGGCGCGTATGGTTCTACGAAGCGCAGCTCGGCCGGGCATTCGGTGCGGCTGCCGAATATGTCGCGCTGCCGGTGCGACAGGTCTCGGTGCTGCCGGACGATGTCTCGTTCGAGGAAGGCGCCAGCCTCGGCGTGCCCGCGATGACCGCGCATCGTTGCGTTTTTGCCGATGGTCCGGTCGCGGGGAAGACGGTCTTCGTCTCGGGTGGCGCGGGCGCGGTCGGCCGCTATGCGATCCAGTTCGCCAAGCTTGGCGGGGCGACGGTAATCGCGAGCGTGAGCCGCGACGAGCAGGCGGATTCGGCGAGGACGGCGGGCGCCGACTTCATCGTCAACCGCAAGACCGACGACATCGTCGCGCGCGTTCGCGAGATCACGGGGCGGGAGCGCGGCGTCGACCGGTTCGTCGAAGTCGCTTTCGGTGCGAACCTCGATATCATCATGAGTCTGCTCGCGCCGCGCGGCGTGGTCGCGACCTATGCGTCAGACGCGGTGCCGGAACCCGCACTGCCGTTCTGGCCGCTCGTCATGCTCGACGCGACGGTTCGTTTCGTGCTCGTCTATGTCATGGACGCCGCTGCGCATGATCAGGCCGCGCAGGCGATCAACGAGGCGCTGGTGGCAGGGAAACTGAATCATAGTATCGCCGCAATCTATCCGCTCGACCGGATCGTCGAGGCGCATCGGGCGCAGGAAGCTGGCACTGCGATAGGCAAAATTGTCGTGATCCCCTGATCAGACCTAGTGCGCGCCCCCGCACTGGCCATGATCGCCGAGTGCCTCGATCACCCGGCAGTCGGCGGCTGCACCGCCCCGGCAGCGGCCGACGATCCGGGTAAGTTCGTCGCGCAATGCGGATAGCTGCGCAATCTTCGCCTCGACCTGTTCGAGATGGGTCGACGCAATCCTGTCGGCTTCGCCGCAATCGCGGTCGGGATGATCCGACAGGTCGAGCAATGAACGAATCTCCTCGATCGTGAAGCCAAGCTCGCGCGAATGGCGCACGAAGCTGAGCCGCGACCGGTGGTCGGGTCCATAGCTGCGGTAATTCGCGTCGGTCCGCGCGGGGGCGGGGAGGAGGCCGATCCGCTCGTAATAGCGGATGGTTTCGATATTGGTGCCGGTGGCCTTTGACAGTTCGCCGATTTTCATCGCTTGACCCTGTAGTTGCTACAGGATGCATATGGGGAGCCGACTCGAAGATGTAAGGAGGTTCGGCGATGGCCGATCAATGTTGCGCAGGTAAAAGCGGCAAGACCGCGCTGAACAATCCGAAGTGGCGGCGGATCCTGTGGATCGCGCTGGCCATCAACGCTGCGATGTTCGGGGTCGAAATCGTCGCGGGCGTCGCCGCCGATTCGCGCGCGCTGCAGGCCGACGCGCTCGATTTCCTCGGCGATGCGGCCAATTATGCGATCAGCCTGGGCGTTGCCGGGATGGCGCTGGCATGGCGCGCCCGCGCCGCGCTGCTCAAGGCCGCGACGATGCTCGTCTTCGGCCTGTGGGTGCTCGGCTCGGCGTTGTGGGGTTTTCTGAACGGTGCGACGCCCCAGGCGGAGACGATGGGGATCATCGGCACGCTTGCCCTCGCGTCGAATGTCGCTGTTGCGCTGATGCTCTACCGTTACCGGACAGGCGATGCGAACATGCGCTCGGTCTGGATATGCTCGCGCAACGATGCGATCGGGAATCTTGCCGTCCTGGCGGCGGCGCTCGGTGTGTTCGGGACGGGGCAGGGCTGGCCCGACCTTGCCGTCGCGGCGATCATGGCGGCGCTCGCGATATGGGGCAGTCTTGACGTCTTTCGCCATGCGCGCGGCGACCTCGCCAGCGTCGCGCGCGGGTGATCGGAATTGCAAGTCGGCCCGATTTTCGA
This sequence comes from Sphingopyxis soli, assembly GCF_018682675.1. Lineage (GTDB taxonomy): Bacteria > Pseudomonadota > Alphaproteobacteria > Sphingomonadales > Sphingomonadaceae > Sphingopyxis > Sphingopyxis soli. The sequence continues at coordinate 23,718 of NZ_JAFMTR010000056.1, forward strand.
AACGCCGATTTTCCACCCTATGCCAATGCCGCCGCCCCGATTATTGTGCGGTGCAGAATGAAGGGCGATCTTGGCATACAAACAGGCGGAACGTGCCGCGCCCGTGCAGCCCGGATCGATTCGGGCCGCCTTTATGGCTGACGCCACCTCGCCCGCCGCCCCGCAGGACGAATATGTGCTGAAGCCGCACGAGCAGCCTCTGATCCCGGGATCGCCCGCCAATCCCGACCACCCCAAAGGCCGACGGATCGCCTATTTCGCAATCGGCATCTACCTCGGCCTGGTGGCGGGGCTGACGAACGGTCTGCTGCTCGCAAATCTGATCGTGCTGCAAGGAAACATGAACCTGACGCCGGTCGATACCGGTTGGGTGACCGTGGCCTATAACCTGACCAATGCCTGCATGAGCATCTTGCTGTTCAAGGTGCGGCAGCATTTCGGAATCCAGCGTTTCGTTCGTGCGACGATGATCACCCTGCTGATCGCCAATTTCGTGCAGCTGTTCGACGCGGGCTATCAGGTCGAACTCGTCTCGCGTGCGATTTCGGGCATCGCTGCAAGCGGGCTGGTGACGCTTTCGATCTTTTACATGATGCAAAGCCTGCCCGGGCCGCAAAGGATGATCGCACTGGTGCTCGGCATCGGTGTCGTTCAAATCGGCTTGCCGCTGGCGCGCGCCATCTCGCCGCTGCTGGTCTATGACGGCGATATCGGCAGCCTGTTCGCACTGCAATTCGGCTTGTCGCTCGTCACCGTCGGCCTCGTGAACGTCCTGCCGTTGCCGCAGGGCGTGACGGTGCGCGCCTTCGGCGTCCTCGATCTGATCAGCTTCCCGCTGCTCGCGGTCGGGATTGGCCTGCTGTGCAGCTTTCTGGTGCAGGGGCGCATCATCTGGTGGCCGACGCCGTGGCTGGGCGCCTTGCTGGCGCCTGCGATCGTGCTGATCGGCGCGGCGTTGCTGATCGAACACAATCGCCAAAATCCAATGCTCCAGACACGCTGGATGGCGAGCGGCGACCTGCTGAAGCTGGCGTTGGCCGGCGCGTTCATTCGCGTCGTTCTGTCGGAGCAGAATTTCGGCGCGACCGGGCTGTTGACGTCGCTCGGCTATGTCAACGACCAGCTCGTGACCTTCTATGCGATCACTGCCTTCGCGGCCTTGCTGGGCGTGTTCTTCCCGCTGATCGGGCTCAATCCCGCCGACCTTCGCCTGTCGACACTGATCTCGCTGGGGATCATTTCGGTCGCGGCCTTCGCCGATACGCAGACAGGGCTGATGTCGCGCCCCTCCGACTTCTATCTGACGCAGGCGGCGATCGCCTTTGCATCGGTCTATTTCATAGGGCCGATGCTGATGGAAGGGTTCCTGCGCGCGCTGACGCGCGGACCATCCTATATTGTCAGCTTCCTGGCGCTGTTCAATCTGTCGCAAACCATCGGGGGGCTCGCCGGCACGGCGGCCTTGTCGGCGTTCTTCACCATTCGCGCCAAGGCGCATCTGATGACGCTGGGGCAGGGGTTGGCGACCGACGATCCGGCGCTGGCGCAGGCGCTCGCCTATCTGTCGAGCGGCCTGAACGGTTCGATCGGGGACGCGACGCTGCGCTCGGCGGTCGCCGGGCGCAACGTGGTTCAGGAAGCGGCGCGGCAGGCCGGGGTTCTGGCCTATAACGACGTTTTCTTCGTGATCGGCTTTGGCGCAGCGATAGGCTTCATGATCGTGCTGGTCCGCTGGCTGCGCGATCGGCGCCGTGGTTTCAGCCCGCTCGCAGCGGACCTTTCCCTCCTCCAGCAGATGTTGGCGCAAAGAAAATGACCGACGACAAGACACCGGCAACCGCAACCGACGAAGCTCCGCCTGTCGCGGCAGCGGCAGCGGCGCCCGAGCCGCCTCAGGGCGGCGGAGGCTGGCGGCCCGACCGTTCGCGATCGCAGATCATCCTGTTCAGCGGGCTGATCCTGCTCGGCGCGCTGGCGGTCCTCTATGCCTGGGGTCTGCCGCCGTTCCGGCCCGACAGCCAGACCACGGACAATGCCTATGTCCGCGGCCAGACGACGATCATCTCGCCGCAGGTCGGCGGCTATGTGACGCAGGTGCTGGTGCAGGATTTCGAACGCGTCGCGGCGGGGCAGATCCTCGTGCGGATCGACGACCGCATCTATCGCGAACGCGTCGCGCAGGGCGCGGCGAACATCGCGGCGCAGAAGGCGAGCCTCAGCAACAGCGAGCAGAGCGAACGCTCGGCTGAGGCGCAGGTGCGTCTGCAGGATGCGGCGGTGGCCAATGCCGCCGCGCAGCTCCAGCGCGCGCAGGCCGACATGCGCCGCGTCAACGAACTCGTCGACGCTGGATCGGTGTCGCTGCGCGAGCGTGACCAGACGCTCGCGGCGCTGCGTCAGGCCGAAGCCGCGGTACGGCAGGCGCAGGCGCAGCGGCAGATCGCGCTCGAGCAGGTGCGGTCGGTGACCGTCGGGCGCGGCGGCCTGCAAGCCGGCGTCCAGAATGCCGAGGCGACCCGCGGCCTTGCCGACATCGATCTCGAGCGAACGGTGATCCGCGCGCCGCGCGCCGGCCGGTTGAGCGAGGTCGCGGTCCGCGTCGGACAACTCGTGAACCCGGGTACCCAGCTCATGTATCTGGTGCCGGAAACGCATTGGGTTGTCGCCAATTTCAAGGAGGGGCAGACCGCGAGCATCCGGGTCGGGCAAAAGGCTCATTTCCGGGTCGACGCGCTCGGCGGGGTCGAACTCAAGGGGACGGTCGAAAGCGTCGCTCCGGCGGCGGGGAGCGAGTTCAGCATCATCAAGCCCGACACCGGATCGGGCAATTTCGTGAAGGTGCCGCAACGAATCGCGGTGCGCATCCGGATCGATCCCGGACAGCCGCTCGCCAGGCGGCTCGGGCCCGGCATGTCGGTGATCGCGACCGTCGATACGGACGGCGGCCGGTGAGACGCGCGGCGCTGTTGCTGCCGCTGCTGGTCGCGGGGTGCGCCCCGGCCATCAGTCCGCGGCCCGAGGCGAGCGTCGTTGCGCCGCCCGCCGACTGGCGCACGTCGCTGCCTGCCGAGGGCGCGGTCGAGCGCGAATGGTGGGCGCGGTTCGGCGACCCCCAGCTTTCGGCGCTGGTCGAACAGGCGCGCGCGAACAATAGCGACCTCGCCATCGCCGCGGCGCGCGTGGCCGAGGCGCGCGCGCAGGAACGCGTCGCCCGCTCACTGCTACTGCCCAGCCTGTCGGCAAGCGTACCGGGGTCGGAGGCGCGCACGGTCAACGCGTTCGGCCGGCCGAGCGAAAGCACCTCGGCACAGCCGACATTCCAGGCGGCGTATGAGGTCGATCTGTTCGGCGGCAACGCGGCGCGGCGCGATGCCGCGCGTGCCAGCGCGGCCGCTTTTGCCGCCGCGCACGAAGCGGCGACGCTGTCGGTCAGTGCGGCGGCGGCGAGCGGCTACATCACCTTGCTCGCGCTCGACGACCGTCTCAAAGTGCTCAAGGCAACGCTCGTCCAGCGTGGCGAGGCGCTGCGCATCGCGCGCGACCGCGCCGAGGCGGGCTATACGTCCGAGCTCGAACTCCGGCAGTCCGAAGCCGAATACCGCGCCGCCGAACAGCAGATCCCGACGATCGAAGCAGCGATTGCGCGGCAAGAAAATGCGCTGTCGTTGCTCGTCGGCGATACGCCGCACGCGATCGCCCGCGGCGTGAATTTCGACGCGCTCGCGACGCCTGTTGTCCCCGCGGTCGTTCCCTCCGAACTGGTTCGGCGCCGCCCCGACATCGCGCAGGCCGAATATTCGCTCGCCGCGACCGACGCCAATCTGCGCGCCGCGCGCGCGCAATTCCTGCCGCAGATCCGCCTGTCGGCATCGGGCGGCGCGGCGATTTCCTCGCTGCTCGGCGATCCGATCACCATCTGGTCGATCGGCGGCAGCATTCTCGCGCCGATCTTCTCGGGCGGGCGGCTGGAGGGGCAGTTCGATGCGGCGACCGCACAGCGCGACCAGGCCGCCTTCGCCTATCGCAAATCGGTCCTGACCGCGTTTCGCGAGGTCGAGGACCAGCTTGCGCTGATCGACCGGCTGGACGCGCAGGAACAAGCCTTGCTCGCACAGCGCGCCGCGGTTGCCGAAGTGCTCCGCCACGCGGCGAACCGCTATCGCGCCGGCTATTCGCCTTATCTGGAGCAAATCGATGCGCAGCGCGCGCTGCTATCGGTCGATCTCGCGCTGATCCAGCTGCGTGCCGATCGGCTGACCTCCTATGTTGCGCTCTATCAAGCCCTGGGCGGGGGCACAGCCCAGCCGTAAGCCAGCGCCGTGCGCGGAAAGCGGCGGCGCTCAGCGATTGAGGCGCGGCGCCTGATCCTCGAGAAGCCGGTGCTCGGACGCGTCGCTCTTGAGCCTGGAGTCGGTCGGCGCCAGCTCGCTGCCTCTCTTGCCGAGGACGGCCTGGGGTGCGGAACTGAGTTCGCCTCTCGGCGGTGCGATCAGTCCTGTCGGGACCGCAGGAATCGAGGTCGCGGCATCGCCTTCCGCGAGCGCCGGGGCGAGCGGGAGCGCGCCGGGGTTCTCCAGCAGATAGCCCGACAGGCTGGTGACCGCCGACGCCGGAAGCAGTTCGGCATTGGCATAGGGGCTGACGAACGCGCCGCGCGTGCCGCTGCTGCCGCTCCATCGATAGAAGATATGCGATCCGACGGTGCGCAGCTTGGTCAGATTGGCGCTCCAGTAGGGAACCACCCAAAGCGTGTGATAATGCGTCGCCAGGCCGACGCTGGGTTCGACATAGCCGGACAGCGCCGCCGCGGCCACGGCGCGGGCGCGCGCCCAGCCGCTCGCCGAGGGCCGCCGGTTCAGCGAACCGTCACAGGTGAAGGTGAACTGGCAACCGGTCTTTCGCTGCGAGCCCTGAAAGACGACCCCGCAGACCGAATTGGGATAAGCGGGGTGGCGCATCCGGTTGAGGACGACCTGCGCGACCGCGCGCTGGCCGGTCAGCGTTTCGGAGGCCGCCTCGTAATAAACCGCCGCAGTCAGGCAGTCGACCGCCGACAATCTGGTGTTCATCTGGGTCGACGGCAGGTTCAGCGCGAACGGGCGCGCCGCAACCAGCGGTTCGTCGGATTGGGGCACCGCCGCGTTGATCTGTTCGGCGGTTTGCGCGTCGATGCCCGGGCGGAAACGGAAAGCTTCGGGCTCGGGCGCCGGGCGGGCGGCCGCTTCGCGCCGGGACGGGGACTCGACCGGCGACCGGTGCGGCAGCGAGAGCGACAGATAAATGGCATAGAGCGCCGCGAGCATCAGCAGCCCGCTTGCGCCGAGCAGGGCAGGAAGTCGCAGGGATCGCTGCTTCATCTGCACGTCAACCACTCTCTTTCGACCCGAGCCTGACGCAAAAAGGGCCGGCCATCAAGGCCGACCCTTCTTTGCCCAAGAAGCTGGCCGCGGTCGGGTTCAGGCGAACTGGAACCGGACCTGCGTTTTCTGCCGGCGGCGCATCGAGAAGCCGACCGCGCCGAAACCGAGAAGCATCAGCATCCACGTGCCCGGTTCCGGGACCGCCGAGAAGACCGCCGAGACGCGGAGGCCCGCCGGGTTCGAGCCCGGACCGCCGGTGCCCGAGTCGTTCTGGACGAGGAACGAAAGCGTGTTCGCGCCGGCGAGGAGGTTCGTGCTGATGTTCAGCGGAACACCCGTGCCGCCGCCGAACTGCGAAGCGCTGCTGCCATTGTTATAGATCGCGATGCCGTTCAGCAGGATCTGGGTGACGCGGTTGTCCGACCAGAAATTCCCGGTCAGCGTCGCCGCGGTCGCGATCTGGCTGAGGGTGAAGATGGTCGAGTAAGTTACCGTTCCGACCGGCTGGTTCAGCGTGCCGTCGGCATTCGGCGTGATCCAGCGCGCGCCGTCGACGTTGCCGTTCTGGCCGGCCGGAGCGCCGCCGCTGTACCAGTTTGCGTGGATCAGCTGCGGGATCGACGCCACCAGCTCGGCGCTCGGCGTTTCGATCGACCAATTTGCATCGGTCGTTCCAGGAGCGCCGACGCCGGTCTTGATGTCGACCGTGGTTGCGGCGTTGGCCGTCGTTGCCGACAGGGTCACCGCGGTAAGCGTAAACGCCAATGCAAGGCTGTTCTTCATCATGGTCATCCCCAATCTTCCAAACCGATTTCAGGCAAAATTGACGCGAAGGTTCCGGCGGCGGCGCATCGAGAAGCCGACCGCGCCGATGCCGAGAAGCATGAGCATCCACGTCCCGGGTTCGGGCACGCCGGGTGCGTCGAGCAGCAGGTAGCTCGGGTTCCGGCTGTTGCCGACGTTCTGGACGGTGGCGTTGATCGAATAGAAACCGCTGGTGGGCGCGGTGAAGCTGACCTTCGTCCACGGACCCGCGGTGCCGGCGCCGACCGAACTGACCGACTGGCTGAACAAGGTCGTTCCGGAGAGGTTCGAGAAATCGAAGACGCCGAGGCCGCCGAAGTCGTTGAAGTTGGATTCGGTGGTCGCGAAGGCGACCATGAAGCTGATCGTTTCGCCCTGCGTCATCGAAAAGAGCTGCGTCAGCAGGGTCGGAATGCCCTGAATGCCTGCGGCGATGACCGCGAACTGCGAGCCCTCCTGCGCCGTATATCCGCCGAACGACGATACGGTCGCGACGCGCAGCGGGTTGAGGGTAAACCATCCGGTCGGCGCGCCAAGCCCGACCGGGCCAGCTTCGAAGCCTGCGTTGACGATCGTCGATGCCGATGCGGCCTGCGGGGCCGACAAAGATGCAAGGGCAGCCGCAGCCGCCAGCAGAAATTTCTTCACTATACCCCCACTTTGGTTTCCGAGACCCCAGGCATCGGGGACGATCCCCGAAGGCCAGCACCGTCCCTCGACAGCACCCGGTCCCGATTGAACGCGAAGCCGCGCCCGTCAGGCCAAAAGGACTCGACGCCGGAAGCCCAATGGAGTGCGCTTCCAGCGCAAATTCCGACCCGAACTGCGCGATAATCACAGCAAGTCTGCTGCTTGCTTCCGCGTTCGGGTTACTGTGATTTGCTAAAGTTTGTCAACGTGTTGTTATGTTCTGTAACGACCCCGGACAGATTCCGGCCATTGGCGCTTTCAAGCGTGAAAGCGACGGATCGTTATAAGGATTTGATTCTAAAGGGAAAATAAATTGGCTGATACGTGGCGGCTGAGCGATCAGAGCCGGATGGTCGAAACTATGTTCCATAGTGAAACATTATCGCCGTGAATTGTGCCGCCGCGGACATGAGGTGTAACCCGCCGTTGTTGCTATATTTTGTAAAGCGCGAAATCCTGTCCGTTTGGCGGAATTCCGCGCAAGATCGATGGGCGACCGGCGCCTTTGGATGCTTTGGCGAGGCGCGCGAGGGTGGTGGGCTCGTCGTGACGAACCTGGCCGGGCGAAAGGGCGGCGACCCGTTTTGGCGCCGTTGGTACGAGAATCGGGACCAATAGGCGATGCAGCGACTACGCCGGTCGCCGGGCTCGTCGACTGCGCCTGCCTTTACTCAGCTATTGTAATAGCCGTCGTATTTGCCGCCATATCCATAGGGATCGCCATTGCCGCCGGTGAAGCGATTGAACACGGTCCCCAGCAACGGCGTCGGATGGATCAGTTGCATGGCCCCCTGAAGCTGTTTTTTCGTCGTCACGCCCTGTTCGACGACCAGCAGCACCCCGTCGAGCTTCTCTGCGGCGAGAATGGCATCGTCGTTCGCGAACACGGGCGGAAGGTCGAAGATGACGATGGCGTCGTCGCCAAGCGCGCGGGCGCGCGCCACCAGCTCGTCGAGCCGTTCGCTGACCATCAGTTCGGCCGAATTCACCGGAGCCGCGAGGGTCGGATAGACGACCAGATTGCTCTCGCCGATGCGCCGTCCGATCTGCCGCAGTTCGATGTCGTCGCCGAGAAGGAATTCGGTGACTCCCTCGGAGACGTCGAGACCGAAGATGCGGGCGATCGTCGCGCGCCGCAGGTCGAGGTCGACCAGAAAGGTTCGCTTGTTCGGCAACTGCCCGATCGACGCTGCCAGGTTGGAGGCGACGAAAGACTTGCCGGCATGGGGCGCCGGCGATGTGATGCCGACGAGCCGCCCGCCGCTTTCCGCCAGCTTTTTGATCAATTGGGTCCGGAGCAGGTTGAACGAGCGCGAGCGCGGGTCCTTCGATTCGAAGCCGACCAGCTTTTCGCTGAGTTCAACGTCGCCGGCATCGGCCACTTCGTCGATCCCCGGAAGACCCGCTATCAGCGGCGTGCCCCCGAGCGTTTGCGGAATGTTGGGAAAGCTCTTCATCGGCCGCTCTAGTCACCCGAACCTTGCAAGGCGTGCTTGCGGCGTGGAATAAAGGATCGAAGCCGCTGCCACCAGCTGGTGGAAGGCTGGTTTGCCGGATCGATCGTCGGAATGGAGACCATGGGCATCGTTCCCGTCACCGCGCGGATGTCAAGGACGTCGCGAATGGGCCGCAGGTAGAGCTCGACCGCCAGGATAAGAAATAGTCCGAAGCCGACGCCGAAGACCAGTCCGCCGGCGATCAGGAGCGGCCGGTTGGGAGAGTTCGGATCTTCGGGGACGACCGGCGGATCGATGACCGACAGACGCTCGCCCTTCTGTTCGGTTTCCGCCTTGGCGCTCGCCTGCGCCGAGAGCAGCCGCGTCGATACGCTCTCATATTGCTTGTTGAGCCCGTCGAGCTTCTGCTGTTGCTGCGCGATCTGTTCCTGGACGAGCGGGCCGCGCGCCTGTGCACTTTGCGCCGCCGACAGCCGTCCGACCTCCTGAGCCTTCGCCGCCTGAAGCGCTGCGATTTGCGCGTTGTTCGACGCAATCTGCTGGTCGATCATGTCGGGAGGCAGCTTCGCCGCATTGCTCGCCGCAAGGATTTTGGCCTGCGCAAGACGCCGCCGGGCGATCGCGACGTCCGGATGGTCGTCGGAATAGCGCGCCTGCGCCGCGGCGAGTTCGGCTTCGGCGGCCGCGACGATCGGATCGCGGTCGGCGGAACTCTTGCGCGCTTCCTTTTGTGCCGCAAGCTGGGCATTGTCGCGCTGCAACGCGATGATCTGGGCATCATAGCCGCCGGTGGATCCGCCAAAAATCAGCGCCCCGCTGTTCGACAACGCCAGGCCGTTCTGCGCCTTGACCGTCTCGATTGCGCTTTCGAGCTCGCTGATCTGGCTTTGCAGCGCCGCGGCCTGGTCGGTCAGAAACTGCACCGTGTTCGCAGCCTGCTCGGATGTCTTCGTCGCGTCGAGCAGCAGCACCTGCTCGGTCATATCCTGCGCAACGGCCTGTGCCTGTGCGGCCGTCTTGTAATCGAAGCTGAGCGTAAAGGCGATCGTCGACGACTTTCCTCCCGACCGCTGAAGTTCGGCGGAGACGGCCTCGATCGTCGTAGCCTTTCGCATCTGCTCGATCGTTTCGGAAAGCGATTTGCGCGCTCTCTCGTCGGAATAGAGGCGATATTTCTGGATCAGCTCGATCAGGCGCGGCCGGCTCAAAACCTGCTGCCGGATCTTGGCGATCCGCTGGTCGACAATGTCGCCGTCCTGCGTCCCGATGACATCCTCGGGAAGTTGTGGTGATTCGACGAGGAGGGTCGCCGTCGACCGATAGACGGTGGGTAGCAGGAAGGCCGCCGCAATCCCGGCGATCAAGCTGAGGATAGCCGGAATCAGCAGCCAGCGATAGCGTTCGCGGATGATCGTTGGCAGGTGGGTGAGGATATTGCCGCCCTCGTCCTCCCGCTCGAAGCGATCGTCGCTCATCGCACGCCCCCGAACCGGTAGGAAATGCCGATGACACCCTGAACGTTCGACCGTTTGCTGCCGAAATCGTCGGACGAATCCGAATAGCCCGCGCTGGCGAAGACATTCAGCTTCTCCGTGAGTTGGCGTTCGTAACGCGCATAGCCCCGGATGCTCTTGAAATCGCCGCCGATACCGGTCAACGGGCTGGACGCGGTCGCATAGCTGCCGCCGAGCTGGATCGTGTCGCGCTCCGACAGCCGACGCGAATAGGTCGCGCCGATCGAGCTTTGCTCGCGGACGCCGCCGATCGCGGAAGGCAGGACTTGCCGCGAACCGGTCAAACAGAAATTATCGAGCGTCATCTTGTAGCAAAGGCTCAGATTGCCGGCGAAGGTCGTGGAACTGCTCGTTCCCTGCGCCAATTTGGTGCGCGTGAAGGAGAGGCCGGCGCTGCCCGATACCTCGAACCGCGGCGCGAGGCGGATGCCGAACGACAGTTGCGGCGAAATCATCTTCGCGTCGCCGGCGCGGCTGTTCCGGAAATTGCTGATGCTGCCCACCAACACCCCGCCGAGCGTGATATCCTCGTTCAGCCGCCGCGTGTAGGCGATCTGCTGCGAGGCATAATCGGAATCTTCGAGGTTGTTCGACGAGGGATAGCGCTGCGTCTGCACGAGCGCGGTCCAGCGGATATCGTCGAACTCGCTTGCTATATAATGCAACGAGGCTTGCGCCGACGCGGTGTTGCGCCGCTGCCGATCGCCCAGCAAGGTGATGTCGTCGTCGATCGGCGGCGGAAGACCCTCGCCATCTCCGCCGGCGTCGACCGGGCGGGTGAAGTCGGTCGTCGATATCGTGCTGGCGATCTGGACGCGCGCGGCAACGTCGAGGCGTTCGTTGATCCGATAGGTCGCATCGACGCTCGCCGACAGATTTTGCGCCGAATCATAGAGACGGGCATATTCGACATGCTCGACGCGCCCGGAAACACGGATGCTGCTGATTTCGTCGGACCGCGAAATCGTCGGCGCCAACTCAAGCCTGAACGAGGCGACGTCCCGATCGCCGCCGAACGCCAGGAACGGATTGCTGTCATATCCGGCGGACGCCGAAACCACGACCTCGCTGTCAATCTGGGCATGCGCCGGCGTCGCCATCAGGACTGCGATCGCGGCTGTGCAAGCGCCACGGCGCAGCGCAGAGCCAGGAGCGCGATGTCGGAACAGAGGCTGTTCGTTCATGGCACGATGACCGTGTCGCCGCTTTCGATGATCGGGATATTCTTCACCGCTTCGCTGCTCACCGACTTGCTGCGCAGGATCCCGCCGAGCCGCGCCGGGATCGACACCAGCCCGGCGCCCGACTTGCGGACGATGACAATGTTGTCGAGGCTTGCGAATTCGTCCGCGCCGCCGGCGAAGCTCAAAGCCTCGAGCAGCGTGACATAGCGTCCGGGCGTGAAGATGCCCGGACCTTTGACTTTGCCGATGACCGAAAATTGCAGACCCGACGGGCTGCGCACCGCAACGGTGACGTCGGGCACCTTGCCGTCGACATATTTATTGGTGAGCGCCGCGGATATGATGCGTTCGATCTCCACCGGGGTCCGGCCCGCGCCCTGGATCGATCCGACAAGCGGAAAGCTCAGCGACCCGTCCGGCAAAACCTTGACGACGCGCTGCAGCTGATCCTCGCGCCAGACGTTGATTTCCAGCTCGTCGCCCGGGTTGATGCGGTAAACCGGAAGCGGGGAGGACGCGGGCGAGGCGCCGGGCGCTGGCGCCGACTGGATCGCGACGGGCAGCGATGGCTGCGCCGCAGCCGTTGTGGCAAAACCGGCCGCCAGGCCTATAAGCAGCACCGCGGTCGCTCTGTTCACGGGATCACCTCTAACGGAAATACACCGCCCTTAAGCGGTTGGATCGATTGGACCTACTTGCCGGGAAAAGTCAACCGCATTAACCCAACAGCGATATCAATAGCCTATCCAGAAGCGTTCGTAACAGCGACCGGCTTCATATGTTAACATAAGGCAGCGGCTTGGCACTTCTCCCGACTTTTCGGCTCGCAATGCGCATGCTGCCGCTCGCCATGTGGCTGACGGTCGCGTCGGGGTGTGCCGATTCGGCGCAACGTGCGGCCGAAAACGCGGCTAACGCCGAAAGCCAGCTGGCGGCGGGCGACGTCGAGGCGGCGCGCAAATCGATCCGCGAAGCAATTACCGAGCGCGACGACGTTGCGGCCTATTATATCCTGCTGGGGCGGATCGAATTGCGGGCGCAGCGGCTGACCAGCGCCTTCAATGCCTATTCGATGGCGCTCGACCTGCAAGCCGACAATCCGGAGATTCTTCAGGCGATCGCCGAGCTCGGCCTGCAGACGGGACGGGTGCGCGAGGCCGACGACGCCGCCGACCGTCTGTTGCTGCTCATGCCCGGCGCTACGCAGGCCATGTTGGTCAAGGGCTTCATCGCGATCGACGATGGGCGCCCGGCCGACGCGCGGAAGATGGCGTCGGATATTCTCGCACTCAATCCCAGGGATGAAGGGGGTATCATCCTGCTCGCGCGCCTCGATGCGCTGGACGGGAAAACGGACGACGCCCTGAAGGCGGTCGACGACGCGATCGCCAGCGGCAGTGCGACGCCCGCGCTCAACGTCACCCGGCTCGAGATCTACCGATTGCAGGGTGACGAGAAGCGAATGAAGGCGATCCTGCCCGACCTATTGAAGGCGATGGACCAGAACGACGATTATGTGCTCGATTATGCCAATCTGCTATACAAGACGGGCGAAATCGCGGCCGCGCGGAGCGAGGTTGTCAAGGCCATGGGCAGGTCCCCCAATGATCGGGAGTTTCTCGCAAAGCTCGTCCAGCTGTGGCTGGAATATGATCGCCGACCGCTTTCCGACGCGCAACTCCAATATATTTCGGGGAGCGGAACGCGCGCCCAGCAGGTAATATTGGCGCGCTTCTATCTTGATGCGGGGGAATACGATAAAGCGAAGCGCCTGATTTCCGGACTGTTCGACGAGCATGTCCTTGACGGCCAGGCGCTGATGGCCAGGATCATGCTGGCGCAGGGGGACAAGAAAAATGCCTATCAGCTGGCGAGAAGGGTGCTCGCGGCCGACGCGCGAAACGAGGACGCGCTGCTGGTGAGGGCAGCCCGAAGCCTTGCGGAACGGAACCCCGATCGAGCGATCGAGGACGCGAACGTCGTTGTTTCGGACTCCCCGGAAAACTACCTTGGCTATGTCGAGCTGGCCCGCGCTTATATCGCCAAGGGGCAGGACATCCGGGCGCGGCAGACCTTCGAGCGCGGCATGGATTTTCTGCCGCAGAGCTTTCAGCTCGCCGACGCCTATCGGGCGTTTCTGCTCAGCGTCGGCGACCGGCAGCGGGCGGTGACGCTTGATCAGGATGTCGCGATGGCGAAACCCTCCTCCGTTCGCGCCTGGGCCATCTACTCGCGGACATGTTCGCAATATGGCGACGCGCTATGTGCGGCGAAGGCCGAGGCCGGTCTCGGGCGCGCCCGAAAATCCTACCTTGTCGACGACCCGCCGGGCACGCCGCGGCGGCGCGGCCTGTTCGCGCGCATCAGCCCCGAAAAAATCTGCGCGACGACGGGGGGCGTATGCACGGGAAGCTGAAGCCAGTCCCGCGGCGTAACAGCGGCCATATCCGCTTCACGTCCAATGTGTTGCGGTCGCTCGGCGTCGCAAACGATGTGGCCTGCTTCTTCTGCGCCTATCTTTTGACAGTTGTCGTCTATGATCTGACGATCGGCTATTATTACGACGCGCGCCTGCACAGCACCGGCGCGATCATCATGTGCATCAACTATTTCCTCATCCGCATCTCGCGCGATGGCTACACGGTGTTCCGAGGGCAGGGCGAGGATGTGGGGGGGAGTGCCATAGCGGACTTCCTGCTCGCGTCGGCGCTTACCAGCCTGGTGATTTTCCAGCTCGAGATGATGCGCGAATTCTCGCGGGGGTTCGCGCTTTACTTCATCGGCTTCAGCATGATTGCGCTCTTCGTGAGCCGCATCGTTTTCCGCAAGCTGATCTGGAACCTGATGGAAAAGGGCGTCGTCGGCCAACGGGTCGCGCTGTACGCGTCGGGCAAGGCGACGATCGACAAGGTGCTGGAACTTCTCGAAATCCAGCGCCTGCCGCATTTGCGGATCATCGGCTACGCCGACGATCGCAGCCGGACGAAGACCGATGTCGAGGACTTGCCCTATCTCGGCGGTTTCGAAGCGCTTCTCGACCTTGCGCGCGCCGGCGACCTCGATCAGGTCATCCTCGCATTGCCCGAGATCAAGCAGGACCGGCTCGCCTATATCGCCGAGACGCTGAGCGCCGCGTCGATCGACATCTGCGTTCTGCCGACCGAAGCGCTCGAGCTCAAGGCGGGATATCGGATCAACTTCCTCGGCTCGATCCCCGTCTTCACGATCTGGCAACAGCCAGTCCGCGACGTCGACGGCATTCTCAAGGAGATCATGGACCGCGGCATCGCCTTGATCGCCGTTTTCCTGTTATCGCCGCTCCTGCTGCTCACGGCGCTGGCGATCCGTCTCGAAAGCAAGGGGCCGATCCTGTTTCGGCAAAAGCGCTTCGGCTTCAACAACAACGAGATTTCGGTGCTGAAATTCCGCTCGATGTATGTCGACCGGCAGGACGTCAGCGGCGCGGCACGGACGCGGAAGGACGACCCCCGCGTCACCCGGGTCGGGCGGATCATCCGCCGCACCAGCATCGACGAACTGCCCCAGCTCTTCAACGTCCTGCGCGGCGATATGTCGCTGGTCGGTCCGCGCCCGCACGCAACGATGATGCGCGTCGGCGACAAATATTATTTCGACGCCGTCCGGGGCTATACGGCGCGGCATCGCGTCAAGCCGGGGATCACCGGCCTGGCGCAGATCCGCGGATTGCGCGGCGAGATCGCGACCACCGATCGGGCGCGGAAGCGTGTCGAATATGATATCTATTATATCGAAAACTGGTCGCCGCTGCTCGACCTCAGGATCATGATCGAAACCCTGTTCAAGCTGGTCTGGGACAAGAATGCCTACTGACGCGGGCGGCGTTCGGTTTCTCGGTATCGAATTTACCGGATCGTCGTATGAACAGGTCGCGCGCGAGCTTGTCGAGCTCGCGGGCCGCAATCGCTTCTCCTATGTCGTCACGCCCAATGTCGATCATGTCCTGCTGCTAAATCCCAGGCAGCGAAGCGCGACGACCGGGCGGTTGCAGGCGGCCTATGACGAGGCGGCGATGCGCCTGTGCGACAGCCGCATTCTGCAGCTTCTGGCGCGCTTCCGCGGGATCGGGCTCGATGTCGTGACGGGCAGCGACCTCACGGCCTATCTGTTTCGCAACCGATGGTTCGCCGGTCGAAAGGTGGCTCTGGTCGGCGGCGACGAGGCGATGATCGCAGAACTTGGTGCGCGCTTTGCCGACCTTGAGATCGTCCAGCATCTTCCGCCGATGGGTGTGCTCCGCAACGAAGGGGCCATCGACGCGATCGTCGATTTCGTAGCGCGCGAACGCGCCGATTTCACGCTTTTCGCGATCGGCGCACCGCAAAGCGAGATTGTCGCTGCGAAATGCAAGGCCGACCGGCGTTGCCGGGGTGTCGGACTGTGCATCGGCGCCTCGATCGAATTCCTCGTCGACCGCAAACGGCGGGCGCCGATCTGGATGCAGCGCCTCCATCTTGAATGGGCGTTCCGCCTGCTCAGCGAGCCTCGGCGGCTGTGGAGGCGTTACCTGGTCACCGGCCCGCGCATTTTCGCCTTGGCGTGGCGCGAGCGCAGGCATTAGACCCCGATGGCGCCGACGGGCGGCAATTCGAAGGAACAGCGATATCCCATGGCGATCCTTGATCCCGAGGCCCGGCCGGCCATATCAGCGTCCGATCCCGACTGGTCGCGCGAGCGCAAGGCGGCGGGCGCATGGGATCCGTCCCGGGCATTGCTGGCCAGCATCCGGCGCTATCAGAACGCACGGGGTATCCTGGCGCCTTTCGCACGCAAGCTGGCGGTCCTGCGGCATCGCTTCTGGTCGGCCGTGACCGGCGCCGACATCCCGATCAACAGCCGGATCGGCGGCTGTCTGCTGATCCCGCATCCCAACGGCATCGTCTTCCACCCCGGAGCCGAGATCGGGTGCAATTGCCTGATCTTTCAGCAGGTGACGGTCGGGGCGAACGACCGCGGTATTCCGACGATCGGCGGCCACGTCGACATCGGCGCGGGCGCGAAGATCATCGGGCCGGTCACGATCGGCGACCATGCGCGCATCGGGGCGAATGCGGTGGTGCTGAAGGATGTCCCCGCTTATGGCGTCGTGGTCGGGAATCCGGGTCGGCTCTTGTCCCAGAACGGCGCAAGCTGACGCCCGGCGGCGGATCGCGGGGCCGCGGCTCTATTTATATTCGATGATCTTCGATCGCTTGCGGGTGATCGATCTCGTCAGAAACTGAATAGCTCCGGCCAACTCGGCAAATTTCTCGTACACCGTCAGCAGGGCGATCCGGATCGCATATCGGCTCTTTCTCCTCTCGCGCATCCATATTCTGAAGAATTGGAGAGGGTATAGCGACAGCGGTGCCGCCAACCACAACAGCGACCTGTTGGCGAAGAACAGGGCGAAGGCAGCGATCATGATGAAAAGGGGGAGAGCCAAGCCCCAGAATGAAAATCTGAGCACCTGTCGCTTCCAGCCCGGCAGGCTTGCCTTGCCGTTTCGTGCGACATGTTCGGCGTAGGCATAGCCGGTCCTCCGCATCCGGCATCGCCATTGCCCGAACTCGAGTATCGCGGCATCGTGAAGGCCCATTTCTGCGTCGATGCTCAGCACGGACCAGCCGTCTTTCCGGATCTTGAGGCACAGGTCGGATTCTTCGCCGGCGATGAGCCTTTCGTCAAAGCCGCCCGCTGGCCTGATCGCGGCGACCCGGTGCATCGCGATGCCGCCGCAACTTTCGGCCTCGCCGATGGGCGCGTTCCACGATCTGTCGCACAGATAATTGTACAGACTGCCGTCGGGGTTCACTTCGCGGAGGCTGCCGAAGACGACTCCTGCGGTGGGATGCGCCTCCAGCGCGGCGACGCCCTTTTCAAGCCAGTGATCATCGATCAGGCAATCGCCGTCGACGGTCTGGATGAACTCAAGACCGGGGTGCCGTTCCAACAGGCGATAGATGCCGGCGTTGCGGCCGCGTGCAGCCGTGAACGGCTTGTCTGAGGTCAGCGAAATCGTGTCGACTCCGTGTCCTCGCGCGAACTCCAGGCTGCCGTCGTGCGATCCGGAATCGACATATACGGTCGTGGGTCCGTTCGGCAGCTTCGCGAGGCAGGCCTTCAGGCGTTCGCCCTCGTTGCGTCCGATCACCACAATTCCGAGTTTGTTTCGCGACGTCATGCGGGCAGTATCCATGAGGTGGGAATCGGGCATCTTCTTGTCACGCGCTCACTCGATTAACGATGGTCTTCTGTGAATTCGCCGCGTTTCGATCAGTCCGCGGGTGAAATTCCGGATGGGTCAGCTGTCCTCCGCCCAGCGGGGCAACCGACCACAGGCCGAGCCGATTTTCGCGACCGAAGCCCGGCGATGCCGTGCCGCGGGCCAGATGCCCTCCTTGATGATGCCCCGCATCTCCCCCGCAGGTGCGTTGGCACGCGCCGTTCGCGACAGCAACATGCGCGGGGCGCCGATGAAGGCGACGCCGCACAGCCAGGCGAGGTTCACGAGAAAAGCATAGGCCGCACCGTGGGCGCGCGCAAAATAGCGGTTGCGCGACGTGAACCAATAAGCCGGTTTCGGCTGTCGCGCCTGTTTGCCGTCGACGCCGGTCGACGCGCCGCCGATGTGCCGGACGCGGCTTTGCGGTTCGCTCCATATCTGCCAGCGGAGGCGGGTCAGGCGTCGCATCAGTTCGACCTCCTCGAAATAGAGGAAGAAGCCGTCGTCGAACAGGCCGGCCTCGGCGAGCGCATCGCGGCGCAGCATCACGCTGGCGCCGGTCACCCAGCCGACCGGACCCGCCTCGCGGGGCGCCAGAACGATCGGCGGAATGCCCAGCAGCCGGTGCAGCGCAAAGGTTTGCGATCCGCGGACGAACTCGCGGCCGGGGGAGGGGAAGCGAAAGGCCGAGGCGGCGGGGGCGCCGTCGGCTTCGATAAGCTGACTGCCCACGGCCGCGACCCGCGGATGCGCATCGAGCACCGTGGCGAGCGACGCGACGGCGCCGGGCGTGACCTCGGCGTCGGGATTGAGCAGGTAGATATATTCGGGAAGATCGGTGCCGCGGCTGAGGATCGCCTGATTGTTCGCCCAGCCAAACCCGCCGTTGAAATCGAGCGGAAGCAGATCGGTCCATCCGTCGAACCCGGAACGCGCCAGAAAGCCGGCCAGCCGCTCCGCCGATCCGTCGCCCGAATTGCCGTCGACCATGATGGCCGAGAGACCGGCGTTGCCAGAGCGTTCGCCGGCAAGCGCCTCAAGGCATTTTTCGGCCAGTTCGGGGGTGCGGTAATTGACGATGATGGTCAGGATTTTGGTCAAGGCCGCCGTTCCGTTCCCTCGTCGGTCCGTTCGGTCCTGACCCAGCCGACGCTCTTGCCGCGCACGAATCCGAGATAGACCGGCAGCTTCCATACCACGTACAGCGGCAGCTGGAGCATCGCGCGGGCGCTTAGCCAGCGCCGCCCTTCGACAGCCCAATTGAGCAGGATGGCGCCGGCTGCCAGCAGGATCGCGGCAGCCAGCGCGACGAAAGCCGACCAATCGCCGCCGAGCCATGCCAGACCGCCGGTTGCCGCGAGCGCCGCCAGCGACACGAGCAGGAGCAGAGCGAGGGGCGGAACGAGAAGGTGGAAGCCGAGCTGCAACAGCTTTCGGTTCCGCGTCAGTATCCCGTCGCGAATTGCGCCAAAGCCGTGCTTTCGCGCGGTTTCCAGAAACCCATGTTCCCAACGCGTCCGCTGGCTCAGGGTCGCGGTATCGCCGGTCGACGCGCTGTGGATCGATGCGCTGTCCAAATAAACCGGCGCTCGCCGGATCCGCGTCAGATGGATGCCGAGCGCCAGATCCTCGACGATGTTGGGGGTCGCAAGCGGCAGGTCCCTGAACAGTGTCCATGGAAAGGCCATTCCCGTGCCGGTCAGGACGGCGGGTCCGCCCAGTCGCGTCTCGCCGCGTTGGCGGACGACATTCTTGATCCAGAATGCGAAGTTGGACATCTGCACCTTCGCTGACGCGTGAGCCGTTTCGTGAAACGCATAGCGGGCCTGCACCGGCAACTGACGCGTTACACAGGTCCGGGCGATATCCGACAACGATGCCGCATCGGTTTCGCAGTCCGCGTCAAGAACAACCACGCATTCGGGAACCCATCCGGAGCGATCGGCCAGCAGGTGGTCCCGTCCGAATGCCAGCGCAAACCCCTTGCCCCGCTTTGCCGTATCGTGTCGTTCGATCACTTCGTGGCCGAACGACCTTGCAACTTCGGCGGTGTCGTCCGCACAATTGTCGGCGACCACAAGAAGGCGGATATTTTCGGCGAGGGCGGGCTGCAGCCGGTCGAGGATGGTCCCGATCGTTGGCGCCTCATTGTGGGCGGGCATCAACAGGACGGTTGCCGGTTGCCCTGGCGGCGACGCGGCTTCGCGAAGTCGCACCAGTCCGAAGAGCGCCTCGAGAATGAAGATCGTGAGGGCGATCAAAGGGGGGAGGACGACGATCCACTCGAACAGCGTTATCATTTCACCGATCCCCGTCTCGACGGGACTGGAACAGGCGGAGAAGTGCGCGGCCGTTCAAACTTGCGTCGTGCAGGGCCAGGACTCTTTCCCTGCCGACCTTGCCCATCGCGGCAAGATCGGCGGGTGATGCATCGAGCGCCGCACGCATCGCATCGACCAGCGCGTCGACCGATCCTGCGGGAATAAGCCAACCGCACCCATGGTCGACGAGTTCGGGCGTGCCGGCGATCGCCGTCACGACGACGGGCCGTTCGAGCGCCAAAGCTTCCATAATGACAACGGGAAGCCCTTCGGCGAAACTCGGAAGGACCATGGCGCGGGCCTTCGACAGATGCGCAACAACCTCATTGGCACTTGCCCATCCGGTGATCCGCACGATGGCTTCAAGGTCCGACCTGCCGACGATCCGCTCGATCTCGTCGCGCATTTCGCCATCGCCGATCAGGACGAGTTCGAAATGCCTGCCTTCGTCCCTGAGGCGCTTCGCCGCCTCGATCAGCAGCGGTATCCCCTTTTGCGCGCTCAATCGTGCGACCGCGCACAGGCGCGGCGTGGCAGGCACAGGCGAGGGGGCGTCGTCATTGAGGAACATTTCGTCCACGCCGCACCGGACCACCTCGATCTTGCTCCAGTCGTCGAATGCGCTCCAGCGCATCAACTGGCTGCGCCCGAAGCTGCTGATCGCCACGCAAAATCGGGCATCGGCGACCTTTCCGGCCAGGTCGAGCGGGCCGGCGAGATCGAATTCGTCGGGGCCGTGGACGGTGAAGCTGTAGGGGATGCGACCCCATTTGCTCGCGATCCGCGCCACCATCGCGGGATTTGTCCCGAAATGGGCGTGCAGGTGATCGACCTTCAACGCCCGCATCCGCGCGGCCAGTTCGGCAGCTTCGGCCAGATAGGCGACGCGCCTTACAATCGGCGCGACCTTCCATTCCACCCGCGCAAAGGCTGTCCGCGCGGCCCTGACGCCGCGGCCCGGATACCGGAGGAATCGGCCCGCCAATCGCAGCAGGAGCCGCAGGCCGCCGGGGGCCAGGAGCGTTTCGGTCCGCGGGACTTCCGCCTGGTCGCGCGGGTCGGGCAAGGCGGCAAGGTCCGCGGGGCGGACCGAGAAGCGAAACACCTCAGCGCCCGCGGCCTCGACTGCCTCTATCTCGCGGCGAATGAAGCTGTGGCTTGTCGCCGGATAGCGATTTACCAGATACGCAATTCTCAAGCTTGGCCCCCCGAACGCTTGCGTTGTTTCCCGCCTAGGCTGTTCGGGCAGCTTTGCAAGCCGCGCCCTTGTATAAAGGGGAACTTTTTCGTTGGCGAGTTTGTCCCGCGGCGACTAGACATGAGCAGCCGATCCAAAGGGCTGATATGAACAGACGCACCATTTTTTCGCCGGGCGAAGGCGCCGACAGCAGGACGATCGACCGGCGAGGGGTTCTGATCGGCCTCGGACTGGCGGGGGCGGCCGCCTTCTCTTACCTCAACATGCCGAAGGCTCTGGCAGCGCCCATTGCCAAGGACCGCTTCAACAGGATGATTCCCGAAACCGCGGGTGGGTGGAAGTCCCGGAAGAGCAGCGAACTGGTAACCGCGGCCCCCGATCCGCTCAGCGACAAGCTGTATCAGAACCTGGAAACCCGGATATATGAAGGCGACGGGCTGCCGACGATGATGCTGTTGCTGGCGTATAGTAGCGTCCAGCAGAATGACGTTCAGGTCCATCGGCCCGAAGTTTGCTATCCTGCGGCCGGTTTCCCGATCGTTTCCTCCAAGGCGGTGTCGCTCGATTTCGACGGCCGCCGTATCGCCGCGCGAAAGCTGATCGCCGATCGCGGCGGCCCGAAGGAGGAGATTCTGTACTGGGTCCGCGTAGGTCGGGATTTTCCCGTCGGGTGGGCCGAACAGAGACTTTCGATGGCGCTGGCGAATGTCGGGGGCGTTTCTCCCGACGGACTGCTTTTCCGCGTCTCGACGATAGAGGGAGCCTCCGGCTATTCGCCCGACGCGCTCGAAAAATTCCTGCAGGCTTTTGCCCGGGCCTGTTCCGGCGAGTTCAGGGACAATGTCTTGTTTTGAACGCCGCGTCGGCGGCTCGAGAACTGGCGGGATGTCGGCCGATGAGGATTGATCGTCGGTCGTTGATGCTCGCTTCAGCGGCCGGCGCGGGCGTCTTTACGGTCGGTCTCGGCGGCCTCTGGGCGGCGACGCGCGAGGAACCGATTCCGATCCCGCGCGGCGACAGCTTTCCCAAATTGCCCATCGGCATGAATCTGGCCGAGATCGCGGATTGGGAGCCGGGCTTTCCCTTCCGGAACCTGTTTCTTGGCGCAAGGCCCTGGTACACGAAGAATCTCAGCAAGGCCGGCCCGGACAATACCAATGTCCCGGCAGCGTTCCAGTATGACGAGGATGGTTACCCGCTCGAGGTGCCGGTCCGCAGCCCCGGGCTTGCGGAACCTCAAACGGTCGCGACCCTTGTGCCCAACTGGCGACCGCCGGGAACCTATATTCTGCTTTATGACGGGGAGGGCGAAATCGACGCGACGGCCTCTACCCGGATCATATCGAGCAGACCGGGCCGCGTGAAATTGAGCATGCGGAATGACAGGAAGAATTACGAGGGGATCATCATCAGGCGGTCTAGGCGCGGCAATCATGTCCGGAACATCCGGCTGGTCGCGGAAGCCGACGAGAATGTCGACCTGAAGCGCGATCCCTTCCTGCCCGAGTTCCTCGATTTCTGCCGTCCGTTCCATTGCCTGCGGTTCATGGATTGGGCGGGTACGAACAACTCGATCGAGGAACATTGGCGCGACCGGAAACGGCCGACATTCTATACGATGGTGGCCACGCGGGGCGATCCCGACGCCCGTTTCGGTCCTGCGCCGACTCCGTTCCAGAGGAGGTTTTCGGGCGGCGTCGCGATCGAATTGATGATCCAGCTATGCAACACGCTTCAGATCGATCCCTGGTTTTGCATCCCGCACCGCGCGACCGACGACTATATCGCGCAATTTGCGAAGCTGGTGCATGAGACGCTCGACCCGAAGCTGAAGGTCTATCTCGAATATTCGAACGAGGTCTGGAACTGGGGCTTTCTGCAGGCCGGCTGGATGCTGAATTCGCCGCTGGCGGGCGCGTTGGTCGAAGCGAAGGGCGGAAATCCCTGGAAGGATGCGGCAAAGACCGAGGGTAAGGATCACCCCGAGCGGATCGGCGCGCTGTTCAGGCGGACGTTCGCGATATGGGAGCGCGAATGGGCGGGGGCCGATGCGAAGCGGCTGGTGCGGGTCGGCGCAGTCCAGGCGGCCTGGTTCGACGCGTCGCAACGCACGATCCGCTGGTGCCTCGAAAACGGCGGCGTCGATACGGTGTCGCCGGCGGCCTATGTCGGGCCTCGCGACGGGGTTTACGAGAAATGGGCGAGCCTAGGCGCGGCGCTGACTGCCGATATGGTGATCGACGATGTCGCGGCGACGCTGGCGGAACTGCGCGCCGGCGACAGCCTGTCCCGGACGATCGATTTCGCGAAGCGCAACGGGCTTGCCTACATCGCTTATGAGGGGGGGCAGCATATCCAGCCCAAGGGGCAGGCGGAGCTGCCCTATGGTCCGGCGCTGGCGGCGGCGCAGTCGCATCCGCGCATGTATGATCTCTATGTCGAACTCATGCGGGTGCATCGCGATCTGGGTTGCAGCCTGCTGGCCCATTTCAGCAGCGTCGGGCGGCAAGGGACCCGGTGGGGAAGCTGGGGCGCCAAGGCGAGCTATGACACGCCGAATGAAAACAGCCCCAAAATGCGGGCGCTGCTGGACTGCAACGTCCCCCGGCCGCATATGCCGGCCGCTGAATAACCGCGCGGGGGGCGTTCGATTCCAAATCTGTTTGCCTATTTGGTCCTCGGCGTCTGGCCGTGCGTCGCGATCCTGCTGTTTGCGACGCTCCCGGCGCACCGGGCGCTCGTCTGGTCGGTTCTCGGCGCCTATCTGCTGCTGCCCGTGAAGACCTCGTTCGAGTTTTCGGGCGTGCCGCCGCTCGACAAGACCAGCATCTCCAATCTCTCGATCCTGATCGGCTGCACGCTGTTCGCGCGCGAACGATGGCTCGGCGCCTTCAGGAATCCCGCGATCGTCGGCCTGGCCGCGCTGTTCGTCTTCTCGCCGTTCGCGACGTCGGTCTTCAATCCCGAATCCTTCCTCTACGGCGAACGCTTCATTCCGCCGATGACCCTGTACGACGCCGCATCGCAAGCGGCTTTGAACATCATCACGCTCGTCCCGTTCGTGGCCGCCTATGGCTTGTTGAACACTGACGAGCGCCGCCGCCAGTTCCTCCTTGCGCTGGTGATCGCGGCGCTGGCCTATTCGGTGCTGATGCTGATCGAGGTCCGGCTCAGCCCGCAGTTGCACCGGCTGATCTACGGCTTTTTTCCGCACAGCTTCGGGCAACAGATGCGCGGAGGCGGCTTTCGCCCTGTGGTCTTCCTGGGCCACGGCCTGCTGGTCGCAATTTTCTGTGCCATGGCGCTGGCCGCCGCCGCCGCGCGGTGGAAGGATGCGACCGGAACGCGCCGTGCCCAGTCGGGACTGTTCGCAGCCTATCTGGCGCTGATTCTGGTGCTGTGCAAATCGCTGGGGGCGTTCGTGCTCGCCGCGGCGATGGTCCCGGCGATCGCGTTCCTGCGCGCCCGGCGGCTTGCCCTGCTGAGCGCGGCGCTTTGCGGCATGGTGCTGCTCTACCCCGCGGTGCGCGCGGCCGGCCTGATCCCGACCGCGACGATATCCGAAATGACCAACGCCTTCAGCACCGATCGCGGCGATTCGCTGGGAGTGCGGCTGGTAAACGAGGACCAGCTGCTTCAGAAAGCCGCGCAAAAGCCGATGTTCGGCTGGGGCAGCTGGGGCCGGAATCGCATCTACGACCCCGAAACGGGGAAGGACGACAGCATCACCGACGGCAGCTGGATCATTGCGTTCGGCACGTGGGGCTGGGCGGGGTATCTGTCGATGTTCGGCCTGCTGTCGCTCGGGGCGGTCAGCCTCCTGTGGCGGCGCAGGGCGCTCAGGTCCATTTCGGTTCCATCGGCCGCCCTCTGCGCGTTGCTCGCGATCAACCTGCTGGACAGCGTTCCCAATTCCTCGATCGTGCCACTGACATGGTTGATCGCCGGGGCCGCGTTCGCCATCGGCGGACCGTCCAGCGGCGGGAGGCCTCGCCGCGCCCTCGACCCCAATCCCGCGGCAATAGAGGGAAACTGATCCGATGCGCGTGACATTCGTGGTGGCGTCGCTCGACATGGGGGGCGGTATTCGCGTGATCGCCCAATATGCCGAGGGGCTGAGGCAGCGGGGGCACGATGTCACGATCGTGGTTCCGGCGCCGCGGCCTTATGGCCGGTTGCAAAGGGTTCGGAACAGCCTTCCGTTTCATAAGCCGCGCCATGTGAAGAGCCATTTCGACGGAACGGGCGTGACGGTGAAGATGCTGGAGCGGTGGCGTCCGGTTCGGGCGGCGGATGTACCCCCCGCGGACGTCATCATCGCAACGTGGTGGGAAACTGCCGAGTGGATTGCCGACTTCCCCGAGGATCGCGGCAGAAAATTCCATTTCGTTCAGGGTTACGAGATTTGGAACGGCGACAAGGATAGGGTCGACGCTGCGTTGAGATTGCCGACGCAGAAAATCACCGTCTCCAGATGGCTAGAAGCGATATTGGTGGACCAGCTCGGCCTCGACCCACCGGGATTCGTGCCCAACGGAGTCGATCGGAGCCTGTTTTTCGCGGGTGAGCGCGAAATGCCCGATGGTCCCACTGTGGGTTTTGTTTACGCTCCCAACCCCATGAAAGGCAGCGACATTGCGATCGAGGCGATTTCGCTGGCGCGAGAAAAGAGACCGGAACTGCGGTGCATAGCTTTTGGTCACGCCGAGCCTACGGACGCGATGCCGCTTCCGTCATTTGTCCAATATCATGTTTCACCACGGCAGGATCGGCTGGGTGCATTATATGGCCGCTGCTCGGCTTGGCTCTTCCCAAGCCGCGAAGAGGGGTTCGGTCTTCCGATATTGGAGGCGATGGCGAGTGGGACACCGGTTATCGCCATGCCCTCGGGAGCCGCCCCGGAACTGCTCGCCCAAGGGGGAGGCACTTTGCTGCGCTCGGCAGATGCCCGCGAGATGTCTGAAATAATTCTGGAATATTGCGGCATGCAGAAGGCTAAATGGGGCGCGCTGTCGAGGGAAGCTATTGCTACTTCGCTTCGATATTCTCCAGCGAGTTCGATCGAGCTCTTCGCCGAAATCATTGAAGATCCGCATTTGCAAACCGGAACCTCGCCTGACGGCGTTTAAGCTGAACGCGATAAAATGAGCTTCAGCGCCGTCGGTTGCCGTTCATTTGAACAGATCGAGCGCAATCAAAATATGACAAAACCAAAATTATATTTGGCAACCATCATGCTCGCGCGAGCTTATTGCAATGCCCTGTTCCTCCAAGGGTTTTTGAAAAGGATAATATGGTGATGCGGGATGGTCGGTTCAGGCGCATCGCAACGGCGTCCAGCGAATGAGGGCGGAATATTCGATGTTATCCGACGGGCTTTTCGCGGTCGAAGGTTTGCCTCCCGACGCCCCCCGGAAGATACGCCAGCGTCTCGGGCTCGATGCGGACGCGCCCGTACGATTGAGTTATATTCCCGGGCCGGGCGATCTTGCGGGAACCTATAATTGCTGGCTTCGCGGCGAGCACGATCCGCGAGTGCCAATCATCACCTATTCGGCGCAATTCTTTGAATTAGCCAAGCGGCTGGGGCTGGACACGCAAATTCTCACCCAGACGGCGGTCCCCAGCGAGCAGATGGATCCCTCGTTCATTTTTCGGACCGTCCATCGCCGCAATTGGAACAGCCGAAGTGAGTTTTTTGCGGCGCAGACCGAATATGGCAACGCGGTGTGCGCGGAGGTGGACGCCTTTGCTCCGCATATAGTCCTCGTCGCGACCGACTTTCCATCGGCCTATTGGTCCCGACTTGCGCAAGAAGGTCGGCGCCTTGTCCTGAGCGCGCACAATACATTCTGGCCGATGGGTCAGCGTTTGGGCGGCCTGAAGGGTATCTACCAGCGAGCACGCCTTGCTTGGGAAGCGCGGTCGCTCGATGACGCAATATGTACCTCGTTGGAGTGCGCGCGCCAGATAGCGACGCTCACGTTCGGACGAGTGCAAGGGTTGACCCAACTGCCTCAAATGGCGGAGCGCCATCCGGTCAAGCGCGTCAGCCGAGTGCGTAACCTGTTGTATCTTGGGAGGATCGAAAGCGAGAAGGGCATATTCATGCTTCTGGACGCTTTTTCGGCGCTGCAACCTGAGTTTCCAGACATCAGGCTGGTTTTTGCTGGGGTGGGCAGCGCCGCAACCAAACTGGAATCACGGTTGGATCAACTTGGCGACCAGCGCATTTCATTTATTGGCAGGCTTGATGGTCCGGGCGTGCATCTTGCGATCGATGGCGCCGATCTGCTTATCTGCCCTACGCGGACCGCATTTAACGAGGGTCTTGCTGTCGTAGGATTCGAAGCGGCCGCGCATGGCGTTCCCACGTTGATGAGTTCGGTTGTCCCGGCGATAGACGCTTTGGGGGATGGATGTGCGGTATTCAAGGCAGACGACCAGCACTCCCTCGTCTCGGCGCTGCGCGATCTTGTGGGAGATGAGGGGCGAATCACGGCTCTAGCTGACCGATTATCCACCGTGCGTGAGGCGCTTTACGATCGTAATCGCTCGTGGGGTTCGCAATTGGGAAGAGTACTGCTTCGGCTTTGATAGCCAATATAATTACCGCAGCGATATGGCGGACAGTGCTGCGATTCCCAAGAGAGTGGTAAAGTCCAGTCGAAAATCCCGTAAGCCCAAGCGATCGGTCAAATACCAGTAGTAAAAGAGCGAGACCAAATTGGCGATTGCGATGCCGATTATCATCCCCATAATTCCGCCGAACTGAAATCCGATCAAAACCCCGACAATTCTGAGAATGGTTATTATGACTATAGAAATAAAATAAGATTGAAATGATCCTACGGCAAGTATCGCACCGCTATATCCGAAGCCAATTGATGCCAAAGCGTTTGCCAAGCATGCAGCAATAAGATAATCGCCAGCGTCATGATAGCGGGCATCATAGAGAAATTGTATCAGCTCTCTTGCTGGAATAGCTGCTGCCGCGAACATGGCCATGGATATAGCCAATGAATGCTTGCGGAATTGATGCAATATCGAAAACGCCTTGGCTGGAGACTCGCGATAGGTCTCTGCCATGACGGGTAGTCCGATCGACCCAGCCAGCCGAAGCGCAAGATCATTAGGAATGGCAGCGATCGTGTTGGCAATTGCAAGAACGCCGAATTCCGCAGGGGTGATCATCGTAGCCTGAACCGCCCTTAGTCCTTCTCCTCCCAGATAAGAAACGATAGTCGACAGAAATATCCACTTCCCGAAACTCACGAGCGACAGAGCGTGCGCCTTGTCCAGCACGAAGCGATGCCTGTGCCGGGGCAGGAGGACATATCCAAGAAGGACCGTGGCAAGCGTTCCGATGACATTGGCAACAGCAAGAGCCCACACAGACCGCCAGAAATAGGCGATGGAAACGAGGAGGCCGATCATCACCGCCTGTCCGGCAATCTGGACGAATGTGACGGATCGGAAGTCGAGTTTCCTCTCCGCGGTCACCAGCGAAATCGAAGAGAAGCCGCTTATCAGAGAGGTGATGCTGAGGGCGCAGAGCAATGGAAAGAGTATGGGCTGGCCGTATATCAAAGATACCGGATAGGAAATCACGACCCCGATCGCGAAGAGCATGATGCCGCGTAAGACCTGAATCGACCATGCCGTGTTCAGGAAGTCGGGATCATCGCCCCGAGGGTCCCGGATAATCGCTGGCTTTATGCCGACATCGGAGAACATGGCGAGCCCCACCAGGAACACGGTCGCGAGCGCCATCAGGCCGAAGGCTTCAGGGAACAGCAGGCGCGTCAGGATCAGGTTGGACCCGAACTGCAGAACCTTTTGCACTGCAAATCCCGCACCGATCCACGCACCCGAATTCAGCGCCCGGCCGCGCAGGGAGGTGGTGTCGCCTTGACCAAGGAAAATCGACTTCAGCGAAGTCAGCTGGTGCTTCAGGTCCACAATCGGCTGGCCCAATCCGGTTTGACTGCATGAAATGGCGTCACCCGCGACGGGGTAGCATTCGCGCGCATCTTGTCGAGCAAAAAGCTCCGTTTACGGGAAGGCTAATCGCACGGCTTTCGCCCCATTTTGAACCGCTTCGGCGCGGTTCGGGCTGAATCGGCGTCTACTCCCGGATACCCGTCATCATCCGGCTTGCGAAGGGATCGGATGTTTTGCTAGTCGCGTGGGCCAGGGAGAGACCGGCGACCGCCATCGTGGCGGAAGGCCTGCTTGCCCGATGCAAAGGCGAAAGTCGACATTGCACGCTTCGGGTAACCCTGTGGTCAAACAATCCGCATTCGCATGGGCGGGGCGTTACTGGCCGGCCCTTGTGGGGCTGGCGCTGGTGTCGTTTCCGACATGGCGCTTCATCGCCACGCAAAGCTGGTCGACCGAGCAGGGCTCGCACGGCCCGCTGGTTCTGGCGTCGGGGATATGGCTGTTTGTCCGGATGCTGCCCGAAACGCGTCCGGTGCAGCACAGACCCGCCGCGTGGAAGGCGGTGGGCGCCATATTCGTCACCGCGCTGGCGCTCGTGCTGTTCCGTATCGCGGCGGTCATCGAGCTGGAGGTCTATGCGCTCTATGCGCTCGTCGTGGCCTTGCTCTATGCCTTTCTCGGCGTCGCGGCGTTGCAGCGGCTGTGGTTTCCGTTGCTGTATCTGCTGTTCGCGGTGCCGCTTCCCGACAGCCTGGTTGCCGCGCTGACCAATCCGCTCAAGATATGGATCAGCGAGAGCGCGGTCTCGCTGCTGTATTTCCTCGGCTATCCGATCGCCAGTGCGGGCGTCACGATCCAGATCGGGCAATATCAGCTGCTGGTCGCGGCCGCCTGTGCGGGGCTGAATTCGCTGATCACGCTGTCGGCCCTGACGCTCTTCTACGTCTATATGAGCCACCGGGCGAACTGGCGCTATATGGCGGTGCTGGTCGCGGCGGCGATTCCGGTCGCGGTCTTTTCGAACCTGATGCGCGTGTTGCTGCTCATCCTCATCACCTATTATGGGGGGGAGGCCGCGGCACAGGGGTTCCTGCACAATTTCGCGGGGCTCACGACCTTCGCGATCTCGCTGGTGACGATCTATGTGCTCGACAAGCTTTTGCAGCGGGTCTGGCGCTTCGCGGCCGCGAAATCCGCGGGCGATTAGTTCGCGTTGCTGTCGGACGGCGCGAAGGGTTTGAGGATATAGTGGATATAGGCGAGGATGCCGACGATCAGCACCACCGACCCGACCATATATCCCTCATTGCCCAGATAGTTCGCGATCGCGCACCCGATGGCCGGCGGGGCGTAATGATAGATTTTGTCGCGCGGCTCCTCTTCGGAGGAGCGCTGGAGAAAGAGCACCGCCAGCCCGACGAATATGGCAACCGTGATCCAATCGTAGACAGTTTCCAATTCGGTTTCCCCATTGTATTGCGGTCGCGTAAATCGCTATGCAGCCAGCAGCTTAGGCATCTTGCCTGTTGCACTGCCAGAACCTTTGGGGGGCGTAAGTGAAAACCGCTATAACTGCAAGGCTCGCCTATATTTGCGCCGCCGCCATCGTCCTCCACGGATGCGACAAGGAACCGACGGGGCAGGTGGTCGCCGTCGTCAATGGCGAGGAGATCACGCAGCAGGAACTCAACGCCGAAATCGCGGAACTTCCGAACCCCCCGGCGGGCGACAAGAAGGCCGTGCAGCGGCAGATGCTGCAGCAGATCATCAACCGCCGGTTGATGGCGCAGGTCGCCAAGGAAGACGGGCTCGACCGCGATCCCCTCTACATCATTCGCGAACGCCGCCTGAAGGAAGAACTGCTCGTCAGCATGTACGGCAAAAGGACCGCCGACACCGTCCGGGTGCCGGAGGCGGCGGCGGTGAAGAAATTCATCGCCGACAATCCGGGACGGTTCGCCCAGCGCACCGCCTATATGGTCGACCAGATCAGCTTCGATATGCCGGCCGACCAGAAAATTCTCAAGGATCTGGAGGCGGCGCGCTCGCTCGCGGACGTCGAGGCGACGCTGAAGCAGAAGGCGATCACCTACCAGAAGGGTAAGAACAGCATCGATTCGGGCGTCGTTCCGGCGGCGGTGATGAAGCAGATTCTGGCGCTTCCGGACGGGGAGCCTTTCATAATCCCGGCGCAGGGCAAGGTCATCGTCAGCGTCATCGTCGGCCGGCAGCCCGTTCCGGTCAGCGATCAGGATGCGGGACCGATGGCGGCGCAGGTCATGCGCGCCGAGAATCTGGGCGCGGTCCTCAAGAAGCGCATCGACGAGGCGCGGGCCAAGGCGAACATCACCTATCAGGCGGGGCTCGAGCCGCCCGCGGCCAAGGCCCCGGCCAAGGCCCCGGCAAAGGCGGCCACTCCCGGATCGTAGCTTTTTGCGGGCGCCGTCCCGGCGCGGCGCAGTGAAACTGTGCCATGTCGAGACAGCTAATTTGTTGAAAAGCATCCGCTATGCTACCAATAGGTGACACGAATCGCATTGTGGGGGTTGCCGAAGCATGGAAGCAAGTGAGGGTAGCAAGCCGTCACGGTACAGGACGACGCGCATCGCGCTGATCCTGGGTGTTCTGCTGATCGGCTTTACGCGTCTTGAAGACCGCGCGATCCTTGGCATTCCGGGGCCGGGCGCCAGCGCGATGGCGGCGATGGCCATTCCGCCCGCGGAAGAGGTGGATGACGGCAGCTACGCAGACGAACCCGACGCGGCGGTGCCGATCGCGAAGGCCACGCGCCTGCCGCGCAACAGGGTGCGCCGCGCCCTGCGCGATCGCGACTTCGCCACTATTGCCCGCCGGGACGGTCCGGTTATCGCGGCGCCGTCCGATGGCGCCGCGGCGGTCCCGGACCCGGCCGGTACGGCTGCCACCGAGGCGTTTGCCGCTGCTCCGGCTGCCGGGCCTCCGGTTCTCGCACTGGCGGCGCCTGCGCTCGGTCCCATCGCGAACAATGTGTTTTCGGCGAGCACGCCGCCCCCGGGTACGACGAGCAGTTCGTCGGGAGGCAGCAGCGGCGGGGGAACGAGCAGCGGCGGGACGACGACCAGCAGCGGCGGCACGACCAGCAGTAGTGGTGGTACGACCAGCAGCGGCGGCGATCCGAACCAGCCGCCGGCGGTTCCCGAGCCCGCGACCTGGCTCTCGCTCATCCTCGGCCTGTTCGGGGTCGGAATGACGATGCGCCTCCGTCGTCGCCGCGCTGGTTTCCAGCCCGCCGCAACCGCCTGAGGCTCCGCGCTCCGTTCATGTCGACGCGCTCCACGCCCCTTCGCAAACTGGCCATTCGAGCATGGATCGCGCTGTGCGGTCTCTATTTCCTGTGGGAAGGAGCCACATATCGCGGCTTCTTCGCGCGGCTTGCCGAATGGCAGATCGGTCATTTCGGCGCCTATGCGCCGCTGCTGACCTTTCTGTTCCTGTTCCTCCTGGCCGTCTTCCCGGCGTGGCTCATCCTGCGCATTCTCCGCAAGCGCGACCCGGAACCGGAGGTGGAGCCGACGCTCGAGGTCCAGATCAAGCGGGCCAAGACGCTCCGCGCGATATTCTACAGCTTTGCGGTTGTCGCCTTCGGCGTCATTCTCGGCTTTATCGCCTATATCCTGTTCGCCCTGCCGGGGACCGACGGCCGGCCGCAGACGATTGCCGCGAGCGATGCGGGGTCGGTGGCGATCGTCGAAGGTCCGGCGAGGCTGGTCGGGGGTGAGCTCGGCACCATCGTCTTCTTCGGTCAGGATTGGTACATCGCCGACGACCGGATGGCCTTTTCGCCGTACCGGCCGGCCGGAAGCGGTGCGGCGACCTTCTTCGTGCAGCTTGAAGCGAAGAGCAGGAAACGGCTGGCCGAGACGACCCAACGCCCGTCCTGGTCGGGGATCCTGGTCGAAGGCGGATTGCCCGGCCCGATCCGCGTCCTGTTCAACGCACTCGGCGTGGGTATCAGCGATCCCTATTACACGCTCTATCGCGACGAATATTCGCTCAAGGTGCGATATTGGCTCCAGGTGATCCAATGGACGATCCTGTCGATTTTCCTGCTGCTGTTCGGCGTGCTGCAGTCGCGGCGTGTAAAACGCCTCGAAAAGGAAGCCGAAGAGGCCAAAGAAACGGTCGGCTGACCCGGGCGCTCCTATCGAAGGCAGGTTCTGGTTAATGCACCGTTAGCCACGCGGCGAAACCGAAGCTCAAATTGCCGCGTCTAAAGCGGCCGGATGCGGGCCTCTGCCATCTTCCTTGCCGGAGCATTGACGTCGATGGCGACGACGCCTCTGGTGGTGTCCGAGCCGGGGCAAGGGTCTGCGACCGCATTCTCGGCTGGCAGCGCGGCCGGCGCGCCGACCGAAAGCGGAACGCGGTCGGGCGCGCAGCGGTCTGACAACGGTCTTTTCTACATCGACGGAAAGCTGGCGGCGGGGTCGATCCGGTTTCTTGTCGATACCGGCGCAAGCCATGTCGTCCTGAGCCACGCCGATGCCCGCAAGCTCGGCGGCTATGTCGCGACGGGCGATACGCAGGCGGTGCTGACCGCGGCGGGGCCGGTGGCGGTTGACTGGATCGTCATCCGAGAGATCAAATTCGACGGCCACCCGATCCGGAATCTGAAGGCGGCCGTCCCGCGGCGCGATGTCGGCGTATCGCTGCTGGGGCAAAATGCGCTCGCGCAGTTCGACAGCATCCACATCGACGGCGACAGACTGACGCTGACGCGCTAAACCCCGGCGCATCAAAAGGGCAATCAAGGCGGCCGGAAACGGTGGCGCGAAACCCGGGCAGCCTATATTCAGGCTCCGCGAATGGGAGCCGCACATGTCGGGGCAGAGCCACTATCAGCTTTTCGAGACGGCGGCGGGCGTTGCGGCGATCGCGTGGAATTCGAGGGGAATCAGCTGCCTGCGCCTGCCCGCGCCGGACCCAAAAGACAGCAATCGGGCGATGGCGCGGCAGCTACCCGGTGCCGTGCGCGCCGACCCGCCGCCGGAGGTGGGCGCTGTTATTGAGGGCACCGCGCGCTATTTTGGCGGCGACCGAGTCGACTTTTCCGATGTCGCCGTCGATCTAGGTCCGCAGGAGCCTTTCTTTACAAGGGTTTATGCCATCGTGCGCCAGCTCGGCTGGGGTGAGACGACAACCTATGGCGCAGTCGCGCGGATGCTGGACGTCGGTCCCGAATATGCGCGGAGCGTCGGGCAGGCGATGGCGCGCAATCCGGTGCCGCTGGTCGTTCCCTGCCATCGGGTCATGGCGGCGGGCGGAAAGATCGGGGGCTTTTCGGCTCCGGGCGGTGCGATGTCGAAGGCCCGGATGCTCGCGCTGGAAGGGGTGGCGCTGCCCGATTCGGCGCAGCAAGGTTTCGATTTCTGATGGGGAAAGCGGCATGAGCAGCGACATCGATCCGTCGGCTCCGCCGTCGGGAACCGGCTGCGCCGAATGTCTCGAGGATGGCGGCTGGTGGTTCCACCTCCGCCGCTGCGCCACCTGCGGCCATATCGGTTGCTGCGATTCCTCGCCCTCGCAGCACGCGTCCGCGCATTTCGACGCGACCGGCCACCCCTATATCCAGTCGTTCGAACCCGGCGAGGACTGGTTCTGGGATTACCGCCACGGCGTGCCGCTGGCAGGGCCGCAGCTTGCCCCGCCGACGAGTCATCCGGCCTCGCAGCCGGTGCCCGGTCCGCAAGGCGCGGTGCCGACCGACTGGATCGACCGGCTCCGGCAATAGGCGGCGCGACGCAGGGACGCCGCGCCGCCCGGGGATCAGGCCGCGTCGACGAGGACGATTTCGCTGTCCTCGATCGCGGTGACGCGCAGCACCTCTATGTCGCTGATCGCGGCGCCATCGCGGGCGTTGACGCGGACGTCGTCGATCTGCACCGCGCCCTTGGCGGGGACGAGATAGGCCTTGCGGTCCTTGCCCAACGGATATTCCGCCGTCTCGCCCGCGCGGAGCGTCGCGCCGACGACGCGCGCGTCGGTGCGGATCGGCAGCGCGTCATTGTCGTTGTCATAGCCCGAGGCGAGCGTCACGAACTTGCCCGAGCGTTCGCCCTTGGGAAAGGGCTTGGCGCCCCATTGCGGCGGTTCGCCGTCGCGGGTCGGGATGATCCAGATCTGGAAGATCTTCGTGGTCACATCCTCGAGATTATATTCCGAATGGCGGATGCCCGTTCCGGCGCTCATCACCTGGACGTCGCCCGCTTCGGTGCGGCCCTTGTTGCCGAGGCTGTCCTGGTGCGTGATCGCGCCCTCGCGGACATAGGTGATGATTTCCATGTCGCGGTGCGGATGCGGCGGGAAGCCGGTCTGCGGCGCGATGGTGTCGTCGTTCCAGACGCGCAGATTGCCCCAGTTCGTCCGCGCGGGATCGTGATAACCGGCGAAGGAAAAATGATGATGCGCGTCGAGCCAGCCGTGGTTGGCGGCGCCGAGGCTGTCGAAAGGCCGAAGTTCGATCATGTTGTGTCTCCGAGGGGCAGGCCGGAAAGGCCGCCGTTGGAGGTGATTTAGGGATTGCGATCCTTCGGTTTGAGTGGGATAAATTTCATCGAAACGTTCGAGGAAATCGAAAAGTGAGCAATCCCGGCACGCCGACGTTCGACCAGCTCCGCATCTTCCTCGCGATCGTCGACACCGGCAGTTTTGCGGCGGCGGGGCGGCGGCTGGGCCGTGCGGTTTCGGTGATCAGCTATGGCATCGCCAACCTCGAGGCGCAGCTCGGCCTGACCCTGTTCGAGCGCGAGGGGACACGAAAGCCGCAGCTCACGGTGGCCGGGCGCGCGCTGCTCGCCGAGGCACGCGCGATCTCGCTCGGGATCGACGGGCTGCGCGCCAAGGTGAAGGGGATGCTCGACGGGCTGGAGGCCGAGGTCGATCTGGCGGTCGACGTGATGCTGCCCGCCGAGCGGCTCGGCAAGGTGCTGCGCGCTTTCGCGGTCGAGTTTCCGACCGTCCAGCTCCGCCTGCACGTCGAGGCGCTGGGGGCGATCACCGCGATGATCCTCGACCGCCGCGCGATCGTCGGCATTTCGGGACCGCTCGCGGCGGGGGTCGACGGCGTCGAATGTATCGCGGCGGGTTCGATTCCGATGGTCCCGGTCGCCGCGCCCGACCATCCGCTCGGCCGGATGGAGCGTATCCCGCCCGGTGCGGGTCGCGATTACACGCAGCTTGTCCTGACCGACCGATCCCAGTTTACCGAAGGGCGCGACTATTCGGTGATGAGCCCGAAGACGTGGCGGCTCGCCGATCTGGGCGCGAAACACGCGCTGCTGCGCGAGGGCGTCGGCTGGGGCAATATGCCGCTGCCGATGATCGAGGCCGATCTGGTTTCGGGCACGCTGATCCGGCTTGCGATGCCCGATCATCCGGGCGGCACCTATCGCTTCGCGGGGGTGTGGCGGCGCGATACGCCGCCGGGCCCCGCCGCGTCCTGGCTGCTCGAGCAATTCGTCGAGCTTGGCCGCCAGGATGCCGAACTTGCCGGGATGATCGACCTTTAAAGCTTGAGCATCGCTTCGGCCCCAACCATGCGGATCGTCCGCGCCGGGCCGGTGTCGCGGATGAAGGCGCCGGCGCGGAAAGCAGAGAGCGAAGCGGAGAGGGACAGGATTTCGCTCGCCTGCCAGGCAGCCGAAATCTCGATCTGATCGCCGATATGGCGCGCCCGGCTGCCGCCAGCAGAGCGGATCAGGCCGCCGGGAATGTCGTAAATGCCGTCGCCGCGGCTTTCGCGCCAGAACCGTGCCGCGACGAGTTCGAGGGTGACGCCCTTGCCCAGATCGAAATCGACGCTGGGATGGACGTTCACGATGTTGCGCGGCCCGATCGGCGAGAGTTCGCCGAAATATTTGCCCTTGGGAAAGAGTGCGTTGAAGGTGCCGAGCTTGCCGTCGGCGGGATCGCGGTCACCGCTCGCGATATTGGCGCGCAGGCGAAGGCGCGGCCCCAGCGGTGCCTGCGGGAAGCTGAAAGCGGTTTCGGTCGCGAGCGACCAGGCGCGGATGCGGTCGCCGTCGAAATGGCCGCGTTGAAGCATCGCCTCCCAGTTCCAGCCGAGGGCGCCGCGCTTGCCGAAGAAGCGCAGGCCGAAGGTGTCGCGCGTTTCGCGTCCGGTACGGTCGATGAAGCGCGCGCTGTCATTCGCATAGCCGAGCCAATAGGCGTCGATGCCGATGCCCTTTGCAGGTGTGAGCGTCGTATAGATGCCGTCGAGGCGGCGCGTCCCGGAGGTCTTGTCGTCGAAATCGCCGCCGCCGATCGCGACCGGGCGCAGGTGGAAGGCGTCGATCCGAATGGCTCCGTGTTCGCTGATGGCGCGGACCCCGTCGAAGGCCTGCGGGATATTGGGGCCATAGCGGATGCCGACCAGCCGCTCCGACCCCAGCGCCATCAACGCGCGGCCGCCGCGCAACGTCAGGCCGCCGTCGGCACCCAGCTTCACACGAATATCGCCGAACCCCTGCAACAGATCGATCCCTGTCTCGTCGGCGGAGCCCTTGCCCGCGCCGACTCCGCGCGCATACCCTGCGATCCCTTGCACGAAGATGCGCGCCGGTCCGGCGTGGAGGTCGGCGTGGGGCATGACGCGGAGCCAGAGATAGCCGTCGTCGGGGGCCGGCGGGTCGCCCCACAAATTATTCTCGAAGCCCTCGAATCGCGCCCGCGCTTCGGCCCCGAGGGTCAGATAGGCATCGCCCGTGTCGCCCTGCGGCACATATTTGGCCTGCCGCCAGCCTTCGCGCGGCGCATCCCGTAGTTGCGACCAATCCTCGTCATAGCGCAAATTGGTCTGCTCGACCGATTGGGCAAAGGCGGTCGCGGGTGCAAGCGCGGCGAGGAGCAGGAGAAGGCGCATCAACGGGTGACGAAATGGCGCACCACGGGCGGACCATCGCCGGTCAGATAGGCGGCGAGGGCTTCCTGCTGCACGCGGTCGGCGTTGGTGACGCGGTCGTGCTGCCGCAGATGCTCGAGCCAGCTTTCGACGGTAAAGGTTTCGACCACCAGCCCGGGCGCCGCCGTATCCTCATAAACGCCCCAGTGGATCGCGCCGTCGCGGCGGCGGATGCGGCGCATCTCCTGCATCGCGGCAAAGAAGTCCCGCAGCTTTCCCGGATCGACGCGATATTCGATCGTCACGAGCACCGGGCCGCTGTCATGTTCGACCGCGCCGTCGACAAGCGGCGCGGGCCAATGCGACGAGGGCGCAAGGTCGAGCGCGCTCGCGCGGCCGAGCGGGAAACGCGAGGCGAGGATCAGGCTCGCCGCGACCAGCAGCCCGGCGGCGACGAGCAGCGTCGAAGGCACCCCGATGCGCGAGGCGACCGATCCCCACAAGGTCGAACCCGCCGCCATCGATCCCTGGAATACGAGCAGGTAGATGGCGAGCGCGCGCGCCTTGACCCAGCCGGGCGAGGTCGCCTGCGCGCCGCCGTTGAGCGATGCCATCATCGCGATCCAAGCGAGCCCCGCGACGAACAGCGCCGCGGCGGCGGTGACGAACTGCGCCGTCTGTGACAGCCCCGCCATTGCAATGGCGAGCAGGATCGAAGCGGCCAGGGTAAGGGCATTGGCGCCGATCCGGCCGCGCAGCTTTGGCATCAGCATCGCGCCGCCGATCGCGCCGAGCCCCATGAAGGTGAGCAGGCCGCCATAGCCGAGAGGGCCGAGTTCGAGGTCGCGGCGCGCGATGACCGGCAGCAGCGCCCATAGCCCGCTGGCGAAGAGAAAAAAGCCGACCGAGCGGATCAGCACGACCTTGAGCTCGGGCGCGCGCAAGGCGTAGCGGAGCCCCGCGCGCATTGCGCCGACCATATGTTCCGCGGGCAGATGCCGGTCGGGAGCATCGCGCCGCCAGCGTGCCAGCACCGCCAATATGCCCAGGATCGAGAGCGCATTGGCGGCGAAGACCGCCCCGGGACCGGATGCGGCAATGATGACGCCGCCGAGCGCAGGACCAATCGCGCGCGCGATGTTGACGCCGAGCGAGTTGAGCGCGACCGCCTGCTGCAGCGCAGGCCCCGGCACCAGTTCCGGCACGATTGCCTGGAAGGCGGGGGCGGATAAGGCCGCGCCGATCGCGATGGCGGCGGTGAAGGCAAGCAGAATCGATGCATCGGTCAGGCCGGCGAGCGTCAGCCCCGACAGGGTCGCCGCGCCGCCGAGGCCGAACAATTGGGCGGCGATCAGCAGCTTGCGCCGGTCGACGATGTCGGCGAGCGCCCCGGCGGGGAGCGCCAGGACGAACATCGGAAAGGTGGTCGCGGCCTGCACCAGTGCGACCATCAACGGGTCGGGCGAGAGCGAGGTCATCAGCCAGCCCGCGCCGACGTCGTGCATCCAGGTGCCGATGTTCGACACGACGGTTGCGATCCACAGCGCGCGAAACACCGGGCTTGCGAGCGGGCGCGGGAGAGGATCGACGATATCGGTCATGAATTTCTGGTCCGCAGGATCGCGGCCAGCATCAGCCCCCCGATCAGCCCGACATGCTCGAGGAAGGTATTGCGCTCGTGAAAACGCGCGATCGGATCGGCGATCTGCCAAAAGGGATGCGCGATCAGCGTCGCGATCGCGGTGAACACGCCGAGCGCGCCCGCGCCGAGCCACGCCTGGCGGCCGAGGATAATCAGCAGCGATCCGCCGATCTGGATGAGGATCGTGGCGGCGACGGTGAGCATCGTCGGTTCGAGCCCGAAATGCCGGGCCTCGCCCAGTGCGCCGGACAGGTCGAGCAGCTTGGCGATACCGCTGGTCCAGTAGGGAAGGGTGAGGATCATCGCGGCGAGGATTGCGAAGCGGCTGTCGCCGAGCAGGCGGGCGATCGGCGCGGGCGCGCTCATCGCTCAGACCGCCCAGCAGCCGCAGCCGAACGCGCCCCAGAAGCTCTGGGCGTCGGCGGCGGGCACGCTGGCTCCCAGCGCGGCTGCATGGTCGTGGCCATGAACGTTGCACGCCTTGGCGCAGCCGCAGGCGGCCGCCATCTTCTGCGCCCTCTCCGGGCGGCGATGATAGCCGCCGAAGGTCGCGACCGGCGACCAGTCGGGCATCGGCTTCGGCGGCGCCGGGGCGATCGGGCCATAGTCGCCCTCGCCATGCACGACCTTGCCGCCAAGCAGGGTGAGCACCGACCGCAGATGAACTATTTCGCTTTCGGCGACATCGAAATAATCGTTCGAGAGCAAGGCGAGATCGGCGAGTTGTCCCTTCTTGATCTGACCCTTCTTGCCGACCTCGTTCGAGAACCATGTGTTCGCCTCGGTCCACAGGCGCAGCGCGGTTTCGCGGTCGAGGCGATTGCGCACCGGATAGAGCGTCGTGCCGCCAAGCGTCTTGCCGGTGACGAGCCATGACAGCGATACCCACGGATTATAGCTGGCGACGCGCGTCGCGTCGGTGCCGGCGCCGACGGGGATTCCGGCCTCCATCATCCGCTTGATCGGCGGAGTGGCCTCGGCGGCCTTGGCGCCATAGCGCTCGATGAAATATTCGCCCTGGAACATCATCCGGTGCTGCACCGCGATGCCGCCGCCGAGCGCGGCGATGCGGTCGATATTGCGCTCGCTGATCGTCTCGGCATGGTCGAAAAACCAGTTGAGGCCTTGAAGCGGAATATCCTTGTTCACCTTCTCGAACACGTCGAGCGCGCGGCCAATGGTCTGGTCGTAGGTGGCATGGAGGCGCCACGGCCACCGGCGTTCGGCGAGGAGGCGGATGACGGGTTCGAGGTCTGCCTCCATGTTCGGCGGCATGTCGGGGCGTTCGACGCGGAAATCCTCGAAGTCCGCTGCCGAATAGACGAGCATCTCGCCCGCGCCATTGTGGCGATAGATATCGTCGCCGTCGCCGGGCTTTACCTGGGTGGACCAGGTCGCGAAATCCCTGAGCTCTTCCTTCGGCTTTTGCGTGAAGAGATTGTACGCGATGCGCAGCGTCATCTCGCCATCCTGATGGAGCTTTTCGATGATCTGGTAGTCGTCGGGATAATTCTGGAAGCCCCCGCCCGCGTCGATCACGCTGGTGACGCCGAGCGAATTCAATTCGCGCATGAAATGCTTGGTCGAATTGACCTGATACTCCTCGGGGAGCTTCGGCCCCTTGGCCAGCGTCGCATAGAGGATCGTCGCATTGGGCTGGGCGAGCAGCAGGCCGGTCGGATTGCCCGCTGCGTCGCGCACGATCTCGCCGCCCGGCGGGTTCGGCGTGTCCTTTGTATAGCCAACGGCGCGGAGCGCCGCAGCATTGAGCAGCGCGCGGTCATAGAGGTGGAGGATGAACACCGGCGTCTCGGGCGCCGCAGCATTGATCTCGTCGAGCGTCGGCAGGCGCTTTTCCGCGAACTGATGTTCGGTGAAGCCGCCGACGACACGCACCCATTGCGGCGGCGGCGTGTTGGCGGCCTGCTTCTTCAGCATCGCCATCGCATCGGCGAGGCTCGGCACCCCGTCCCAGCGCAGCTCCATATTGTAGTTGAGCCCGCCGCGGATCACATGGATGTGGCTGTCGATCAGCCCGGGGATCAGGCGGCGGCCCCCGGCGTCGATGATTTCGGCATTGGAACCGGCTGCCGCGCGGGCTTCGGCCTCGCTGCCGACACTCAGAAACTTGCCGTCGCGGATTGCGACCGCCTCGGCGACCGGGTTTGCGCGGTCGAGCGTGGTCACCTTGGCGTTCACGATGATCAGGTCTTTCGGGCGCATGGCGAAACTTTCCGTGGCAGTGAGAAGCGCAGTGGTGGCGGCGCCGACGAGCGTCTGGCGACGGGTCAGCGGGCTCATGGCCTGCAATCCCGGTTGTCGGGCAGCGGGCCCAGAACATGCCCGGCGCAATCTTCGCGGACGAAGCGGGCGAGTTCGGGCCGGTCGGCGAGGCGCTTGGCTATGGGCACGAGCTGCTCACCGAGAAGAATGCCTGCGAGACCGATCAGCGCGACAATCGGCCGGGCGGGAGAACGGACACCAAGCAGGCTGTAGATGACGCCAACCAGCAACCCCGCTCCCAGCGAGACGAGATAGATTTTCATGATGTCCGTCCTCCCTCTTTGCCTCAGGCCTTCACGAAGGCGAGCAGGTCGGCGTTGAGGATGTCGGCGTGCGTGGTCAGCATCCCGTGCGGAAAGCCCTCGTAGATTTTCAGCGTCGCATTGGGCAGGATTTCGGCCTGCAGCACGCCTGCATTCTTGTAGGGCACGATCTGGTCGTCGTCGCCGTGCAGCACGAGCGTGGGCACGGTGATCGCCTTCAAATCGTCGGTCTGGTCGGTCTCGGAGAAGGCCTTGATGCCCTCATAATGAGCCTTCGCGCTGCCCATCATGCCCTGGCGCCACCAATTGTCGATCACCCCCTCGTCGACCTTCGCGCCGGGCCGGTTGAAGCCGTAGAAGGGGCCGGCCGCGACGTCGCGAAAGAATTGCGCGCGATTGGCGGCGAGCCCTGCGCGCAGCCCGTCGAACACCTCGATCGGCAGCCCGCCCGGATAGCGTTCGGTTTTGAGCATGATCGGCGGCACCGCGCTGACCAGAACCGCCTTGGCGACGCGGCCCGCAGGCAAGCCGTGGCGTGCGACATAGGCGGCAACCTGCCCGCCGCCCGTCGAGTGACCGATGTGAACGGCGTCGCGCAGGTCGAGATGATCGACGACCGCAGCGGCGTCTGCGGCATAATGCGCCATATCATGGCCGTCCGAGACCTGCGCCGATCGGCCGTGCCCGCGCCGGTCGTGCGCGACGACCCGATAGCCGTTGGCGAGGAAGAACAGCATCTGCGTGTCCCAGTCGTCCGCCGACAGCGGCCAGCCGTGGTGGAAGACGATCGGCTGGGCGTCCTTCGGTCCCCAATCCTTGTAGAAGATTTGGGTGCCGTCCTTGGTGGTGACGTAGCTCATGACATTGTCCTTTCAGGCTCGCTTCAAAAGAAACGGCCGGAC
>NZ_JAFMTR010000057.1 GCF_018682675.1 Sphingopyxis soli
GGCAAAACAAGAATCTGGAGTGCCGGTTTTGATTCAATCAAAACCGAACGCACTCTAGTCGCCCGCGAAATCGAACGCGCTCACGCCCCGCTCGCCTTCGCGGAA
This sequence comes from Sphingopyxis soli, assembly GCF_018682675.1. GTDB lineage: Bacteria > Pseudomonadota > Alphaproteobacteria > Sphingomonadales > Sphingomonadaceae > Sphingopyxis > Sphingopyxis soli. The sequence continues at coordinate 106 of NZ_JAFMTR010000057.1, forward strand.
ACGCAGCGGGCGGCCCAGCGGCGGCATCGAGCGCTGGATGCAGCCGCTGCGCGTGCAGCGGCGGCAACCGAGCCCGATCGGCGTCGCGGGGCTGCGCATCAGGTCGATCCCGCGCGCGGCGATCAGGGGCGCCGCGACCTTCGCGTCGACCCCGACGCACACGGCAAAGCGCGCGGGCGTCCCGCTGCCGCTCGCGCCGGGGGCGGCGACCGAACGCGACTGGGTGAACCAGCGCGAGCCGTCTTCCAGCTCGACCAGATCGGCGATCACTTCGCCGGGGCGTGCAAAGGCTTCATGCACCCCCCACAGCGGGCAGCGCGCGTCGCCGTCGACCAGCGGCGACTGGCTCGCCCCCGCATAGCGCTTACTCCCCTGCCCGGCGCGGTCGATGCGCAGCATGAAAAAGGGCAGGCCGCGCGCGCCGACGCGCTGCAACGTCGTCAGCCGGTGCGCAACCTGCTCATAACCCGCGCCGAAGCGCCGCTGGAGCAGCAGCAGATCATAGCCGGTCGCATCGCACGCGCGCAGGAAGCGGCCATAAGGCATCATCAGCGCCGCGGCGAAATAGTGGATCAGGTGGCGCTCGAACATGCGGGCCGCCGCCGCCTCGGCGAACCCCGCGCCCGCAACCAGCGCGTCGATCTCGTCCTTCGCCTCGATCTGCGCCAGCGTCGCCGCCGCCTGGAAGGTGCGCGACGCGGGGCGCAGCAGCTCGTTCAGCATCAGTTGCCGCGCGTGCCAGTCGAGCCAGCGCAGCCGGTCGGGCATCACGTCGCTCGGCAAGATCCGGATCCCCAGCTGGTGCCGTGTGCGCAAACGCTCCGAAATCGTACCATAAAGGTCGCCGCCCGCGAGCCGCAGCTCGTCGGCCAGTTCCTCGGCGCGCGCATCCAAATCGGGAAAATGGTTGCGCCATTGCTCGATCGCGCGGCGCACCGCGGCAACTTCGGGAGCATCGCCCTGCGCTTCGCCGCGTTCCTCGGGGGCGGCATCGAACAGGCGGGCGAAGGCAGCGGCGGTCGCGGGCGCGGTCTGCAGCCACTCCTCGACCTCCTGCGGTCCAATGCCGAGGTCGGCGAAGCGCGGGTCGGCAAGCCGCCGCCGCAGCCCGGCAAGCCCGCCCGGCACGTCTTCGGCGCCCAGCTTCGCGGCATCGAACCCGAAGCGCTCGGCCAACCGCACGATCACCGTCGCCGACAGCGGCCGCTGGCCATGCTCGATCAGGTTGAGATAGCTCGGCGAGATGTCGAGCGCCTCGGCCATCGCCGCCTGCGTCATCGCCGCCTCGCGCCGCACCTTGCGCACCGCCGGCCCCGCAAACACCCGCCGCTCCGCCATGAACTGTAACTTTCTTTACTACTTTACATAATGATTTACACCTTATCGCCGTATTTCACAAATATTATTGACAAAGCTTTTCACTTTGCGCGGCACCTTCGCCAACTTCCACCCATCACCTCTCCACAAGGGATTCGAACGATGGGCTACACCGAAGACATGGCGCAGGCAGGCCGCCTCATCCGCGACTATGACGGCACCTGGGACGGCATCAGCGGCGAAAGCGTCGCCCGGATGCGCGCCCAGAACAAATTTCGCACCGGGCTCGACATCGCCCGCTACACCGCACGCATCATGCGCGCCGACATGGCCGCCTACGACGCCGACCCCGCCAACTACACCCAGTCGCTCGGCTGCTGGCACGGCTTCATCGCGCAGCAGAAGATGATCTCGGTCAAGAAGCATTTCGGGACCGTCAAGGGCCGCTACATCTATCTCTCGGGCTGGATGATCGCCGCGCTGCGCAGCGAATTCGGCCCGCTGCCCGACCAGTCGATGCACGAAAAGACCAGCGTCCCGGCGCTGATCGAGGAAATCTACACCTTCCTGCGCCAGGCCGACGCGCGCGAACTCGGCATGTTGTTCCGCGACCTCGACGCCGCGCGCGCCGAGGGCGACGAGCTCAAGGCAAAACAGGTCCAGGCTGCGATCGACAATCACGAAACGCACGTCGTGCCGATCATCGCTGACATCGACGCCGGCTTCGGCAATGCCGAGGCGACCTACCTGCTCGCCAAGAAGATGATCGAGGCTGGTGCCTGCGCGCTCCAGATCGAAAATCAGGTCTCGGACGAAAAGCAGTGCGGCCACCAGGACGGCAAGGTCACGGTGCCGCACGAAGACTTCATCGCGAAGATCCGCGCCTGCCGCTACGCCTTCATGGAACTCGGCGTCGAGGACGGCATCATCGTGACGCGCACCGACAGCCTCGGCGCGGGCCTCACCAAGCAGATCGCCTATTCGAAGGAACCCGGTGACCTCGGCGACCGGTACAACAGCTTCCTCGATTGCGAAGAGGTCGAGGGCGCGGGCAACCCCGGCGACGTCCTGATCAACCGCGACGGCAAGCTGATGCGCCCGAAGCGCCTGCCCTCGAACCTCTATCAGTTCCGCCCCGGAACCGGCGAGGACCGCTGCGTCATGGATTGCATCGCCAGCCTGCAGAACGGCGCCGATCTGCTGTGGATCGAGACCGAAAAGCCGCACATCGAACAGATCGCCGGCATGGTCGACCGCATCCGCGAGGTCTTCCCCAATGCGAAGCTCGCGTACAACAACTCACCGAGCTTCAACTGGACGCTGAACTTCCGCCAGCAGGTTTACGACAGCTGGGCCGAGGAAGGCCGCGACGTGTCCGCCTATGACCGCGCCAAGCTGATGAGCGTCGATTACGACGACACCGAACTCAGCGAAGAGGCCGACAACCGTATCCGCACCTTCCAGCGCGACGCGGCGAAGCGGGCGGGAATCTTCCACCACCTGATCACCCTGCCGACCTATCACACCGCGGCGCTCAGCACCGACAATCTCGCCAAGGAATATTTCGGCGACGAGGCGATGCTCGGCTACGTCAAGGGTGTCCAGCGCGCCGAAATCCGCCAGGGCATCGCCTGTGTGAAGCACCAGAATATGTCGGGCAGCGACATCGGCGACGATCACAAGGAATATTTCGCCGGCGAAGCGGCCCTGAAGGCCGCGGGCAAGGACAATACGATGAACCAGTTCGCCGCCTGATACGAGTTCGGCACGAGGGGCCCGTTGCACCCCCTCGTGCCACCCCGTTTGGCGCGGAGCCCTTGCGACCTGTCGCTCCGCGCCTCCCGAGCTTTCCTGGGGAGGAAAGCCTGTCCGTCGGAAGCCAATACGGCCTCCGGCGGACATTTTTATTGGGTCCGGGGCAAGGAAAGCTGTGTTTATGACAACGTTTTCCACTTGCCGGTCGCGCGCGGAATGTGCATCTTGTTGCAACGCACAAAATCCTCCCCAAGGTAATTTCAATGGACGAAACACGGTTGAAGGTGATGGAAGCCATCGCGCGCCGTCGGCGGGTCACCGCCCTGTATAATGGCACGCGCATGACGCTGGCCCCGCACCAGATGTTCGAACGCCACGGCGCCCTGTTCATCAGCGCGCTCAATCTCGACAAGGCCTGGCGCTCCGACGACGAACGCCGGCTCGGTCATTTCAAGCTCGACGGGCTTGGCGCCGCGCAGGTCGAGGATGAAGAATTCGAGCCCCTGCCCTCGTTCGAGGCCGCGGCTCCACGCGACGACGACGTCCTGCTGATGGCGGTGTAAGAGGCGGGCGTTTCCACCCGCCCCCCGCATCACATTGCCGCAGGCTCCTCGCTCTTCGTCTTGACGAGCGACCAGATCACGCCGCCCGCAATCAGCGCGACCGTCACGCCGAGGCTGACCAGCGGCGGGAACTTGTCGCCGCCAAGGACGAAGTCGGCGACGAAAATCTTCGAGCCGATGAACACCAGCACCAGTGCCAGCGCATATTTCAGGTAATGGAAGCGGTGCACCATCGCCGCGAGCGCGAAATAGAGCGCGCGCAGGCCGAGGATCGCCATGATGTTCGACGTATAGACGATGAACGTGTCGGTCGTGATCGCGAAGATCGCGGGCACGCTGTCGACCGCGAACACCAGGTCGGCAAGGTTGATGACGACCAGCGCCAGGAACAGCGGCGTCGCGGCGAGCGCGAGTTTGCCGGTCTTCGTATCGGGCACGCGCACGAAAAATTTCTCGCCATGCAGCTCGTGCGTGATCGGGATGTGCCGCGACAGCCATTTGACGACCGGGTTGCCCGCAACGTCCATCGGCTTCTCGCCCGCGAACAGCATCTTGATGCCCGTGAACACGAGGAACGCCGCGAAGACATATAGCAGCCAGCCATATTCGGTGACCAGCGCCGCGCCGCCCGCGATCATGATCCCACGCAGCACGATCACCGCGACGATACCCCAGAGGAGCGCGCGATACTGGTAGCGCGGCGGGATCGCGAAGGTCGCGAAGATCAGCGAAATGACGAAGATATTGTCGATCGACAGCGCCTTCTCGATGAAGAAGCCGGTGTAATATTGCAGGCCGGCCTCGCCGCCCTTCTCGATCCATATCCACGCGCCGAAGGCGAGCGCGATCGTGATGTAGAGCACCGAGAGCTTCAGGCTCTCGCCGATCCCCATCTCCTTGTTTTCCTTGTTGAGGATCCCGAGGTCGAACGCGGTCAGCGCGACGACCAGGCTGATGAAGGCGAGCCAGAACCAGGCCGGGGTACCCAGCCAGTCGGCGAACAGAAATTCCATGATGATGATCCCTGGCATATGCCAAAGGCGCCGCCCTCCTCGGGCAGCGTCTCTGGCTTTGTCTTATGGTGGGTTAGATTGCGAGCGCGGGCTGGCGCGACAGGCTCGCGAGCCGTTTGCGCACCGCGAGCTTCAGCGTCTTCAGCCGCAGCAGCCGGAACGGATCGGCGCCGCGGCGCCGGTTCTCGCGGCGCAGCGCATCGTCGATCTGGCGGTGCAGTTCGGTCAGCCGGTAAAAACGCGATCTGAAAGTCATAAGGGCCTCCTGATTGATGAAATCAAGCAGGTGACGCCGACGCCGGACCCGGGATTGAGGGGAGGTAGGCCAAGCATCGGTGTCACCCGATGCGGTCCGACATCACGTGGCGGAATTTCTTCCGCCGACGCCAGAGGGGCCCGGCCCGCATAACCTCTATGTAGGGTAGAGGCGGACGCGTTGCAAGGCTTTGCCCCTCCCCCTCCGGTCGTGCTAGCCCGTCAGGGCATCGGATCGCCGAGCTTTGGGGAGAAACCATGACCGTCCGGATCGACCATGATGGCCCGGTGACGATCGTCACCATCGACCGGCCCGCCAAGCGCAACGCCGTCGACCCGCTGACCGCGCTGGCTCTCCGCGAGGCGTTCACGGCCTTTGCCGGGGACGACAACGCGCGTGTCGCGATCCTGACCGGCAGCGCGGGCCAATTCTGCGCGGGATTCGATCTCGGTGCGGTCGGCACATCCCGCTACGACCCCGACGGCCCCGGTCCGATGGGACCGACGCGAATGCTGCTCGAAAAGCCCGTGATCGCTGCGGTCGAAGGCCATGCCGTCGCCGGCGGACTCGAACTCGCGCTCTGGTGCGACATGCGCGTTGCCGCGGAAAGCGCCATATTCGGTGTCTATTGCCGCCGCTGGGGCGTGCCGCTGATCGATGGCGGCACCGTTCGCCTGCCGCGTATCGTCGGACAGGGCCGCGCGATGGATATGATCCTGACCGGCCGCCCCGTCGCGGCCGACGAAGCGCTGGGCATCGGCCTCGCCGACCGATTGGTCGCCGATGGCACGGCCCTTACCGCCGCCATCGAACTCGCCAAGCAGATCTCCGCCTTCCCGCAGCCGTGCATGAACAGCGACCGCCTCAGCGCCTACCGCCAATGGGATTTTGATATCGAGGGGGCGCTTTCATACGAAGCCCATGCGGGTGTCGCCCCGCTACGCGAAGGCGCCGCGGCGGGAGCCAGACGCTTTATCGAAGGTGTGAGATGGGGTGGAGCATCGATCAGCTAGTCCCTCGCAAGCACAAAGAAATTTAGAGAAAGGACGCCAGTTGATAGCACGGATAAACCTCTGGAAAATGACCGCTGCCTTAATGTTTACTGTGCCTTGGTCCGGCATGGCGGCAGCACAGCAATCTTATAGAGTCCTAGACAGCATGAGCCTTATGTCTTGGCCGTTAGTCGATAAATATCACGATGAGGAGGCCCCCGATATCGACGAATATGATTTGCTCGTCGACGGCAACCTTCGCCGCAATGGAGATCGAATCTCTGCTGCAGATTTTCTGACAGTCATCCAAAACAAACCCGACGGGCGTATCCGGATATCGGCCGACGGCCTCGTACGATTTTCCGATTTTCTAGAGCTTTACAAGGCGGCCAACGTGTCGCTCGGTCGCAAACTTGGTCTTGGTGGCAATCTACGCTTCGCTCGTTTTGACATAACTGATAATCCGCTGATCGCTGGCGACGACATATACGATATAGCCGCACTCGGGAGCCCCGACATGTTCGTCTACGTCGATTCCCGAAACGAAAAGGATCGCCTCCAATGCGATGTTCATTTCGGTGAGAATCGTGTTGATTCCGTCCAGCTCTTAATTTTTGCACGATCCTATCGCGAGATGAAGGACGGAGAAGGACAGCCGATCAAATCGTTGAATATCTTTGTGACACCTCGAACGCATTATGAGTGTTTTGGCGGAGTTGTCTTCACGTTGAATGTGGCTGGTTACCTAGATTTCAACATTAGAATGGTGGAAAAACAGGAGTAGCGAGCGGTCGCGGCGCAGCTTCGAAATCAACGGGGAAAAACGATGAAGACCTGGATCGCCGCGCTGCTCGCCCTGCCTCCAATGCTGACCGGCGGCGCATTCGCGCAGCCGCCCGAACTCCCCGCCGTCATCTACACCGATCCGCCCGTCGACAAGGCCGATCCCGCCGCGATGGAGGTCGTCCACATCCCCAGCGGCGGGGTCGAAATCAACGGCGTCGTCTATGTCGCCGCGGGCGTGGGGCCGCACCCGACCGTTATCCTCTGCCACGGCTTGCCCGGCAACGAGAAGAATCTCGACCTCGCGCAGGCGATGCGCCGCGCGGGCTGGACGGTGATCACCTTCAACTATCGCGGCTCGTGGGGCAGCCCCGGCGATTACCGCTTCGCGGGCAATCTGGAGGACGCGAACGCCGTGCTCGCCTTCGCGCGCGATCCCGCCAACGCCGCGAAACTCCGGATCGACCCGAAGCGCCTCGTCATCATCGGCCACAGCATGGGCGGCTGGGTCGCCGCCCTCACCGCCGCGCACGACAAGGGTCTGATCGGCGCGGCGATGATTTCGGCGGGCAATATGGGCCTGATCGGCTCCCTCCCGCGCGATCAGGCCGCGGCGCTGCTTGCTCGTAACGGCATGGAAGCGCTGGCGGGAGCGACGCCCGAAGCGATGGCCGACGAGATTATCGCCAACAAGGACCGCTTCGACTTCGCGAAAGCAGCACCGGACCTGATGCAGACGAATCTGTTCGTGCTGACCTCCGACGACGGTCTTGCCGGGATGAGCGACGGGCTGACCAAGGCGATCGCTGCCGGCGGCGGAACGAAACTGAAAACGCTGCACGTTGCGACCGACCATAGCTGGTCCGATGCCCGCATACGGTTGCAGGCGGAGGTTCTGGGATGGCTCAAAACGCTGGAAGCCGGAAAATAATCACCACCGCTCCGCTGCAATCCGCACGCGTTCAGGTCGCGATCAATCGATGCGATTGAAGTGCGTCGTTTCCAGTTTTTGACGACTGTCGCCGGACCAGACGATCGTTTCGGTCATGGTTTTCCGATCCTTGGCCACGGTATAGACCCGCGTCGACACCCGGGCGCCCGCCTTTCCCAGGGTCATGACCAGCGTGTTCGGAGCCGGCTGGCGCAGCGCAACGCTGTCGATGAAGTCCATATTTCCGGTGATCGGCACCGCGACGCCATCGAGAGCGGCGGTCGATTCCGAATGCTTGCTGGAACCGTCGGGTGCGACGATTTCGACGCGCGTCGTCCATTTTCCGTCCGGCGATGCGCGGAAGGTCATCGTCACCCGTTGGGGGCGCTCTTCCTCCGGCATCTGCGACGCATCCAGCGACCAGCTTCCGGCCAGCGGCGGTTGCCGCGATGCCGTGCTGTAAACGGTATCGCGCTTTGCGGCGGAATCGGCGGACGGCGCGACCGCGATCATCAATCCGGCGGCAGCCAAGGGTAGTGCGATAAGCATGACGATCATTCCTTTCGACCCGCGAACCCCGATGGTCGCGGTGTGTGCCAAGTCCTCCACGGAGGAGCGCTGCGCCGAAAGATCGATATTTTTGTCACAATTTTTCTGGGCATCCACAAGACGCGCCAGTTCGCGGCTGCTACCGACGCCTGTCTTGCGGCGGGCTGTACGCAAACGCTCGTTGATCGAGGTTTCCGAACGATCCAGACGCGCGGCGATCGTCTTCACGGTATGCCCTGCAGCCAACAGGCGCAGAATTTCCAGCTCCCGGTCGGTAAGGCACGCGGACAGGCTGGATACAGGGTCTTTGGCAGGCATATCCTCGCTCACCACAGCCTCACGGACAGGTCTATCCCAATTTATTTGGGAAACAATAGCATGGCCCGATCGGCCCCGGTCAGCCTCGACGAGCCGTTCTGCGTCCGCAAATGACGACTTTCCACGGGAGCCGTGACGGCTTTCTGCCTTTCCGCCTACCCCTTCGGCATCAACTTCATCGCCATCGCCGTCAGCGCCTCGGTCGCGGTCGAAATGACGACGGGGGCATCGGGCGCCCAGAAGGGCGAGTGCAGGCTCGGCAGGGTCCGGCCTTCCTTCTTCGCCGCATCGAACTCGGCCTGCGGCACGCCGCCGACCCAGATGATCAGGCTCTTGATGTCCTTGTTCTCTTCGCGCGAGAAGCGGCTGAAATCCTCGCCGCCCATCACCGGCGGCAGTTGCATGACTCGCTTCTCGCCGAAACGCGTTTTGAGGAAGCCCGCCATTTCGTTCGTGAAGTCGACGGTGTTGAACATCGCCGGGGTGAACTCGTCCTTTTCGACGGTCACGACGGGCATCCTGTCTTCGGGAATGCCCGCAGCGATCGCCTCGCCCTTCGCGATCCGCGCGATCCCGTCGAGCAGCTTTGCCCGCACCTCGTCGGTGTAGCTCCGCACGGTCAGCTGCAGCCGCGCCTCGTCCGGGATGATATTATGCTTGGCGCCGGCGTGAAAGCTGCCGACCGTCACCACCGCGCTGTCGAGCGGGCTGATCTCGCGCGAAACGAGCGTCTGCAGCGAGGTCACGATCCGGCTGGCGAGCACGATCGGATCCTTCGTCGCCTGCGGATAGGCGCCATGCCCGCCGAGCCCCTTTACGAGGATATCGACGCTGTCGACATTGGCGAGCGCATAGCCCGGCGTATAGCCGATCATCCCCGCCGGAAAGCCCGCGGCGTCGTGGAAGGCGATCGCATATTCCGGCCGGGGGAAGCGCGTATACAGCCCGTCGGCGAGCATCATCCGCGCACCCGCGCCGCGTTCCTCGGCGGGCTGGCCGATCATCACCAGCGTGCCCGACCATTTGTCCTTGTTCGCCGCCATCAGCCGCGCGACGCCGACCCAGGCGGTCATATGCGTGTCGTGACCGCAGGCGTGCATGACGCCGGTTTCGACGCCTTCCTTGGTGGTAACGCGTACCTTCGATGCCCCGGGAAGCCCCGTCTGTTCGACCACCGGCAGCCCGTCCATGTCGGCGCGGACGAGGACCACCGGCCCCGGACCATTCTTCAACACCGCGACGACGCCCGTTCCGCCGACCTTTTCGGTTACCTCGAACCCCAGCTTGCGCGCTTCGGCCGCCAGAATGCCGGCCGAGCGCACTTCCATGAAGCTGAGTTCGGGATTGGCATGCAGATCCTTGTAGATGTTCATCAGCGACGGCATCTGCTTCTGCACCTCGCCGCCGATTTCCTGCGCTGCGGCCGGCATCGTCAGCGCAAGGGCAGCAATGCCCGTCCACAATATCCGCATGTCGATTCCCCCATTTAGTTTGCCGGAACGAGCTCGATCACGTCGAGCAAGGATTCATAGGCCGGCGACGGCAGCACCAGCCGCCAGCGATTGTCGCCGATACGCTCGACCAGCCCCGCCATGTCGCGCATCCGGTCGCTGCCATAGCTGACCGCCATCGACTCGTCGCCGAGCACCAGCGTACCAAGGAAGACCTGCCGCGTCAGATTGTCCGGAAAGACCAGCCCCACCGGGCGCTGCGACCCGGTCAGCTTGGTCATGCTCGTCAGTCCCTGTTCGGGCGCGACGCGGCAGCGGAACCAGTCATAGGCGATATAGCCGATCGTCCCGCGCCCCTGCGTGCCGACCTTGACCGTGCGGCAGCGATAGTCGCCGGGGGGAAGATGTGGATTCGGTAGCGCCGCCCGGGGCTGGAGCAGGACGCCTTCGCGATCGATGCTCGCGCCATAGCCCTTGGCACGCGCATCGGCGAGCGCGGCGGTCCAGCTCGAATACCAATTGCGAACGCGCTCGCGATCCCGATCGGTCGCGGTCGCGCGCCAGGTTCCGGCGGTCTCGGCCGCCGGCGCGGGCGTCGGCGCATCGGCTTCCGAAGGCGGCTGCGCCGCGATCGTGGTGCAAGCGCCGAGTCCCAGCGCACCCGCGCAAAGCATCGAAAATTTCGGGATGCGACCCCCCATTGCCCTTGCCTCCTGCCCGGCGTTTTGCCGGAGCTTAGGAGGCGAAAGGCCAATGCTCAAGCGCGATGCTCAGGCCGCGGTCCAACCGCCGTCGACGCTGAGGTTTGCGCCGGTGATGTTCGCCGCCTCGTCGCGCGTCAGGAAAGCGGCGATCGCCGCGACCTGCTCGACCGTCACGAACTGCTTCGTCGGCTGCCCCGCAAGCAGCACGTCGTTGATCACCTGCTCGCGCGTCATGTGCCGCGCTTTCATCGTGTCGGGAATCTGGTTTTCGACCAGCGGGGTCCAGACATAGCCAGGGCTGATGCAATTGACCGTGATCCCGGCGTCGGCAACCTCCAGCGCGACGGTCTTGGTCAGGCCGGCAAGCCCGTGCTTCGCGGTGACATAGGCCGATTTGAACGGCGAGGCGACGAGCGAGTGCGCCGAAGCGGTACCGATGATCCGCCCCCATTTCTTCTTGCGCATTCCCGGCACGGCGTGACGGATGGTGTGAAACGCCGCGGTCAGGTTGAGCGCGATGATCATGTCCCATTTCTCGGGCGGAAAATCCTCGACCGGCGAGACGAACTGCATCCCGGCATTGTTGACGAGGATGTCGACCCCGCCGAGATCCTTGTCGGCGCGCTTGAACATCGCCTCGATCTCGTCGGGCTTGGTGAGGTCGGCGCCGTCATAGACAGCCTTGCCGCCGTTCAGCACCGCCAGCGCCGCGCGCTCGGCCTCGATCGCGGCCGCCTCGCCGAAGCCGTTGATGATGATATTCGCCCCCTCGGCGGCGAACGCCTTTGCGATGCCGAGGCCGATGCCGGAGGTCGATCCGGTGACAAGGGCGGTCTTTCCTTGGAGACGCATGATATTTCCTTTCAGGCGGGGGGATTTTTCGGGGAGATTCAGCCGTCTTTCGGGCGCAGCATGTCCGACTGGACGGCGAAGCTGTCGGAACGTCCCTCGACGATACTTTCGGCGAGCAATTGCCCGCCCTTCATCGCCGCCTCGACCGCATCGCGGCCAAGCGCCCAGTTGACCTCCATCGTCGAACGCGAAAATTCGAAATCACGCGCGCCCGTCTGCCAGGCGGGCGGCTGGTGGATCAATTGCACGACGTTGAGCGCCTTGCAGTCGACCATCTTTTCGACCGCCTTCACCTCGGGCAGGTCGCGCGCTTCGGGCGGCAGTTTCCTCAGCATCCGGTCGATCAGCCGGTGTTCCTTGCGCCGCCGCACCAGCCCGTCGGAGATGCGCCGCGTGCGGCTCGAATAACGGATGTCCTTCTCTCGCGACCACGCCTCTTCGAGGTCGTGCGGGCGCTCGCCGCGCGCCGGGAACAGGTCGACCTGAAAGACGAGCATGTCCTCGTTCGCGCTCTCGACGACATGCTCGAGCGGCGTGTTCGACACGATGCCGCCGTCCCAGTACCAGACCCCGTCGATCTCGACCGGCGGCAGTCCGGGCGGCAGCGCGCCCGACGCCATGATGTGCCGGGCATCGATCGTGTCGGTGGTCGTGTCGAAATAACGGAAATTCCCGGTCTCGACGGCCACCGCGCCGACTGACAGCCGCACCTTGCCATTGTTGAGCCGGTCCCAGTCGACCAGCCGGTCGAGCGTCGCGGCCAGCGGCTCGGTGTCGTAAAAGCTCACCGCGGCCGGCGTCTGCTTCGCGGCGAACATCGGTGGCGGCATACGGGGGACGAAGAAGCCGGGCACGCCGAAGGTCGCGACCTGCGCTGCCGCGCCAAGATGCGTCCATTCGCGCAGCAGATCATTGTCGGCGATCGGCAGCGGCGGCAGCGCGGACGACACGCCTTCCCAGAATTGCCGCATCTTGCCGACCGCCTCGTCACGCGGATTCCCGGCAATGATCGCAGCGTTGACCGCGCCGATCGAGATGCCAGCGACCCAGTCCAGCTCGATGCCGAGATCGATCAGCGCCTCGTAAACCCCCGCCTGAAACGCCCCGAGCGCGCCCCCGCCCTGAAGGACGAGCACGACCAGATCGGGAAGCGGGAGGGCGGCGCGGGCGGCACGGCGGGGCATGGACTCGGACGATCCTTTTCTGCGTTCGGCACCCGCGCCTTTTGTGCACCGCAGCAGGAGCAATTGCAAGGCGTGTGTCACGGCGCGAAGCCCCTTCCAATTGCAACGCGCTGCTGCCACAATCGCCTCCGCACAGACATTTAGCGGCGGGAGAGCCCCATGCGCCTCGACGATTATGATCCCGGCGACGACATTCGCGACCTCGGACGGGGAGGCGGCGGGTTCGGGGGCGGTGGAGGCGGCGGCATGGGCGGTTTGCTCTTCGGCCTGCTGCCGATGCTGCTCGGGCGAAAAATGGGCTGCGGGACGATCCTGCTGATCGGTGTCGTCGCGTTCTTCCTCCTCGGCCCGGGATCGAACATGCTGAGCAGCGGCACCGCCGATCCGATGGCCGACAGCCGCGGCGCACCACAGGGCGTCGCGTGCGACACGGCCGCCGAAAAATTCGCCTGCAATGTCTTCGGCTCGACGCATCAGGTGTGGGGCAGCCTGATAACCGGCTACCGCAAACCGACGCTCAACTTCTTCACCGATCAGAATCGATCGGGCTGCGGCGCCGCGCAGTCGGCAATGGGCCCTTTCTACTGCCCCGCCGATCAGGGCGTTTATCTCGACACGCAATTCTTCAACGAACTCGCGAACCGCTTCGGCGCGGCGGGCGACGCCGCACAGGCCTATGTCGTCGCGCACGAGGTCGGCCATCATATCCAGACGATCACAGGAATTTCCGATCAGGTTCGCCGCGCGCAGCAACGCGCGTCGCAGGCGGAGGGCAATGCGCTGCAAGTCCGCATGGAGCTGCAGGCCGATTGCTACGCCGGCGTGTGGGCGAATCGCGCCCGCAACAAGGACGGGCAGACCGTGATGGAGCCCGGCGATATGGAAGAAGCGATGCGCGCCGCCAATGCCATCGGCGACGACACGCTGATGCGCTCGGCGGGCCAGCGCCCCGTCCCCGAAAGCTTCACCCACGGCACGAGCGAGCAGCGCATGACCTGGCTGCGCCGCGGCCTGCAGACGGGGGACCCGCGTCAGTGCGACACCTTCGACGCTTCGCTCTGATCGCAGCGGCGGCGCTCGCCGCCGTCCCCGCTTCCGCCGAAACCGTCTATGTCCGGACCGGGCGGCTGATCGACGGCCTGTCGAACGAGGTGCGCACCAGCCAGTGCGTCACCATCGTCGACGAGCATATCAAGGCGGTCGAGCCGTGCGGCAAGGCACCCGACGGCGCGACGATCGTCGACTGGTCGGCCTATACCGTCCTGCCCGGACTGATCGATCTCCACACGCATCTCGCCGACCTAGGCCAAAGCGCGGACCTTGCCGCGCCCATGAAAGCCTCGCCCGCCGAGACCGCTCTCGTCGGCGCGCGCAACGCTCGGGTTACACTCGACGCGGGCTTTACCAGCGTACGCGACGTCGGCACCTATCGCGGTCTCACCGACGTGGCGCTGCGCAACGCGATCGATCGCGGCGACGTGCCGGGGCCGCGCATGTGGGTCGCGGGCGCCTATCTGACCATTCCCGGCGGCGGCGGCGAACTCAACGGCGTTGTGCCGAACGACCAGCTTCCGCCCGACATGCGGCTCGGTGTCGCGGCGACGCCCGAGGAAGCGGCGGAAAAGGCCACATATCTGCTCGACCACGGCGCCGACTTCATCAAGGCTATCGCGACCGGCGCCGTCCTCGCGATCGGTACCGAACCCGGCGCACCCGAGCTCACCGAAGACCAGCTGCGCGCGATCGTGCAGGTTGCCCACGCCCGGGGTAAACGCGTCACCGCGCACGCGCACGGCGCGATCGGCATCCGGAATGCGATCAACGCCGGGGTCGACAGCATCGAGCATGCCAGCCTTGCCGACGAAGCGACGTTAGAGCTTGCGAAGAAGCACGGCACCTGGCTCGCGATGGACATCTACAACGGCGACTACATCGACAATGTCGGCACGAAGGAAGGCTGGCCGGAGGAATATCTGCGCAAGAACCGCGAGACCACCGACACCCAGCGGGCGGCATTCAAACGGGCGGTCGAACTGGGCGTCAACATCGGCTTCGCGACCGACGCCGGGGTCTATCCGCACGGACTCAACGCGCGGCAATTCGCCTATATGGTCAGATACGGCATGACCCCGATGCAGGCAATTCAGGCTGCGACCGGCCGCGCATCGGAGGAGATGGGCCGCGCCGACGTCGGCGCGATCGTACCGGGGCGCTATGCGGACATGATCGCGGTCAAGGCCGATCCGCTGAAAGAGATACGGTCCCTCGAAAAGATCGACCATGTCATGAAGGGCGGCGTTCTGGTCCGGTGACGACGGGTTGCGGTCGAGCGATCCGCACCGTGGCAGATGACCGGTGTCGACCGGAAGTTGTCTTTCCTTGTCTCGTCACCCGGGACTTGATCCGGGGTCCATTCGCGCAGCGCTGGAAAAATGGAT
>NZ_JAFMTR010000058.1 GCF_018682675.1 Sphingopyxis soli
GCGCCATCCGGTCGGCCACGACCGACGCCGGCGTGCCGCTCGCCTTGCTCTCGGCCCAGATTTCGGCCAGCCGCCCGGGGATCAGGTGAATGCGATTCTCGACCTCGTCCTGGCTGCCCTGCCCCAGATATTCCAGCGCGACGTTGATGATGCCGCCCGCGTTGATCACATAGTCGGGGGCATAGACGATGCCGCGATCGTGCACGCGCTGGCCGTCGGCCGCGGTCGCCAGCTGGTTGTTCGCGCCGCCCGCGATGATCGGCACGCGCAGTTTCTCGATGCTGCGCTCGGTCAGGATCGCGCCGAGCGCGTTGGGGCTGAGGACATCGGCCTCGATCTCCATGATCGCCGCCGAATCGGCGAGTTCGGCGCCCAGCTCTTCGGCCAGCGCCTTGGCGCGCGCCAGATTGACGTCGGCCAGCGTCAGCTTCGCGCCCTCGGCCGCCAGCCGCCGCGCGACCCCGCCGCCGACGCTGCCGACGCCCTGGATCGCGACGCGCACGCCCGCCGCGTTGTCGGTGCCCAGGCCTTCGCGGATCGCCGCCTTGATGCCCAGATAGACGCCCAGCGCGGTGAACGGCCCCGGATCGCCGCCGGCCTCGCCGCTCGCGACGGGCAGGCCGCTGACATGCTTCGTATGCTTGGCGATCTCGACCATATCCGCGTCGGTGATCCCGACATCCTCGGCGGTCACATAGGCGCCGCCCAGCGACTCGACCGCGCGGCCGAATGCGGCCAGAAGTTCGGGCGTCTTGGCGCCATTCTCGTCGGCCAGGATCACACCCTTGCCGCCGCCCATGGGCAGTCCCGCCATCGCATTCTTGTAGCTCATGCCGCGCGACAGGCGCAGCGCGTCGGTGATCGCCGCGGCGCGCTGCGGATAATGCCAGTATCGCACCCCGCCCGCGCCGGGGCCGAGGTGCGTCGAATGGACCGCGATGACCGCCGTCAGCCCGCTCGCCCGATCGCGGAACATGTGGACATGCTCATGATCGTCGAAATCGGCGAAATCCCAGACAGCAGACATGCGCGACTCCTCGCGTTAGAAAATTACGTTAAGGCGTAATAATCCGTCATGGGGCCAGTGTCACCCCAAATCCCGCATATGCGCAACGATGGTGAAAATGGGGCGACCAATGGGGCTCGAACCCACGACCTCCGGTACCACAAACCGGCGCTCTAACCAACTGAGCTATGATCGCCACACGCCGGGCGAAACCGCCTGCGACAGCGCGCGGCGATAGGCGCGCACCCCCTGTTCGTCAAGCATTGTTCGCATCGCCCCGCGTCACTAAAAGCGCGCCATGGCTGGCAACGATCATGTCGACATGGCGACCTCGGGCGCCGACCGCACCGCGGACCGGCTCTCCGCGGTCCCCGGCATCCGCCGCGCGCCCTCGCCGAAGCTCCAGCAGTTCATGCTGACGCGCTTTCTCGACCCCGACACCTGCGCCGCGCTGATGGCGCTGATCGACGGCGACGCGCGCCCCTCGACGATCGCCGACCCCAACGGCGACGAAGCCTTCCGGACCAGTTCGACCTGCGATCTCGACCACCGCGTGCCGATCGTGGCCGCGGTCAATCGCCGACTTCACGATCTGACCGGCATCCCGCTCGAATATGGCGAGCCGTTGCAGGGACAGCGTTACGACGTCGGCGAGGAGTTCAAGGCGCACACCGATTATTTCGATCCCGGCGGCGCCGACTGGGAAACCTATTGCGCGATTCCCGGCCAGCGGAGCTGGACCCTGATGATCTACCTCAACGAGCCGCCCGCGGGCGGCGCAACGCGCTTCCTCGCGACCGGCAAGATGCACCAGCCCGAAACCGGCAAGCTGATCGCATGGAACAATATCCGCCCCGACGGCACCCCCAACCCCGACACGCTCCACCACGGGATGAAGGTGCGCAAGGGCCGCAAATATATCATCACCAAATGGTTCCGCGAGCGCCCCTGGCCTTGGGCCGAAGGGGAGCTGGCCTGAAGCCGGCTCCCCGGAGCGATATTACCGAACCAACCGATACTGGAAACTCAACGTCAGCGTATTGGCAACCTGCCCCGGCTCGACCGGCGTCGCCTTGGCATCCATCGCCTGCAGGCGCACCATCGGCGGCATCGGCGGCGGCGGCCCGCCAAAGCTGCCACCCTCGCTGATCGACACCAGCTCGGCGCCGCGATAGCCCGCAAGCCGCGCATAGTCCGCCGCCTTGGCCTCGGCTGCCTTGATCGCCGCGCCGCGTGCGCCGACGAGCTGCGCGTCGGGATCCTTCATCCCGAACCACGGGCCGTCGACATTGGTGCCGCCCGCCGCGACCAGCGCGTCGAGCAGCGGCCCGATGTCGTCGATCTTCGATGTCGTCGCGCGCACGCTGTTCGACACCTGATAGCCGATGAAGCGCGGCGGCTGGCCGTTGCCGTTGTTGCTGTAATCATATTGCGGCGACAGGCTGATGCCGCTCGTCTGGATGTCCTCGGCCTTGATGCCCTTCGCCTTGGCGGCGGCGATCAGCTTGTCCATCGCGGTGGCATTGAGGCGCATCGCCTCGACCGCGGTCGGCGCTGTCGTCGTCACCCCGGCGCCGACGGTCGCCTGATCGGGGCGCGAACGCACGTCCTCGCTCACGCTGAAGGACAGAATCGGACCCTGCGTCGTAGCTGTCGTCACCGTCGAACCTCCTTGCTGCGCGATGGCCGGCGTTGCGGCCGCCAGCACCAGACCGGCAGCCATAGCGGTGAGCATTTGCTTCGTCATTTCATTCTCCTGTGAACCGGCGTTCCGGCCTTGTGTGCCCGCCCCTCCAACGCTGACGGAGCGGGTGCGTTCCGGCCTTTGCGCCGACGGCGCTTGCATGATGCTGAACGCACCAGTAGCGAGCCGTTCATCATGGCTGCCCCCATTCTCTCTTACGAAGGAGTCGGTCTGGTTCAGGGCTCAGGCTGGCTGTTCCAGGATCTCGACATTTATATCGGCGAGCGCGACCGGCTCGCGCTCATCGGCCGCAACGGCGCAGGCAAGACGACATTGCTCAAACTGCTCGCCGGCCGCATCGATCCCGACAAGGGCAAGCGCACGATCGTCCCCGGCACGCATGTCGTGCTGCTCGAGCAGGAGCCCGACTTCCGCGGTTTCGCGACGCTGATGGACCATGCCATCGCCGGCCCGGACGCCCCGCCCGAGCATGAGGTCGCCGCCATTGCCGACCAGCTCGGCATCGACATGGGGCGCGAGGCCGCGAGTGCCTCGGGCGGCGAACGCCGCCGCGCCGCGATCGCCCGCGCGCTCGCGCAAAATCCCGACGTGCTGCTGCTCGACGAGCCGACGAACCACCTCGACCTCGCGGCGATCGACTGGCTCGAATCCTGGCTCGCGCGCTATACCGGCGCCTTCGTCGCGATCAGCCACGACCGGACCTTCCTCACCCGCCTGACACGCCAGACCCTGTGGCTCGATCGCGGCAGCATCCGCCGCAAGGAGATCGGCTTCGGCGGCTTCGACGCGTGGATGGAGGCGGTGTTCGCCGAGGAAGCGCGCGCCGCCGAAAAGCTCGACGCCAAGCTCCGGCTCGAGGCGCACTGGCTCGAACGCGGCGTCACCGCCCGCCGCAAGCGCAATCAGGGCCGCCTCGAAAAGCTGCACGAAATGCGCGCGACCCGCGCCGCGATGATCGGCGGCCCCGGCGTCGCCAAGCTCGGCCTCGCCAACGACGACGTCCGCTCGAAATCGGTGATCACCGCCGAGCATATCACCAAGCGCTTCGGCGACCGCACGATCATCAGGGACTTCACCTTCCGCGTCCAGCGCGGCGACCGCATCGGCATCGTCGGCGCGAACGGTGCGGGCAAGTCGACCTTGCTCAAGCTGCTCACCGGCGAAATCCAGCCCGACGAGGGCAATGTCACCCTCGCGCCGACGCTCGACGGCATCGTCATCGACCAGCAGCGCAGCCTGCTCGCGCCCGAAAAGACGGTACGCGACGTCCTCGCCGACGGCGGCGACTGGATCGAGGTGCGCGGGGTCAAGAAGCATGTGCAGGGCTATCTCAAGGACTTCCTGTTCGATCCCGGGGTCGCCAACGCCAGCGTCGGCGCGCTTTCGGGCGGCGAACGCTCGCGGCTTTTGCTGGCGCGCGAATTCGCCCGCGAATCGAACCTGCTCGTTCTCGACGAGCCGACGAACGACCTCGACCTCGAAACGCTCGACCTGTTGCAGGAGGTTATCGCCGATTACGAAGGCACCGTCCTTCTCGTCAGCCACGACCGCGACTTCCTCGACCGCACCGTGACGGTGACGCTCGGCCTCGACGGATCGGGCAAGGTCGACATCGTCGCCGGCGGCTACGCCGACTGGGAAGCGAAGCGCGTGAAGCCCGTCGCCGCGAAAGCCAAGGCCGCAGCCGGCGAAACCACGCCTCCCCCACCGCAGGCGCGCAAGAAGCTGAGCTACAAGGACCAGCGCGACTACGACCTGCTCCCCGCCCGGATCGAGGAGATCGAGAAGGAAATGGCGGCCATCGAAACCGAGCTCTCCGACGGCAGCCTGTTCACGCGCGACAACGCGCGCTTCAATGCGCTGACGGCAAAGCTCGACAAGCTGCGCGATGACAAAGCGGCAGCCGAGGATCGCTGGCTGGCACTGGCGGAAGAGGTCCAAGCGCTGGGGTAAAGTCAGCATTGGGGTGGGGAGCGGACGTAAAATCCTCCCTGTCGCGAAGCGATGGGGAGGGGGACCGCCGC